>NZ_JBKQQD010000084.1:0-3642 GCF_052144515.1 Mycobacterium sp. | reverse complement strand
GGTCTTGTGCGCTCACTGCGGGCCGATCCACTATGGTCCGATGTCCGGGTGAATCCAATGCTATTCGTGGCGAAGGCGCTGTTGATTGCAGCCAGCCGGTACCCGGGCGTGAACGCACGGTGGGACGAAGCCAACCAAGAGATCGTCTACCATAACGACGTGAACCTGGGTATTGCCGCAGCCACGCCACGGGGTCTCGTGGTACCCAACATCAAGAATGCCGACGAGCTGACTTTGCCCGAATTGGCAGGTGCTTTAGCACAATTGGTCGACACGGCACGGGCAGGTAAGGCGACGCCCGCGGACATGTCCGGCGGCACCATCACCATCACCAACATCGGCGCTCTCGGCGTAGACGCCGGCACGCCAATCCTGAACGCGGGGGAAGCAGCGATCTTGGCCTTCGGCGCGGTGCGCCCGACTCCGTGGGTGCTCGACCAACAGATCGCGATCCGGCAGGTCACCCACTTGGCGTTGTCGTTCGATCATCGCCTCGTCGACGGAGAACTCGGATCCAACGTGCTGACCGCGATCGCTTCAGTCCTCACCAAACCCGTTCAGGCACTGTTAAACGCACCGAGCAAGTAGAAGTGCAAGCCGGGCCAGTGAATGAGTTGGCAAGAGTGCGTTGATCGTCATTTGGGAAGCCTTCCCCGAGGACATCGCCGCAGAAACTAACGCCTACCCCATGTCGGGGACTTGTGCGTTGCCCTCACCCAAGGAGCCTCCGATGGTCAGCAAGATCGCCCTGGAAGAACATTTCGGGGCCACCGACCCCAACATCGTCGAGCAATCCGCGGAGCACTTTCAGGCAGACGCGTGGCCGGCGCATCGCGACATGCTGCTCGACATCCATGAAGAACGAATCCGCATCATGGAAAGCTGTGAAATCGAAAAGACTGTGCTGTCTTTGCTCGCGCCGGGCATCCAGTCGCTCTACGAGTCGAAGCAGGCGGTCGATTTGGGCCCGACGGCTCAACGACTATGCAGCGCAACAGGTTGCGAAGCGACCCGATCGGTTCGCGTCTTTCGCCGCGCTCCCCATGCAGGAACCCGACGCCGCCGTGAGTGAACTTCGACGTGCGGTCACCGAACTCGGCCTGGTAGGCGCCCTGATCAACGGCTTCTCTCAGGTCGGGGATGACAACACAGTGGTCCGTCTCGATGACTCTCCTTACGCCGGGTTCTGGTCGATCGTCGCCGATCTGGAAGTCCCGATCTACCTGCACCCGCGGGACCCGCTGGCGGTTCGCAGCCCGCAGTATGACGGGCACCCGTGGCTATACGGATCGGCGTGGGCCTTCTCTGTCGAGACCGCGACCCACGCCCTGCGGCTGATGGGCAGCGGGCTCTTCGATGCCCACCCCGGGATCAACATCATCCTAGGGCATCTGGGCGAGCTGCTGCCCTTCAACATCTGGCGCACCGATCACCGCATCAACGTTGCCCCGCGCGGCATCACGGTCAAACGGTCGTTCGGCCACTACCTGCGCAACAACTTCTACCTGACCACCAGCGGCAACTTCCGAACTCCTGCTTTGCTCAACACCATTCAAGGACTGGGCGTCGACCGTCTCCTTTTCTCGACCGACTACCCGTTCGAAGACATGCGTGAGGCCTCCGAATGGTTCGACCGTCTGGAGATCAACGAGAACGACCGCGCGAGAATTGCCAGCACCAGCACGCACGCTGTTGCGCCTCTGACAGCCTTCGGAAGTTGGGAACCCCAAAAGGTCCGCCCGTAATCGGGTTCACTCAACTGGATAGCGTGCGACGGCACGGAATGCCTTCGTGTTCTCCGGTGACCCGCTCCGGACGTTGGCGACATGGCCGGGCGCCGCCGCATGAACGTAGCCCGGCCGACTTTTGTCAGGCGCGCGTTGTTGGCGCGCGCGTCCTCAGCACACGGAAAACGCTCCACAAGGTCCCGGTCCTCCAGACGCCGGACCACGTGGGACAGCCGAGGCTTGGTGGCGTTGGTCTGGGCCGCCAGGGCGGTCATCCGTAAAGTCCGCTACGGCGCCTGCGACAGCATGGCCAGGACGAAGTATTCGGAATCCATCGAAGTTGCGCCGCGCCGCATCTGAGCGTCCAGCGCACCGGGTCGCAGTTCCAGTACCGCCGCGAGGCGTACCCAGGCCGCCAACTCGGTCGGTTCCCGTGCGCCTTGGCTCGGAATCTTTGGCGAAGGGGAGCCGGGTGCCATCTCTTAGGCAGCCGCAACCGTCCGCAACGCCGACATCGCCCGCCTGATGAACGGCGAGTCACCTCGGTGGGCGGCAACCAAATCGACACCCAACCTGTCGGGCACGAGCGGGCGGTAGCAGGCGCCGGCGATGTCCAGCGCCGCCGTCGGGCCCGGCACCACCGCGACGCCGAGCCCCGCGGCGACCAACGTCACCAACGTCGAGGTTTCCTCGACTTCGTGCCGGATCCGCGGCGCAAAACCGGATTGCGTGCACAACGCTGAGAGCAGGGCGCTCATGACCGAACGACCGTTCCCTGCATGGGCGATGAACTCCTGAGCGCGCAGGTCGGTGATCTGCAGTTCGCCCCGGGCGGCCAATGGATGTTCTTCCGGTAGCGCGACCAGCAGTCGGTCCCGACGCAACGCCTCCACGTGCAGTCCGTAGTCTTCGACAGGCGGCCGCAGTAACGCCAGGTCGATCTCACCCGCCAGCAGTGCGCTGAGCTGAGCCGGCGCCAACATCTCCCCGCGCACACTGACATCCACTCCGGGTAGCGACTCACGCAGCGCGCGCACCAGCCGGGGTAGCAGTGAATATGTGGCTGAGCCCACGCAGCCGATCGCCAACTGTCCCTCGAGCCCCTCGGCGACGCGCTGCGCGTGCTGCGCGGCGTCATCGACTGCACCCAGGATCGCCACCGCGCGTTTGAGGTACGCGGTGCCAGCCGGGGTGAGTTCTACCTTGCGGGTGCTGCGAATTAGCAACGTGACGCCCAGCTCACGTTCGAGTTGCAGGACCTGCTGGGAAAGCGGCGGCTGGGCGATATGCAGGCGCTCGGCGGCCCGGCCGAAGTGCAGTTCCTCGGCGACCGCGCGGAAGTAACGCAGGTGACGCAACTCCACGAAATTAAGACTTTCCAAATATTAAACGGACGACAATAGGTATTTCAGAATATCGATTCGGCTGGCTAGCGTCGAGGGTGTGCCCGACGTTGTCATCTGCGCACCTCTGCATACACCGGTGGGACGCAGTGGTGGTGTGCTCGCTGCGCTGACCGCCGGTGAGCTTGCAACCACCGTGCTCACGGAACTCGTCGCCCGTACTGGCCTTGGCGAAGGCGACATCGACGACCTGCTTCTCGGTCAGGGCTACGCCAATGGTGAAGCACCGGCGCTGGGCCGGATCGCCGCGCTCGATGCGGGCTTGGGTACCAGTGTGCCCGGCTTGCAGATCGACCGCCGGAGTGGTTCTGGCCTGCAAGCGGTGCTCTACGCAGGCACCCAGGTCGCGACGGGCGGCGCCCGACTGGTTATCGCCGGCGGTGCGGAGTCCATGTCAGACGTCGAGCATTACGCGCTTGGTCTGCGAAACGGTGTGCGTCAAGGTGGTATCGCGCTGCTGGATCGACTCGACCGCGCGCGCGAAACCGCTGGCGGATCCTCTCATCCGATAC
>NZ_JBKQQD010000083.1:0-2784 GCF_052144515.1 Mycobacterium sp. | reverse complement strand
TGGCGCACCGCAATCACGGCCATGGGGTCGAATCCGGCCTGACGCGCCGCTTCGAACCACATGCCAGACAGCGCCGTTATCTTCGGGTCCTTGATGACCACGAGCGGCGCGGCCGGCAACGTGGTGAGGAACGCCCGGATCTTGGCGATGCAGGCGGCCTTCTCAACGGCGTCGAAGGCACCTTCCTCCTGCAGGCGCAGCGTCGGGTCAAACCCGGCGCTGCCGTGGCGGCGCAGGATTGCTCCGTTGAGGTGGATGGCTGCGCGCGGCTCCCAAAAGCCAGCTGGATACCTCTTGGTGGCGCCCAATAGCCGGGGCGGGAGCGTAGCACCGCACAATGAGAGAACCCGCGTCAGCGCCGACGTTCCGGACCGGGCATAGCCCACCACGAACAAAGCGACCGGGCGGGCCGCAGTTTCGGACTGCGCGGCGGGGGTCACCAGCACAACTTCGTGCTCGATGCCGCGCACGGCGCAGGAGCGCGCTTGGCCCGTGTGGCCGCGTCGAGTCGATCGATCCGCGCCGCCGCCGGACGGAAAAAAGAAGGTCCCGCGGCGCGCTTCCCGGCAGCAAGCTGACGCTTGATCACGACAACACGATAAGGGCCCGACCCTGTCGCCGTCGCAACATGTAGCAAATCTCGGGCGGGCAAGAACGCCAAGACTGATTTTCCTGTGGTGGCCCGCACACGCGGGCCGCGTTTGACCTGACTGGCGAGATCGATCAACGAATTGTTCAACCCTGGACTCGACGGCAGCCATCCGGGGTCCACAAGGGCGCAGGGACAAAAAGCTGCCCAGCCACGAACATATGCAGACATTCCGGGTAACCCAAGGCGGTTTCGACACCAACGTGAGTCTCGGCCCCGGCGTCGTCGAACACGGTTGGGGTCTTCGCCAAAAGCTGGGCCGAGCCGAAGCACCGGAGCTAACCTGATGCGATGAATCGGTTCCACCCCACTGAGGCCCGCGGCGTCGCCCCCCATGACCAGGTGTACGCCCCACCGGGCGTCACGGGCGAATCCTGTGTCGTCGGAGGCTGATCGGTGCCGGTCCGCATACGTCCCGCACGTGCACCCTTTAACGGCCGCGCATCCAACGGTGATGCGAGGCCGGACAATCGGCTCGCCTTGCTCGACCAAGCCTTCTTTGACGGGCATCGCGCCGCCGGCCAGAAGGAAGTCATGCAGGCCGTGTGGGTTTACGAGCACGCTATCGACTTCGATGCGCTGAGGCGTTTACACCACGATCTCGGTTACGCGTTGTTCGGACGGTGCATCGAGCGTTCGCCACTGCCGTTCGGCCGGCATCGGTGGGTTGTTGCAGATCGTGGACCGTCGGACATCGATATCGCTGAGTGCGCCCGTCCACGCGCTGAACTCAGCGACTGGGCTGATGAACGGGCACAACTGCCCCTTGATCCGGAATGGGGGCCCGGCTGGTATCTCGGCGTCCTACCTCTGACGGACGGCTCGACCGCAGTCACCATGGTGGTTTCCCACTACCTGCTCGACGGCATCGGGTCCCTCATCGCGATGGTTAATGCGATCCTGGGCAACACACCCGATCTTGCCTACCCGCCGCCGCGTTCACGAGCTCGACTGCGCGCGGTGGTTCAGGATGCCGGCCAAACAGCCCGCGAAGCGCCTGCAGTTGCCCGGGCGCTTGTCGCGGGGGCAAAAGCGGCCCGCCGTCGCCGGCACGACGTTGCCCGATCACCGGCATCGCGACCCGTCGCCCTCGACGGAGGCGACGGCGATGACCTTGTCGTCGTACCCGGCATCACGATCTACATCGACCTGGAAGACTGGGATGTCCGTGCGAAGACTCTTGGCGGAGCGAGTAACACGCTGGCCGTCGGGTTGGCGGCGAAACTCGGGGAGCGCCTGGGGTTCCGACATGACGATGACGGCACCGTCACCGTACAACTCGTTGCGAGCAACCGCACCGAGGGCGATACACGTGCGGTCGCAGTGTCCTTCACCCGCGTCAAGGTCGACCCGACGCAAGCAACGGCGGATCTGCGTGACGCCCGCGCCGCCATCAGCCAGGCGCTAAAGGCTCTGCGGGAAACGCCGGACGACGTATCAGTGCAGCTCGCTCCGTTGACTCCGTTCACGCCGAAACGCGCGTGGAAACAGCTGGTTGATGGGGCGCTCACCGACCCCGATCACCCGGTAGTTTGTTCTAACTTCGGCGACGTCGGCTCAATCGTGACCCGTCCCGACGGCACCGACTGCGAGTACTTCTACGCACGAGCGACTAACCAAAACGCAACGCGACAGTGGCTTGAGCGAATGGGCGGCCAACTGCAGCTGCTATCTCACCGCGCGCCGGCGCTCGGCAAGTTTTCCATCCACGTCCTCGCCTACCAACCGGGCGCCGAGAACACAAAGCCCGCGTTGCGTGAGCTGGCTGCGCGCACGCTGGCTGAGTTCGAGCTGACTGGCGAGATCGAATAACGAATCGTTCGCGTGCAGGCCGCCCCTGCTGATCTATCTTCTGACAGCGACGTGGTGTGCGCTGGCGGCGCTAGCCTCGATTTTTCGTGCGATGCCGTCGATTCAGTGCGTTGGGCTGCCCCGCGTTTTCCGTACTGCGGATTTCGTGTCCATTTACGCGGCGAGCTGTGAATTCAGGTACGCGGTGCGGACTTCGTGCGGTGAGTGGGGTGGGGGTGCCGATGAGGTCGAAGGCGCGGCGTTGATCGGGGGTGGGTTCGGCCAGGGTGGGCACCGTGGCGTTGGTGCCGTGGTAGTGAATGTCGTTGCGGGTCAGCGTGGCT
>NZ_JBKQQD010000082.1:0-25394 GCF_052144515.1 Mycobacterium sp. | reverse complement strand
CCAACACAAACTCCACCTCTTCGAGCGCCTTGGCCGGATCAGCCAGCGAGATGATCGGTGCGGCGATGATTCGGTGGTCGGGCCGGTCGAAACCCCAGTCCTCATCCAGCCACAGATTGAAGGCGTGCACCGACGCCATCGTCGCCTCGACGTCGTGCTTGAGCCCCTCCTCGACCCCGCACCCGAATGTCGGCAGCATGAAAGCGGTCTCGATGTCCTGGGTGTCCATCACCGCAATGCGGGGATCGCGGTTCTGGTACTCGGGGTGTTCGGCCAGCCGCTCGACCTTCATCAGCGAGGCCGGGTCGACGCCTTGGGGAATCTCGCCGCGGAACAACAGGTCGAGGCAGCCGGGCACGATGATCGGGTCGAAGGTGGGATTGGGGACGAAGTGGTTGACGCGGTCGCCGATCACGGCCCATGTGCGCCTGCCCTGGGTGACCATCTGCACGCCGCGGCGCTTGAACTCGTTGTCCAGGTGGCGGGTAAACGCGTCCAACGGTTCGTAGTAGTGGTTGTCGACGTCAATCGCCTTGTAACTCAAGTTCCCCATGATCGTCCTTTCCCGGGTGCACCTAAGCGTCGGTTGAAGTGAGCTTTCCAAGCAAGGGAGGAAATTGCGGCGGTCGCTTCTGCAGGAAGCTGGTGATCCCCTCGATAACGTCCGGCCGCGGCATCGCCTCGTGGAGCATGACCTCGGCGTGCGAGGTCGCTTCCACGACATCGCAAGTGGCGTCGCCGTATACCTGCCGTTTGATCCCCGCCATCGAGGCCGGCGAGCAGTTCTGGGCGATGTCCTCCGCGTAGTCCAGGGCACGCTTCATCAGGTCTTCAGGCGCGACAACCTCTTTCACGAGACCCAGCTCGGCTGCCTCCTCGGCGAGGAAGGTGCGGCCGCTCAACAGCAGGTCGAGGGCGACGCCCCAGGTGGTCAACCGAGGAAGTATCCAGGAGATGCCGAACTCGGCGATCAGGCCGCGGCGGGCGAACACGGCGGCGAACTTGGCGCCGGCGGCGGCGAACCGAACATCGCACATCAGCGCCTGGGTGAGACCGATACCCACGCAGGAGCCGTTGATCGCCGCGATGACGGGCTTGCGCAACGTGGTGACAAAGTGCGGCGGGCGTTCGCCGACCAACTCAGCCAGATTCGTCTTGCCCGCCTTCTCCATGGTCTCGCCGACATGATTCGCCGCGCTGGGCGCGCCCAGGTAGGCGCCGGCACAGAATCCCCTGCCGCGGCCGGTCAGCACGATCACCCGGATGGACGGGTCCTCTTCGGCGCGGTCGATGGCGGTGTAGAACCCTGCGGCGATGTCGGGGCCCCAGGCGTTGAGGCGATCCGGGCGGTTGAACGTGAGGATGGCGACGCCGCTGGACGTGGCCTCGTAGAGCACCGCGTCTTCGCCGTCGGCGCTGCCCATCGACGCCTCCTCACGCACGGCTAGTGCTTCGATCCAGCGGACTTTCCAGCAGACTTTGTACCCATACTGTATACCTATCGGTACTGCATTCCACAACCGCCGACGAGGCCCTCGCGGACCCGCAATGAACAGCGAATTTCGGCTTGTCGAACCGCAATTCTCACGAGTCGATGAGCCCGAGCCGACGGTAGGCGTTCTCTATCTGAGCCTTGGCCTCCGACGGTAGCTCCGCTTGCGGGGGCCGGGAATGCGGATAGTCGCCTATCGGCAGGCCCAGCAGTGAGGCGGCGTATTTGAACGCACCACCCCAGTGGGTGAAGTAGTCCGCTCGTCCCGGATAGCAGGTCCACCACGACCCGATGTCGAGGTCGAACTGGTCCAAACCCGAGTCACGGCCGCAGTCCATGGCCTCCAGGAGCTTGTCGTTCAGCACCAGATCCCAGTACTCGGAAAACAGCCGCTTGTGTGGTGTCTCGAACAGGTAGCCGACGGTACCCAACTGCGCCGGGCACACGATCCCGGCGCGCAGCCACCCGGCGCGGTAGACCGTCCTGTCGCATTCCCAGACCGCGAGATTGGGCGCCAACTCGTGCAGCCGCCGGCTCGCCTCCGGCCGGAAGGCGCCCTCCTTGGTGGCGCACACCGCGGGCACCTCGTCGTAGATCCGCGCGCTTTCGGTGGGTGTGAGCACATAACCCGACGACGGGGAGTTGAACATGCCCAGGGCGATATCCGTGCGCGCGGCGATGTACTTGAAGAATCGCAGCACGCCTTCGCCGCCGTGTGCCTCCATCATCGGCGTTTGAATGTAGGCGATGTCGGCGCCGACCTGCTGGGCGTGCAGCGTCAGGTCCAGACAGTCCTTGGGGGTCATCGCCGCCGTGCAGGCCTGCACCACGACATCGGGATTCGCGCGGCGCGCCTCCTCTATTGCCACCTCCAGCAAGCGCTTTCGCTCCTCGAGCGTCAACGACCAGAACTCGGCGATGCCGCTGGTGCACCACAACATCGGGTGCCCGAGGTCGCCGACGCAGTGGCGCACCAGTGTCCGGTAGGCGTCCCAATCGATGTCGTCACCATCGGTACCGCAGAACGGCGTGTAGAGCGAATCGCCGATTCCCCGTAAAGCGCCGCGCGCCCAGGTACGCGCCTCAGCTGCCGTCGCCATAGTCAACTCCCTTTTTCGGTCCTTCTGTCACTTCGATGTCACACATCCACCCGGTGGCTACAACACGACGGCCCAGACGGCGCTGTAGTGGCAGACCGCCGCGGCCACCGTGAACGCATGAAAGAACTCGTGATAGCCGAACGTCTGTGGCCATGGGTTGGGCCAGCCAAAGCCGTAAATGATGGCGCCAACGTTGTAAAAGACGCCTCCGGCGACGAGTAAGACCACCACAACCACACCTGCGCCGTCGAGAAGTGTTCCGGCGAACCAAATCGCCACGTAGCCCAGCAGTAGGTACAGGGGCACGCCAACCAGCCGAGGCGCCGACGGCCACAGCATCTTAAGCGCCACACCAGCAGCCGCGCCGGCACACACCATCGTGAGCACCTCCATCCCGGTGCGCGGCGGCATCGCCAATAGCGCGAAAGGGGTGTAGCTGCCGGCAATGAAGATAAAGATCATCGAGTGGTCGACACGCTTCATCCATTTCTGGGCGCTCTGAGAGCGCCAGTGCACCCGGTGGTAAGCGGCGCTGACGCTGAACATGGCGACGGTCGTGGCGGTGTAGGCCAGGGTGGCCCACACGGCCCTCGGCGACGCCTCGATCGCGGCCACCGACACCAGCGCTGCACTGGCCACAATGGCGGCGGCCGCCGACAATAGGTGAATCCAGCCGCGTGCGCGAGGCCTGCCGAGGAGGTCGGTCACGGTGTCCGCGACAACCTGGGGCAGGTCGTTGTAGACACTCGTGGGCGCGTGACCACTCACGGGAACCGGCGCCGCTGGGTCGGCTGGTACGGACGCGTTGATCACGTCGCTATTGTCACCGGTAAGCGGTCGTTCAGGAGGTCTTTCTCGTCGATGGGCGTACATGCAGATATGACACGGTAGCGCGCGACGCGACGAATCCCGCGATTACACGACGGCGATAACCATTCGTAACCGGCCATCGCCATAGTCCACTCCTTCTGTCAGCCAAGCGATTTCGGGCCAAGTCAGGTGAAGTCCGAGCCGCCGTCCACGTTGATGTTGGCTCCGGTCATGTAGGAGTTCCGTCGCGATGCCAGGAACGCGACGACCGGCCCGATTTCTTCCGGTAAGCCGGCTCGCGGCATGTGCGCCGGATGACCAAAGTGCTTGGCAATGGCGTCCATCAGGGCATAGGGGTCGTTGCCGTCGACACCAACCGACGCGGCCCAGCCGACTAGCGACTCGGATGCGATGCTGCCTGGCGATACCACATTGACCAGGATCTCATCCTTGGCCAGCAGCAGGGACAGGTTTTTCGACACGCTGGTCAGCATCGACTTGGCCGCCGTGTAGGCGGGCAGCATGACGCTTTGTCGTTGTGTCGAGTGCGCCGAAAAATTCACTATCCGCGCCCATTGCGCCTTGCGCAGCAGCGGAAGTGCCGAACGGACGCAGCGCACCATTCCCAGCACGCCGTCTTCGACGGATTCACGCCACTGCTCGTCGGTCAAATCTTCGAACCTGCCCGGCGCACCCGGCCCGACCGTATTGATGAGCACGTTGAGCTCACCGTCCCATCGCTGTCCAAGCTCGGCGAACACCTGGTCAACCTGACCGGCGTCGCCAATGTCGGCAGCGAGCCCGAGGGCATCCGGACTACCGAGACGCGTCAACTCCGCGGCAGCGCTCTCGAGTGCGGCAGGGGTGCGGCCGATCACCGCCACCCGGGCACCTTCCTCGGCGAGACATCGCGCCGTGGCCAAACCCATACCCCGGCTGCCACCGACCACCGCTGCCGCGGCATTCGCCAGCCCTAGATCCATGGCTCAGTACGCCTGTCCAGCCGTATTTACCAGAAACCCTACGATAGGTATTACAGTAGCAGACAGGAAACCGCACAAAGAAGCACTGCCGAAGGGCGAAACGGCCAAGGGCCGCATGCGCAAGATAGACCTTGATGGAGGTGCCCGTAGTGGCAAAGCAGGCAACCGCCGATAAGCGTCAGCGCCGCGAGCGCGGATCCATCAATCCTGATGACATCATCAGCGGCGCCTTCGAACTCGCTGAGCAGGTATCGATAGATAACCTGAGCATGCCGTTGCTCGGCAAACACCTCGGCGTGGGTGTCACCAGCATCTACTGGTACTTCCGCAAGAAGGACGATCTGCTCAACGCGATGACCGACCGAGCCTTGAGCAAGTACGTGTTCGCCACCCCTTACGTGGAAGCCAGCGACTGGCGCGAGACGCTGCGGAATCACGCGCGCCTGATGCGTAAGACGTTCATGGGCAACCCAATTCTGTGCGATCTGATTCTGATTCGCGCCGCGTTAAGTCCCAAAGCGGCTCGACTGGGTGCCTTGGAGATGGAGACGGCGATCGGAAACTTGGTGGAGGCCGGCTTGTCTCCCGAGGACGCCTTTGACACCTATTCCGCGGTGTCGCTTCACGTCCGCGGATCAGTGGTGCTGCAGCGGCTCTACGAAAAGAACCAGTCGTCCGACAGCGGGCCGCGCACCATCGAGGACGCGGTGGGCATCGATCTCCAAACCACTCCGTTGCTCGCGCGAGTGACCGGGAAAGGTCACCGCATCGGGGCACCCGATGAGACGAACTTCGAGTACGGCCTCGAATGCATCCTCGACCATGCCGACCGGTTGATCGAGGAGGGCTCGAAGGCCGCAAAGTCGGCACCGCCCCGGCAACGCAAGGCGGTCAAGTCAGCCGGTCAGCGCGGGCTAGCCAAGGCGACGATCCGTTAAGGCCCATTAAGGCCCAGCGCTAATCGCGTTATCACGCTTCCGGTTCGGGCACGTGGAAGTGCTCATCGCGCAGCCGAAAGGCTTCCTTGGCTCCGTGCTGCGCGCGCGTTTTGACGAAGTTGAACTCGTCGGGCGCGAACTGCAGATTGGTGCCGAACGCGTGCAACAGATAGCTCGCGACTTCCTCACCCTGGTAGGCCTGGCTCTGTTCGACCAGCCGGAACGCTTCCTTGGCGATGACGACTCCATCGGCGGGCATCTTCGCCGCCTTCTCGGCCCAATATCGGGCGCGGGCCGTAACCGAGCCGGGATCGCATGTGTCGGTGAAGATTCCGAGGTGCTCGATCTCGCCGGCTTCAATGATGTCACCGGTTAGCAGCAGTCGGCGGGCCAGCACCGGCCCTAACCGATGGAAGAACATGTGCAGACTGCCCAACGCGGGCCCGAGGAAGCGTGTTGCCGGCATTCCGATCCTGGTGTCGCGCGCGATCACGGAGATGTCGGTCATCAGCGCCATCTCGAAGCCGCCGCCGAGGGCGTAGCCGGCGATCTCCCCCACCGTCACCTTCGGGAAGCCCATGAAGTTGTGGTAAAAGCTAAATGACTTGCGGTCCACGGTAAGTCGTCGGCGCTGACTGGGCCGACGCTTGGTCGCCGGATCGGCGGAGGCCTTGCCCTGCGCGGACTCGCTGTACCAGCCGTACGCATTGTTCATGTCGGCCCCGGTGCTGAACACCCCACCGGCTCCGCGCAGCAGCACCACAGTGAGGTCGTCGTCGTCGACCACCCGGTCCAGGCAGCGGGCAACCGCCTCACGCATGGCGGCGTCATAGGAGTTGCGTTGTTTAGGGTTGTTGAATGTGATTGTGGCGATGCGCTTGTCGTGATCCACGTCGAACAGCACGCGGTCGTCCGACGCCTCCGAGGGGGTCATGTAGCGGACTCCTTTCGCCGCCTGGCGAACTGAAATACGGACAGCTTTTCCGGCGGCGACGCCACGGTGCTGACCTCACCCGTGCACAGCACCTCGTCGTTGAGCAACAGCCGCGCGGTCGACGTGATAGTCCGGTCGAGCTGCGACCGCACGATGTCGAAGCCAAGCTCGGTCAGCAGCGGGGTCGGACGGCCAAAGGTGACGGTCAGTGACCGCGTCTTGCCGGATAAGCCGGTAACGCAGTTGTGATGCTGTATCACCGAGTCGAAGAAGACGCCGAGGAAGCCGCCGTGCACCAACCCGGGCGGCCCTTCGTAGATCAGCGGGAAGGTGACCCGGCCGACCGCCTTATTGGCATCGAGGTGATCGAACCGGTACTCGGGAAAGCACGGGTTGTAGGCACCGATGTCGGTGGCGTGGTTGAGGTAGATACGCCGGCGGTCGTCGGGGATCGCACCGATTCGCGGCGCGCTGTCTCGCGGAGCGGCGCCGGCCAGCTCGCTTTCCCACTCGGCGAACTTCGCGATCATGGTGTCGACCGTCGGGTGGGCGTGCTCCAGCGAGAGCAGCAACGAGCCAAGACGGCGCATGGCACCGGCAGCTGCCACGGTCTGGGCAAGGGGCGCCTCCCCAAACTTGGCGTCACCGGGAGTCGCGGTGCCGTCGTCCATGCGACCCTCTCTCCCGGGGTCTCACCCGTTGTTCCGTCGGCAGCGATTCCTTGCTAACTTATACAGCGTATCAATCGTATTGCCTACTGTATGGGTAACCGTATTGGCGAGAAAGGCCGGATTCGACCGTGAGTCACCAGACCGACGCGGCCGACGCCGAGGGCTCGGTGACAGCAAACCGGGACGGCGCGGTCTTGCGGGTCACGCTCGATCGCCCCTCGCGTCGTAACTCGTTGAACCACTTGATGATCGAGACCTTCGTCGACATAATGACCGAGGCCGCCACCGACGACTCGCTGCGCGCGATTCACCTCCGAAGCGCCGGAGACGACTTCTGCGCCGGTGCCGACTGGGTGGCCGCCAACAGCCACGGCGCGCAACGTCCCCGCACCGGCAATCTGGTGCGTCGGATTCCCCATGCCGCACACCGCGTGATCGAGCTTGTGGGAAGCATCCAGCTGCCCGTGGTCTGCAGCGTGCAGGGATGGGCCGTGGGCATGGGCTGCAATCTCGCGCTGGCAGCCGACTTCACCGTTGCCAGCACCGACGCCGTGTTCTGGGAGCCATTCGTGGACCGCGGCTTCAGCCCCGATTCGGGTTCTACCTGGCTGCTGCCCCGACTTGTCGGCCTGGCGCGGGCCCGCCGAATGCTGCTTCTCGGCGAGAAGGTGAGCGGGACGGATGCGGCCGACTGGGGGCTGATCCACCAAGCCGTGAGGCCGACCGAGCTCGACAACGCGGCCGAGGAGTTGCTGGGACGACTGGCCTGCGGACCGACGGTAGCCATCGGGCTGGCCAAGCAGGCCTTGAGCTTCGGCCAGCACGCCTCGCTGAGTCAATCCATGACGCAGGAGCTGTACAACTTGGAACTGTCCTGTAGAACAAGCGATTTCAAAGAAGGCCTGGAAGCGTTTCGGCAGCGACGCGCGCCGAAGTTCGAGGGCCGATGACCCGCTAGGAAGGGAAGACCCATGCCCCCCAAGAAGCCCACTGACTCGTTCGACACCATCAAATACGAGGTCGACGGGCACACCGCCACCATCACGTTGAACCGCCCGGAAGCCCTCAACGCGCTCAGCCCGCATATGATCACCGAACTCCGGGCCGCCTACGACGAGGCGGAGAGCGACGACAGGGTGTGGCTCCTCATCGTCACCGGTACCGGCCGCGCGTTCTGCACGGGGGCCGACGTCAATGCCATTCCCGAAGACGGCAAAGTGATCTACGAACGGCACTACCTGTCGACCTACGAACAGTGGGAGGCACCGCAGGAAGGCACACCGCCGTTTCGCACCATGGCCAAGCCGGTGCTGACCGCCGTCAACGGACTGTGCTGCGGCGCCGGCATGGACTGGGTCACCACGACCGACATCGTCATCGCATCCGAGCAGGCAACATTTTTCGATCCGCACGTCAGCATCGGCCTAGTGGCGGGACGAGAGTTGGTGCGGGTCTCCAGGGTGCTACCCCGCTCGATCGCCCTGCGAATGGCCTTGATGGGCAAGCACGAACGGATGAGCGCACAACGCGCCTACGAGCTGGGATTGATCAGTGAAATCGTCGAACACGACCGCCTGCTGGAGCGGGCCCGTGAGATCGCCGACATCGTCAACTCCAATGCTCCGCTGGCGGTCCGGGGAACCCGGCTGGCCATTCTCAAAGGCCTGAATGTGCCGCTGCACGAGGCGGAGATACTCGCCGAAACCTTCCGCGAGCGCGTGCTGCGAACCGAGGACGCGCAGGAAGGCCCCAGGGCCTTTGTCGAAAAGCGGAAACCGAATTGGCAATGCAGATGAGCTCCAAATGAGCGCCACCTTTGAAACGATCCTGCTCGAGGTCGACGCCAGCGATCACGTCGCCACCATCACGCTGAATCGGCCCGAGCAGTTGAATTCGTTCAACCGCACCATGTGCGAGGAGATGGCCCGGGCCTGGCGCGAGGTCAAGCTCGACGACTCGGTGCACGCGGTCGTGCTGCGGGCCGCCGGCGCGCGGGCGTTCAGCGCCGGATTGGACATCAAGACGCCGTACGGTCAACCCGAAAACGTCTGGAACCACGAAGATCCCGGTGAGACACTCAGCCCGAAGTGGCAGAAGATGTGGAAGCCCGTGGTGTGCGCCGTTCAGGGCATGTGCACAGCCGGCGCGTTCTACTTCGTCAACGAGTCCGACGTCGTCATCTGTTCTACGGACGCAACATTCTTCGACTCACACGTCTCGGCGGGTCTGGTCTGCGCACTGGAGCCGGTCGGGCTGATGCGCCGCATCGGTCTGGGCGAGACGCTGCGGATAGCCCTGATGGGCAACGACGAACGCGTCAGCGCCGAGACCGCGCTGCGGATCGGTTTGGTGTCGGAAGTTGTTTCCGCGGAGCAGTTATGGGCACGCGCCCATGACATCGCGGCGACGATTGCCGCCAAACCGCCGTCGGCGACGCAGGGCACGGTGAAGGCGATCTGGGAGTCGCTGGACAAGCCCTATCGCGCCGCCTTGGAACAGGGGCTGATCTACACCCGGCTGGGCAACCCGCTTGGCAAGGCCGAACTGGCCGCGCGAGGCGAGGGCGTCCCGCGCCAGCCGAAGATCCGGTGATGACGGCTCATCCACTCAGTCAACGCATCGCCGACGTGCTGAAGTTAGATCCCGGCGCGCACGCGATCGAGTACGACGGCCGATGGTTGTCGTGGGGTCAGGTCGGTGAGGCCGCGCGGCGCATCGAGTCATTGACGGCCGAACTCGGCGCCGACCCCCCGGTCGGAATGTTGTTGCGTAACCGTCCGGGTCAGGTGGCGGCGTTCCTGGGTGTACTGCTGGCCGGCGGGACGGTGGTCACCATCAATCCGTCGCGCGGCGACGACCGCACCCGGGCCGATATCGCTGCGCTCAGCCTGCCGCTTGTCGTCGGCGAACCCGATGACCTGGCGACGCTGGTTCCCCCGGGAATCCCGACGGTGTCGCTCTCGGGTCTGTTAGACGACGAGGCCGGCCCGGTGCGGCACACCGCTCGGCCCGCTGCCCAGCCCGGGATCGCGGTGCGGATGTTGACCAGCGGAACGACTGGACCGCCCAAACGAGTCGACCTCAGCTACGACATGCTGGCTCGCAGCGTGATGGGCCCCGAACCCGAGCGGGCACCAGTGCCTACCGAGCTGCGCCGCGGCGTCGCGATCGTCAACTCACCGCTGGTGCATATCGGCGGCGTGTTCCGGGTACTGCAATGCGTCACGGAGGCGAGACCCTTTGTGCTGCTGGAACGATTCGAACTCGACGCATGGGCCGCGGCGGTGCGAAAACACCGGCCCCGCACCGTATCGCTGGTACCGGCCGCACTGCGGACGGTGTTGCACTCCGACCTAGCGCGAACCGACCTGGAAAGCATCCGCGCGGTCACCTGCGGGACCGCGCCGCTGTCGGCCGAGGATGCCGACGCCTTCACCGAGAAGTACGGCATCCCCGTCCTGACCTCTTATGCAGCAACGGAATTCGGCGGCGGAGTGGCCGGCTGGACGCTCTCCGACCATCAACGGCACTGGCAAGCCAAACGCGGTAGCGTCGGCCGGGCCAACCCCGGCGCGCAACTGCGGGTGGTCGATGACGACGGCGTGGCGCTGGGTCCTGATCAGGTCGGCCTGCTGGAAGTCAAGCCAGGTCAGTTGGGGCCATCGGCGGAGTGGCTGCGGACCACGGACATGGCGCGCATCGACGCCGACGGTTTTGTCTGGATCGTCGGACGCTCCGATCAGGCAATCATCCGCGGCGGGTTCAAGGTGATGCCCGACGACGTGCGCACCGCGCTGGAGACCCACCCCGCGGTCGCGGGCGCGGCGGTGGTCGGGCGTTCCGACGCACGTCTGGGGGAAACACCCGTCGCGGTGGTGGAACTGCGTGCATCCGCATCCGCCGATGCCGCCGAGCTGGCTGACCATCTACGTAAGCGACTGGCGCGCTATGAGATTCCCACCGAGATCGCGATCGTCGACACGATCCCGCGGACACCGTCGGGCAAGGCGGACCTGAGCGCCATCCGACAGTTCTTCAGCGCAACAACCTCGGATGTCACAGTCCACAGCGACCATGCCCGCTGATTCCCCCACGGTCACCGAGATCCTGCGCCACCAGGCCCGCGCGAGGGGAGACCACCCGCTTCTTATTTGCGATCGTGATCGCATCAGCTATGCCGAGGCTGATCATCGCTCCGCAGAGCTCGCCCGCGGGTTGATCGCCTTCGGCGCCGGGAAGGGAACGCACGTGGGTCTGCTGTATCCGAACGGCACCGACTTTGTCGTCGGGATGCTCGCGGTGGCGCGAATCGGCGCCGCGGTGGTGCCGTTTTCCACGTTCGCCACTGCCCGCGAACTGCGTGAGCAAATGGTCGACAGCGATGTCGAGATCCTCTTGAGCGCTTCATCTTTCCGTTCCCATGATTATGTGGCACGACTCGCCGGGGTGCTGGCGGTCCCGGACTTCGATTCCAGCGACCGATTGTTTGTACCCGCCGTACCCCAACTGCGCCGCGTGGCGGTCAATTGCGAGCGTGTGGACCGGCTCGCCGAAACCGTCGAAGCCTCATTGCTCGAAGCGATGGAAGATGATGTCGACGGTGCGGACCCGCTGGCGATCATCTACACCTCCGGCTCCGCCAGTACGCCCAAGGGAGTGGTACACACGCATGTCGCCCTCCTGGGACACCAGAAGAACCTCAACATGATTCGCGGCTTGGCCGCCGACGACAAGCTGTTCTGCAATTCGCCGTTCTTCTGGATCGGCGGCTTCGCGTTCGGTCTGCTGGCGACGTTGGTCGCCGGGTCCACGCTGATCTGCTCCAACGCCAAACCCGGTGAGACGCTCGACTTGCTCGAGACCGAAAAACCGACCATGACCAATGGGTTCGCTGCCGGGATCGCGCACTTGGCCGCGGATCCGAGCTTCGCTGGGCGCGACCTGACGTCGATGCAACGGGGCAACCTGTATCCGATCATGGCGCCGGCCGCCAGACCGGCGGACCCCGAACTGCGGCACAACTTGCTCGGGCTGACCGAAGCCGGCAGCATCGTGCTGATCAGCGGCGACGAGTCCGATCAGCCCGAGAAGCGGCGTGGGTCATTCGGCAAGCCGGCACCCGGATTCCAGACCAAGATCGTCGACCCCGACGCGGCGGGAGTCGGCGAACTGTGCATCCGCGGCCCGTTCGTTATGCAGCAGTATTACAAGCGAAGTCGCGAAGAGTGCTTCGACGCCGACGGTTGGTTCCACACCGGTGACTTGGTGCGCACCGACGACGACGGATTCATGTATTTCGTCGGACGGCTTAGCGCGATGATCAAGACCGCGGGTGCCAACGTATCGGCGGCCGAAGTCGAGAAGGCCATCGCCAAGGTCACCGGTGCGGACGCTCACGTCGTGGGCATTCCGGACGCCGAGCGAGGAGAGTTGGTTGCCGCCGTCATCGTCGAGCCGGGGGTCCAGCCGGGGTTGGACGAAGCCGCCCTACGTGAGCAGCTCAAGGATGAATTGTCTTCGTACAAAATCCCCAAGCGGTTCCTCAGCCTCCCCCGTGCCGAGGTGCCGCTGCTGTCCAGCGGCAAGGTCGACACCCGGCGACTGAAGAAGCTATTCGATGTCTGACCCGACGGACGCGCTCACCATCGACCAGCTGGTGCGGTTGCGCGCCGCCCACGACGGCGACAAACCGATGGTGATCGATCCCGCGGCGCGAATCAGCTACCGCGAACTCGACACGACCACAAGGGATTTAGCGGCAGCCTTCACTGAAGCCGGGGTGGGTAAGGGCACCCGGGTCGGGCTGATCATGCCCAACAACGCCCGCTGGGTGCAGGTCGCGGTAGCGCTGACGCGCATCGGCGCCGTATTGGTTCCGTTGAGCACCCTTTTAGCTGCCGGCGAACTCGTCGCGCATCTCCGGGCGGCCTCAGTCCAATTCCTGTTGAGCGTTGAGGAATTCCGCGGCCACCGCTACCTGGACGATGTTCAATCCGTGCCGCCGCTCGAACTTCCTGCCTTACGGCAGGTTTGGACGGCCGATCGGCTCGCCGACCTGACCGCGGGCGAAGGGGCCCGCGGGATTGTCGATGCGCTGTGCGAGACGGTCACCGAAGCGGACCCGCTGCTCATCGTATTCACCTCAGGCAGCAGCGGGCCGCCCAAGGGGGTCATGCATTCCCACGGAAGCGCTTTGGGCGCAGTGCGATCAGGGCTTGCGGCGCGATGTATCACGCCCGACACCCGGCTGTATCTGCCGATGCCGTTCTTCTGGGTCGGTGGCTTGGGCAGCGGGATACTGTCGGCGCTGCTGGCCGGCGCCACCCTGGTGACCGAAGAGGTGCCGCGGCCCGAAACCACCCTGCGTCTGCTGGAGAGCGAGCGGGTCACGCTGTTTCGTGGCTGGCCGGATCAAGCCGAAGCGTTGGCGCGGCACGCCGGTCCGGCAGGCGTCGATCTCTCGGCGTTGCGCCCGGGCAGTCTGGACGCCCTGCTGCCCCCCGAGCAACGGGCCCAACCCGGGGCGCGCGCCAACTTGTTCGGCATGACCGAGGCATTCGGACCGTACTGCGGCTACCCCGCCGACACCGACATGCCACCAGCAGCGTGGGGCAGTTGCGGAAAACCGTTCGCGGGCATGCAGGTCCGCATCGTCGAACCCGAAACCGGCGAGCCGGTCGCAACGGGAACCGTTGGCATGATCCAGATCCGGGGACCGCACACACTGCGCGGCATTTGCCGCCGCGCCCGCGAAGACGTGTTCACCGCCGACGGCTTCTACCCGACCGGGGACCTCGGCCATCTGGATGCCGAAGGCTTCCTGTTCTACCACGGCAGATCCGATGACATGTTCAAAGTCAGCGGTGCCACCGTTTACCCCAGCGAGGTCGAGCGGGCACTGCGCACCATCGAAGGCGTCGACAACGCCTACGTCACCAACGTGCCCGGCGCCGCCGGCGAATGCGTTGGCGCGGCGGTGGTGTGCCGCGGGCTTAACGCCGCGCAGCTACGCAACTGCACGCGCGAACTGCTGAGTGCCTTCAAAGTGCCAGCGGTGTGGCTGTTGCTGGAATCCGACGACGACCTCCCGCGCGGCGCCACCGGGAAAGTGGACACCCGGCGGCTGCGGGAGCTGCTGGTAGGTACACAAAACACCTAGGCTTGCCAACGATCTTGTAGTTCCGGGTACCGAGTTTGAAGGCGTTGCCCACGTTGCCATCGACGACGCGCGCGTAGAGCAGGCGGCTTCGTCGTCGCGGGAGCTCTGCTGCGCCGGCCGATGTCCGCTAACGCCGACGCGGCAATGGTGCGATCCACCTCGACGCTCACTTCGAAAGAGGCGCCTCGATCGATCGCGTTGATGTAGCTCTGTGACACCGATTCGACCCGAGGTGCGGCACGCAGCTTCGCGACGATGGCATCGGCCTCCTCGCGCCGGTTGGGAAAGCCGGTGCAACCGCTGGCAATAACGGACAGCACGATAACGACTTGCCGCGACTGCCGAGAACCGCGCCGCCGGCGCGAACCTTCCGAGCTCATTCGCGTATCGAACCGCCCGAACCGCCCGCTTCCGCGACCACCCCACGTGCGACGAGATGCTCGATCAACGGAACTGCTCCGGCGGCAAGGTGGTCGGACATCGCGGCGCGGGCGAGCACGTGAACGCGCTACACCAGCGCGGACAACACCCGGCGATGGTCTGTTATCGACTGCCGGGGCCAGCCCTCGATGGCAGGAAACACCGATTCGGGTGCATAGCGGGTGATCTGGGACATCAGCTGAGCGAGCTTCGGCGAGTCCGCGGCGACATTAATGGCCCGGTGAAACTCGTGGTTAAGACGAACCGTCCGCTCGCCGTCATTACCGGCATAGGCGCGCTCCAGCTCGGCTTGGATCTCCTTCAGTTCGCGCAGTTGCTCGTCGGTGATGTTGGCCGCCGCGCGTGCGGCGAGCTCGCCGCCGACGTGAGCCTGCACGTTGGCAACGTCGGCGAGGTCACGTCCGGTCACCGGCAGCACCACAAAGCCACGGTGCGGCTGTTGGGCAACCAAACCTTCGGCGCGCAAGGCGAACAGCGCCTCACGTACCGGTGTGACGCTGATGCCCAGTTCCGCAGCCAATTGGTCCAGCCGAACGTACTTCCCCGCCGCGTAGGTACCGTCGAAAATCCTTCTGCGCACAAAACGCGCGACGTCCTCGGAAAGTTGAGGGCGCGCAATGAAATCCGGGGTAGACATGGCCTCAGACCCGGTACTCCGCGAGCAGTCGCTTGCTGATGATCTGCTTCTGAATTTCGCTGGTACCCTCTCCGATCAGCAGGAACGGGGCATCGCGCATCAGGCGCTCGATCTCGTACTCTTTGGAGTAGCCATAGCCGCCGTGAATCCGGAAGCTCTGCTGGGTGACCTCCGAACAGAACTCGCTGGCAAGGTATTTCGCCATGCCCGCGGCCACGTCGTTGCGTTCCCCTGAGTCCTTCAACCGCGCGGCGTTGACCATCATCAGGTGTGCCGCCTCGACCTTGGTGGCCATCTCGGCGAGCTGGAACGCAATGGCCTGATGTTCGGCGATCGGCTTGCCGAAGGTTTGGCGCTGCTGGGCGTAACGCGCAGCGAGCTCGAAGGCACGAATGCCGACTCCGCAGGCTCGCGCCGATACGTTGACCCGCCCAACCTCGATACCGTCCATCATCTGGAAGAAGCCCTGCCCCGGGGCGCCGCCGAGGATGTCGTTCGCGCTCGCCTGGTAGCCGTCGAAGATGAGTTCGGTGGTGTCGATACCCTTGTAGCCGAGCTTGTCGATCTTGCCCGGGATCACCAGCCCCGGCACCACTTCGCCGAAACCCGTTGGCTTCTCGACAAGAAACGCGGTCAGGTTGCGATGCGGCTTGTCCGCGCCCTCGTCGGTGCGCA
Organism: Mycobacterium sp.; assembly: GCF_052144515.1. Classification (GTDB taxonomy): domain Bacteria; phylum Actinomycetota; class Actinomycetes; order Mycobacteriales; family Mycobacteriaceae; genus Mycobacterium. Next base: position 9,554 of record NZ_JBKQQD010000082.1, on the reverse strand, counting down.
CCAGCACGGCGACCAGTGTCGAACTGCCGCCGTTGGTCACCCACATCTTCTGACCGTTGATGGTGTAGGCGCCGTCCGGGTTGCGTTGGGCCCGGGTTCGGATCGCTGCGACATCGGAACCTAGTTCGGGCTCCGACATGGAGAACGCGCCGCGGGACTCGCCGATCGCCATGCGCGGCAGGAAACGCTGCTTCTGCTCGCCGGTGCCGTGCTGGCGCAGCATGTACGCCACGATGAAGTGGGTGTTGAGCACCCCGGAGATGCTCATCCAGCCGCGGGCCAACTCCTCGACGCACAGCGCGTAGGTCAACAGCGACTCCCCCAGCCCGCCGTACTCCTGCGGAATCATCAACCCGAACAAGCCCATGTCGCGCATCTGGTCGACAATGTCCTGCGGGTAGCTGTCAGCGCGCTCCAGCTCCGCCGCGTTGGGAATGATCTCCTTGTCGACGAATTGCCGTACCGTAGAGATGATCTCGGTCTGGAACTCGGTCAGGCCCAGTGTCTGTGCGAGTTTCGTCATGCCATGTCTACTTCCCTTTGCGGTCCGGCCCGCTCCCACAGGCGATCGTCTTGACGTTCGTCAAACGCTCGATGTCGGCGGCGGTCAATCCCAAGTTCTCGGTGAGGACGTCGGCAGTGTCTTGTCCCAATGCGGGCGCGGGCCCACTGGCCGGGTGGGCCCCGTCAAAGGCGGTCGGCATAGCGGGCGCCAAATAGTCCCCGAGTCCCGGCTGGTGCAGGGTGGAAAACAGTGGATTGGCAGTCACTTTGGGGCCTTCGACGACTTCCGCAAAAGTGCGGTACCGCTCGAACAGCACGGTGGTGTCCGAAAGCGCGGCGGTGACCTCTTCGGCCGTGTGGTCGCCGAACCAGGTGGCGAACAACCCGGACAGCACATCGCGGTACCGGTACCGGTCGCCTTCGGCGTTGAAGTCCACGCCCAGCGCATCGGCGAGCGCCGCCACCGCGGCACCGGTCCCTGTCGCGTCGACCAGGTCGCGAAAGTGCCTGCCGGTCAAGAGAACCACCATGAAGGCGATACCGTCCCGACTGGTGAAGTCCTGGCCGTACTGGCCGTAGATGGCGTTGCCCAGACGCTCGCGCTGCGTCCCGATCACCTGCGGTTCCGTCAACAGGCCCAGGTTTCCGGCGGTGGCCAGCGCAACATCTTCCAGCGCCAGGCTGATTCGCGCGCCTTCCCCGGTCTGGTCGCGACGCCGCACCGCGGCGACGACGGCCAGCGCGGCATACAGTCCGCAGCACACATCCCAGGCGGGCAGCACGTGGTTGATCGGGCCCGCGTGGTTGGCCGGACCGGTGACGAGTGGATAGCCGATTCCCGCGTTGACCGTATAGTCCACCCCGGTGGACCCGTCGCCCCGCCCGAGCAGCTGCACGTGGATGGCATCAGGACGTTCGGCGGCCAGAAGTTCGTGGCTCAGCCAGGGCAGAACGGCGTTGGTGACGACGATGCCGTCGCCCCCGACGATCAGCCGCCAGACCAGCTCCTGGCCGTCCGGCGAACGCAGATCGATGGTGGCCGAGCGCTTTCCCTTGTTCAGCCCGGTCCAGTAAATCGACGTACCGTCGGCCGTTAGCGGCCATCGCTGCGTGTCCGAGGCGCCCCCGATCGGATCCACGCGGATCACCTGCGCGCCTAGCTGATTCAGCGTCATGCCGCACAGCGGTGCGGCGACGAAGCTGGATATCTCGACGACTGTGATACCGGTCAGGGGGTTCACGCTGAAGCTACCCGTTCGAAAACCGCGGCAAGCCCCTGGCCGCCGCCGATGCACATGGTCTCCAGCCCGTAGCGCACCTGACGGCGGCTGAGTTCGCGCGCCAGGGTGGCCAGCATTCTGCCACCGGTGGCACCGACCGGGTGGCCCAGCGAGATACCCGAGCCGTGCACATTGGTCCGGTCGTGGTCGGCGGCACCGAAATTCCACTCCCGCATCACCGCAAGCGCCTGCGCGGCAAAGGCTTCGTTGAGCTCGATGACGTCGATGTCGCCCAGCTGCAGGCCGGCCTTGGCCAGCGCGACCTCCGTGGCGGGCACCGGACCGATGCCCATGATGTTGGGCGCCACACCGGCCTGGCCCCAGGACACCATGCGGACCAGCGGGGTCAGTCCGTATTCGTCGGCCTTTTCCGGAGTGGTCACCACACACATGGACGCCGCGTCGTTCTGCCCGCTGGCGTTGCCGGCGGTGACCGTCGCGTCCGGGTCTTCAGACAGCAGAACGGGTTTGAGCTTGCTCAGCGATTCCACCGAGGTGTCGGCGCGCGGGTGCTCGTCGGTGTCGATCAGTTCCTCGGCCTGCCCGGTGCGTACGGCCACCGACACGATCACTGGAACTATCTCCGAGGCCAGGATGCCGTCCTTCTGAGCGGACACCACGCGTTGGTGGGACGCCACCGCAAGCTCGTCTTGCTCCTGACGCGAAATGCCGTAGTGGCGGCGCAGGTTCTCGGCGGTCTCCAGCATTCCGCCCGGGACCGGGTAGTGACGGCCGCCGGCCGTCGTGCGGCCCCGAGCCAGCCCGTCGTGCACCGTGACACCGCTGCGGGCACCACCCCAGCGCATGTCAGTGGAATAGAACGCGACGTTGCTCATGCTTTCGCAGCCGCCGGCGATGACCAGGTCGTTGTCGCCGCTGGCCACCTGCAGACAGGCCTGGATAACCGCCTGCAGGCCCGACCCGCAGCGGCGGTCGACCTGCATGCCCGGAACCGTCACGGGCAGGCCGGAATCCAACGCCACCACGCGACCGATCGCCGGGGCCTCACTGCTGGGATAGCAGTGCCCCAGGATGACGTCCTGCACCGCGTCGGGTGCCAGTCCGGTTCGCTCGAGCAGCCCCTTCAGGGCCGCGACGCCGAGGTCAACGGCAGTTAGGGACTTGAACATTCCGCCGTAGCGGCCGATCGGCGTCCGCACGGGTTCACAGATAACGGCTTGGCGCGTTTGACCAACCATTAGAGATGCCGGCCGCCGGTGATTTCCATGACGGTGCCGGTCATGTACGACGACAGATCGGAAGCCAGGAACAGCGCGACGCTGGCGACCTCGCTGGGCTCACCGGCTCGACCCATCGGCACCTCGGCCACCTTGGAGTCCCAAATCCGTTGCGGCATAGCCTCCGTCATCGCCGAACGGATCAGGCCGGGGGCGATCGCGTTGACCCGGACACCCAGGTAGGCGAGCTCTTTGGCGGCGGCCTTGGTCATTCCCACGATGCCGGCCTTGGCGGCGGAGTAGTTCGTCTGGCCGACCATGCCGACCTTGCCCGAGATCGAGGACATGTTGATGATCGCGCCGCGCTTGTTTTCCCGCATGATCGCGGCCGCCAGCCGGGTCCCGTTCCACGTTCCCTTTAGGTGCACCGAAATGACCTCGTCGAACTGCTCCTCGGTCATCTTGCGCATGGTCGCGTCGCGGGTGATGCCGGCGTTGTTGACCATGATGTCCAGGTCACCGAAGCGATCGACCGCGGTCTTGAGCAGCGCGTCGACCTCGTCCGCCTTCGCCACGTTGCAGCGCACCGCCAGGGCCACGTCGTCACCGCCGAGCTGTTTCGCCGCGACCTCGGTCGCTTCCAGGTTCACATCGCCAAGCACCACCCGGGCGCCCTCGGCGATGAATCGCTCCGCGATGGCGTAGCCCAGTCCCTGCGCTCCACCGGTGATTACCGCGGTCTGACCGCTCAGCAACGGCAACTGGATCACACCCTTCATTTCCAATTTCATATTTCATATAGGATCTTGCCCAAACAGGGTACCCAACGGCAACCAGCTGCCAACAGAGGAGCCGAGATGCGCCCAGCGACCACGCCGGCCGGACAGGTCTCAGACGACGATTTCCAGGAGATCCTGGCCCAGACACGACACTTCGTCCGCAGTGCCGTGGTCCCGCGCGAGCAGGAGATCCTCGACGAGGACCGGGTGCCCGACGACCTGCGCGACCAGGCCAAAAAGATGGGGTTATTCGGCTACGCGATCCCGCAGGAGTGGGGCGGGCTCGGCCTGAACCTGATGCAAGACGTCGAGCTGGCGATGGAACTGGGCTACACGTCGCTGGCGCTCCGTTCGATGTTCGGCACTAACAACGGCATCGCCGGCCAGGTGCTCGTCGGGTTCGGCACCGACGAGCAGAAGGCGCGTTGGTTGGAGGCGATAGCTTCCGGGGAAGTCGTCGCGTCTTTCGCGCTGACCGAGCCCGGCGCCGGATCGAATCCGGCCGGCCTGCGCACCAAAGCGCTTCGGCAGGACGAAGATTGGGTGATCTCGGGGCAGAAGCGCTTCATCACCAACGCGCCCGTCGCCGATCTGTTCGTGGTCTTCGCGCGCACCAGGCCCGCCGACGACCAGGGCCCCGGGATCGCCGTGTTTTTGGTGCCCGCGGATTCAGCGGGCGTCGAGGTAGGCGCCAAGGACGCCAAGATGGGCCAGGAGGGCGCCTGGACCGCCGACGTCAGCTTCACCGACGTCCGGGTCGGAACCGACGCGCTGATCGGCGGTAGCGAGGACATCGGTTATCGGGCGGCGATGACATCACTAGCACGCGGCCGGGTCCACATCGCGGCGCTCGCGGTCGGCGCCGCGCAACGCGCGTTGGACGAATCGGTGACGTATGCGGCCACTGCGACGCAAGGTGGTGCGCCGATCGGAAGCTTTCAGTTGGTGCAGGCAATGCTTGCCGACCAACAGACTGCAGTGTTGGCCGGCCGCGCACTCGTCCGAGACACCGCCCGGCAGTGGGTCAGCGGCGAGGATCGCCGGATCGCCCCGTCGGCGGCGAAGCTCTTCTGCACCGAAATGGCCGGCAAGGTCGCAGACCTCGCGGTGCAGGTGCACGGCGGTAGCGGCTACATGCGAGGAGTTCCGGTGGAACGCATCTACCGCGACGTTCGCCTACTGCGACTGTACGAGGGCACCAGCGAGATTCAGCGGCTGATCATCGGGGCGAACCTGGTCAAGGCCGCACAACGATGAGCATCGGCCAGATCGGGTAGCAGATCTACCCTTAACCGCATTATTGAAGCGCGTCACAGCTGCGGGAAATGGTGACGGGCGACACACCGGGTGGTTAAGCAGTACGTCCCGGGGCCCTACTATTCTCTGTTGCATGAGTCAGGACGCTCCCTTGATTCGTGCTGCGCAGCCCGCGGTGGCTGACATCAACGACTACGTTCTTGCCGACGGCACGATCGTCTTACCGGATTACGCGACGGTGACCTGGTTTTTCGACCAGAACCGGGCGGCGTACGGTGACCGGCCGTCGTACAAGTTCATCGACTACGCGAAAGAGCGAGACGGGCGCGTCGTCGAGCTCACCTGGAATGAGTTGTGGTCGCGGGTCCGTGCGATCGGCGCCCGCCTGCAGCAGGTCACCGAGCCGGGCGACCGGGTGGCGATCCTTGCTCCACACGGCCTTGACTACGTGGCCGCTTTCTTCGGCACGGTCCATGCGGGTCGGATCGCCGTCCCGCTGTTTGCGCCAACTCTGTCCGGGCACGCGGAGCGATTGGCGGTGGTGCTTGGCGATGCCCGGCCTGCCGCAGTTTTGACCACCACCGCGGCGGCGGAGTCGGTTCGAGATTCCTTGCGCACACATCCGGTGGCCGGGCGGCCGCGAATCATCGCGGTCGACGCAATCCCGGAGACGCTCGCGTCGATGTTCACCGAGCCGAAAATCGACGCCGGTGACGTCGCCTATCTGCAGTACACGTCGGGTTCGACGCGCACCCCGGCGGGGGTGGAGATCACCCATCGCGCCGTGTGCACCAATGCGCTGCAGATGATCCTGGCCGGCGGGATGGATCGGGGAATCCACAGCGTGAGCTGGCTACCGCTGTATCACGACATGGGATTGATGATGATCATGTTCCCGGCGTTGTGCGGTTTTGGGTATCTCACGATGCTGGATCCCATGGCGTTCGTCCGGCGACCTTTCCGATGGATCAAAGAGCTGAATAAGGAAGCGGCCCTCGGCCGGACTCTTGCCGCCGCGCCCAACTTCGCCTTCGAGTTGACGGCCGAGCGGGGGCTACCGCCGCAGGGCTACAACCTTGACCTCAGCAACGTCGTCACCCTACTCAATGGCTCCGAGCAGGTGACGATGGCGGCCATCGAGAAATTCACCACCGCGTTCGCTCCCTACGGTCTGCCCGCGACGGCGATCAAGCCGGGGTACGGGTTGGCGGAGGCGACGCTGGCGGTGACCAATACGCCCCCGGATTCGGCGGCCAGGAGCGTATTCCTGGACCGCGTTCAACTCGCCGCAGGGCGCGCGGTGGTCGTCGCGCCGGAAACCGAGGGTGCGGTCTGCTATGTCTCGTCCGGTCAACCGATCCCTGACCAATGGGTGGTGATCGCCAGCCCCGACGGTGCCGAGGTGCCTGATGGCACGGTCGGGGAAATTTGGCTGCACGGCAACAACATCGGCCGCGGATACTTTGGGCGCGCGGACGAAACACAACGCACGTTCGCCAACAAGTTGCAGTCTCGGCTCGAACACGGCAGTCGCGCCGACGGCGTCCCGGACAACGGCTGCTGGCTGGCCACCGGCGATCTGGGCGTCTTCATCGACGGCGACCTGTATTTGACGGGGCGGATCAAAGACCTCGTCATCATCGACGGTCGTAACCACTACCCGCACGACGTCGCGACCACCGTGGGCCAGGCATCGCCCGCCATCCGGACCGGCTATGTGGCCGCGTTCTCCGTTCCGGCCGACATCCTCCACTCGGCGGGCGGCGAGTCCGGAGAACAGCTCGTCATCGTCGCCGAACGCGCCGCGGGTGTCGGGCGCGGGGATCCGGCCCCGGTCGCGGCGGCCGTGCAGGCAGCGGTCTCGCGCGAGCACCAGGTCCGCGTCGCCGACTTCCGGCTCGTCGCTGCCGGCACCCTTCCCCGCACTTCCAGCGGCAAACTCGCCCGCAATGCGTGCCGGGCCGAATACCTCGCGGGACAATTCAACCGATAAGTTCGAGGGTCCCCAAATCACGGATGGCTTGACAGCCCCGCCGAAGCATCGCCAGGACCATGTCGTCGCCGCGCTCGGTGGCGGCGGCGAAGGCGAATCCGAGAGCGGAGATCAGCAGGGCCTGCGGCACCCCGAGCCGGTAGTCACGCCAACATGTTTCGCGGTCGTAGTCGGTGACTCCGTACCCGAGTAGCGCTCGGTGATACTCGTCGAGAAGGTCTTTCTCTATTGCTGAACGCAGCTGCGAATCCAGACTGGTTGCGGTGAAGTACGCGAGATCCCGTGCCGGTAGACCCACGCCGAGCGTCTGCCAATCGACCACGCTCACCCGGGTTCGGTCGGGATCGAACAGCATGTTGTCGAGCCGATAATCGCCATGTAGCAGAGCGAATCGGTCGTATTCGGCAAGTAGCCAAGGTGTTACCAAACCCATTGTGGTAGTGAAGGTTTCGCGGTCAGCGGCGCTCATCCGCTCGCCGAGCTTCTCTAGTGTGATGTCGGCACTCATCTTCGCCACGTCACCCAGCCCGTGGGCGGCAGCTTCGTCCGGGCGCCCAAACGCGATGGCGGGAAAATCCAGGTACACGGAATCGCGCCAGCTGGGCCCGTGCAATCCGGCCAGCGCGACCACCGCGAGCCGCGCCTCCTGCTCGCCGCATCCCGCGATTTGATCTCCCTGCACCGCGGGCGCTTGATCGGCCAGCAAGAGCGCGTAGTTCATAGCGTCCTCGGTGATTTCGCAGTAAAAGCACTGCGGCGTCGGTACCCGCACCCGGTCGGCCACCGTGGCGTAAAACGCGCATTCGCTGCGATAGCCGATAGTGACCCGGTCGCGCACGGTGTCGTCCTGGGCCGGCAGCTTGATCACGAAAGTTGGCGGCAAACCGCCCGGATCCGTCGTGTATCTGGCTGTTACCCGGTAGGTTGCCCCGGTCTGCCCGGTGCCGATGGCGACAACGTCGACCTCGGCCACATCGACGGGAGTGCCGCGCTCGCTGAGCACCGCTGACAGCCACCCCGGGGTCACATCGCCGGGATACCGGGGTATCGACATCGTCTTGGACAACTGCGCCTCCAAGGCCTACTACACGCGCGAACGGGTCCGACTGGCTGGTCAACTGTAAGCCATACGGCATCAGCTGCGGCGGGGTGACAGGTCATACGATTTCGGCATGTTCACGGGAATCCGATTCGATGAGTAAGGCACCGACCTACCTCGTCACCGGCGCGGGCGGTGGGATCGCCGGTATCAGCCCACAGGTGGTGGCCCGACTTCGCGACCGCGGCGAGACGGTTTGGGCCATGGTGCACCGCGACGACTCCCGAGCCGACGCGCTGCGCGCACTGGGCGCCGACGTGATCGCGGGAGATTTGACCAACCCGGTCGACGTCGCGTCGGCGCTCGACGGTGCCACCCGGATGTTCTTCAACATGAGCGTCTCACCGGATTACCTGGAAGCCACCGTCGTGGTGTGTGCGATCGCGAGGGAGCTCGACAACCTGGATGTACTGGTCAACATTTCGCAAATGACGGTGTCCCAGATGACCGCGACGAGCACCGAGGAATCCAAGCAGCAACGTCTGCACTGGCTCGCCGAGCACGTCATCAACTGGTCGGCCATCCCCGCTGTGCACATCCGGCCGACCGTACTGCTCGAGAACCCGCTCTTCGCCATGCTGGCCGCCCGCTCGATCCGGGAGACCGGACAAATAGCGCTGCCGTTCGGGACCGGCCGCACCTCGCCCGTCGCATCCAGCGACGTCGCCGAAGTCGTCACCGGGGTGTTGTGTGCACCCCAAGACCACCTCGGTGCGGTGTATGAATTGACCGGGCCGGCAACGCTGGACGTCGACGAGATCGCCGAAGAGTACGCACAAGCGCTGGGCAGACCCGTTACCGCGGCTCGGCCGTCCTACGACGAGTTTCTCGAGGTTCTCGGCAAGGTGGAACTGCCGCCGCATGTGCAGCAACACATCGCCACGATGGCCAGGCTGCACCGCGAGGACCGCTACAACCGCTCGACCCACGACTTCGAGGAGATCACCGGCCACCCCGCGCAGAGTGTGCGGCAATACGTCGAACAACACCGCGAGTTGTTCGGCTGAAAGCCCGGCGCGACTTCTCCTTCGGCGGCGCCGGCACCTTCGGCTTGCTCACGGCCATTATTCGCTCTCTTTCGTCGAAATCCGTTGTATCCCTTGGCTGTTCGTGTGAATCTCTCTAATTTTGTCGTGTGCCGAGTTATGTTGCGGCCCTTCGGAATTGGAACCATACGAGACCGCGTAGAGAGAACGCCGTTTGACCGGCCCGAGACAGCGACCGAGAGGACCCCGGCTCCGGCGGCCCTGTGGATAACTGATCTGAGCGCCCGCCCGGGCGTGGCACAGTCTCGAGTCATGTCGCGCGCCGCGCTTTCCCTCTACGCGCTGGACCCCGCGATGCCGGTGCTGCTGCGACCGGACGGCGCAGTGCAGGTGGGCTGGGATCCGCGCCGGGCCGTGCTGGTGCGCCCACCCTCGGGCCTGACGGCCGCGGAGTTGGCCGCGCTGCTGCGGTCCATGC
>NZ_JBKQQD010000081.1:0-2919 GCF_052144515.1 Mycobacterium sp. | reverse complement strand
GTTTCGCACACTCGCCGATATATCGTATCTCATCACCTACGCACAAAACATCAACTCCGCTGACCCGAAGTTGGCTCGTGATTCTGAACTTGCAAAAGGGACCACGACCATATTTGTTGAGTGGATGGTCGCCAACATTCTTATAGAGGTTCTGTGGCATAAATTGCCGCACGGAGCCGTTAGCATCTCGTACCGGCTCAATGCTGCGAATGTGCCTAAACTCGTATTCCAACAGTCTCACGTTGTTCAGCCCCCGTCTCCACGTTCGATCTTGAACTCACATGCCTTCCGAAGCAAGAGGGGCTATAAGTGTCATGGCAACCATCAGTTATAGTCGTTAATGATAACGGTAGGGGATTTGGATGTGCATCGACGCCTTTCCACATATATTGCGATGTATCGTGGATTATATTTTCAATACCGTATTGGCATTAGAATCCCGTTGTTCACCAGGAACCATTAGACATACCTGTGCGAGTATCAGCAGCCATGAGACGGATTAGAGCTACCGTCTCTGGTAGATTCGCTTCCCAATCCTCATAGTATCGCCGTCCGCCTCCGCGTGTGTAACCCGCCAGGGTTTGTTCCGCAGCTTGCGGTCGTACGTCCTCGTGTCGACCAGGCCCAATACCTCAGCGACGCTGAGCTATTCGGTCCTCTGCACCAGCCGAGCGCGCTGGCGAGTACGATTTGCCAGGTAGGACTCAACCACCTTCCGCGTCAGCGCGGTCGGCATCCGGCCGTACACGACCACCGAAGGCACCCAGCCAGGAATCGGGCGAATATCCGGACCGGGCCAGACGAATGCGTTGGCTTCCATCGTGACGATCCATGCCGGGCGATCGTCCAGTCCGATGGCAGAATTAAGTTGAGCGGGGAAGGCCACAGCGTCGAATGGATCCTTCGGCGGTGTATAGGTTACTGCAAGCACCAGCACCCGGGTTTGCGACGGGCCAGCCGTAACGGAGACCGCCACAACCACGGCAGGCCGATCCTTGCGAGCTTCCTCGTGACCTCGGGCGCCTTCGTCCGCCCATAAATAAGCGTAACGAATCACGTCGCCACGCTGTGGCGGCGCCAGGTTCACTCGCCGGTCGCGGCAAAGCGCGTCAGGTCGGCAAGAAACTCTTCTGGCGTGTCCGCCGCCAGGAATGCCTGCTGGTCCCGCTGCTTGAGCCGTTCGTACTCCTCGACCGAGATCAGCACATTGCACGGCTTGCCATCGCGCGTGACCACGACCGGTTGGTTCAACGCGACGTCGCTGTAGTGGGTGAACTTGCGCACCAGGTCACAGGCGGTCGCGGTAATCTGTCCAGGCGGCATCGCAAGGTTCTCCCAGCTTCTGTGCGTCACATAGGCGAACCGCGGCCCGTGGCGTCACCGGGCGTGATGCGGGTCCCGGTCCCAGCCCGGCCATACCGGCTGACATGGCGCGTGACGGGCGGATCTCCGTGAGAGACAGCAGGCCAGGCGCGGTGCGGGAAGAGCCCCGCCTCACTCCCCCTCCGGCAGCACCCGGTCATACAGCGCCGCCAGCGGGATCGCGATGCCGACGCTGGGCAGCGCCACCGATGCGTCCGGCCCGGCGATCGACTCGAACACCCAACCAGCCGCTTGCCGCCGGTAGGCGTGGGCCAGCATCTCGTCCTGATAGATCTCGACAATCTCCTGCACACCCTCGACGGCTTGCAGGTCCGATCGCTTCTGGTCCCACTGCCGCTTGTGCCGCAGCTCCGATGGGGAGGCCACCTCGAACAGCACGCGAGGGTGTTTCCCGCAGCGGATCGTCGCATCCGGGATTCGCGCCGTGTCGCGCTGTTCATACTTGGGCGCGGCACCACTGCCGACTTCCGATCTGCATTCGGTGTGGCCGCGAAGACGGCCGTTGAGCTCATAAGTCAGGTTGCTGAGGATGACGCCATGTTCGGGACTGGGCGCCGCGTGCGCGACGATCGTGCCACGGACAAGTTCATAGCGCCAGGCAGGACCAAACTCGGACTGGTCGGTCCGCAGGAATGCGTCGGCGTCGAGGAACTGGGTGTTGCGTGAGGCTGTGTCCATGAGATGATGCTACCATAACCAGGACCGATCTGCCACGCTCCAGACGTGCCTCACCGGAGCCACCGCCGAAGCACGCTGAGACCAGCAAGGGAGAATGCACTTGGCCGAGACGATCCTGTTTCCCGGCGTCGTGGAGTGGTCCGGAGAAAATCCCGGCATCTCGCTGAAGGACCAGCCGGACGGGCCGTTCGTTGCCCTCGCGAGTTTTTTCCGCGTGGTGCTGTCGCCATTCGGGCGCGGCCACGCGCTGGTCCTGTTGCAGGCGCCGCAGCAGGCCACCCCGCCGGCAGAACGGGCGAATTTGTGCCTGACCGACAACGAAGCACTTGCGCGTTACCTGGTGGACGGGTTCGTTGCGAACTTCGGCGCGTTCAAGGGAACGCCGGGATTGGCCGGGGTGGCATTTCGCAAGCTCGACGCGGTTTCCGCATCGGGCGACCCGGGCAGCACGTATTCCGAGACCGTGCGCGCCGGCGACATGACCGTAGTGTTGACCTGGAGCGGCCTCGGCACGCCGTTCTGCTTCGCATTCCCGCCGGAGCGGTCGGCGACCGGCCGGCATCACATGCCCAGCCTGTTCGTTCCCTGCGCCGATGCCACCATATCGGTGAATGGCCGTGTGCTGCCGGGCAAGCCCGTGCCGCGCGATGTCGCCGGTTACTCCATCAGCACGGCGATGCTGGCATTCTCGGAGACGTGGATCAGGGCGTGACGCCGGCGCTGGTCGGCGCGGTGGGCTGGCAAGCGCGGTGTTCAGGTCTCCCGGCGCCAAACCAGGATGCCGACAACAGGCTTGCCGAACAGGCGGCTGGGTTGTTCCGGAGTGATCAGGGTCAGCGTATCGCCCTCGCGCCGGAA
>NZ_JBKQQD010000080.1:0-4096 GCF_052144515.1 Mycobacterium sp. | reverse complement strand
CGAGTCGCTCAACGAGATCGCTACCGGGTACGAGGGCGACTGGCCGGAGTTCAAGGAGCGCTATGCCCGGCTGCGCGAATCGGTGCGGCTGATGCGCGAGCTGTGGCTGGGCGACCGGGTCGACTTCAAAGGCGAGTACTACCACACCAAGGGCGCCTCGATCTACGACGTGCCTGAGGGTGGCATCCCGATCTACATCGCAGCCGGGGGGCCCCAGGTTGCCAAGTACGCGGGCCGCGCGGGTGACGGCTTCATCTGCACCTCCGGCAAGGGTGAGGAGCTGTACAAGGACAAGCTCATCCCTGCCATGTGGGAGGGCGCGGAGGCTGCGGGCAAGAATCCCGACGACATCGACCGGATGATCGAGATCAAGATCTCCTATGACACCGATCCCGAACTGGCGCTGGAGAATACGCGGTTCTGGGCGCCGCTGTCGTTGACCGCCGAAGAGAAGACCAGCATCCACGACCCGCTCGAGATGGAGAAGGCCGCCGATGAGCTGCCGATCGAGCAGGTCGCCAAGCGCTGGATCGTGGCATCCGACCCCGACGAGGCCGTCGAGAAGGTCGCCCAGTACGTCACGTGGGGCCTAAACCACCTGGTATTTCACGCGCCCGGTCACGACCAGCGCCGATTCCTGGAGCTTTTCCAGAAGGACCTGGTGCCCCGGCTGCGGCGGCTCGGCTGAACGGCAGGCGGGTGGCTCACGCCAGTCCCGGCGTCGCTGGAACTTCTGCGATCTATATCGCCGCGCCAGAACCGGAGACCGGCAAGTCGATGATCGCGTTGGGGATCCTGCACCGATTGACCGCGACGGTGGCCAAAGTCGGTGTGTTCCGGCCGATCATTCGGCACGGGGAGGACCGCGACTACATCCTGGACCTGCTGCTGGCGCATGCCACCGCCGGTCTGCCCTACGAGCGCTGCGTCGGCGTGACCTACCACGAGCTGCACGCCGATCGTGACGCGGCCATCGATGACATTGTCGAGCGGTACCACGCGATGGCGGCAGCGTGCGACGCGGTGCTGATCGTCGGCAGTGACTACACCGACGTCACCAACCCCGCCGAGTTGAGCGTCAACGCCCGGATCGCGGTCAACCTCGGCGCGCCGATGTTGCTAATCGTGCGGGCCCGCAACCGTACCGCCGATGAAGTCGCGGCCGTCGTCGAGCTGTGTCTGGCTGAGCTGGCCGCGCACCATGCTCATACCGCGGCGGTGGTGGCCAACCGCTGCGAGCCGTTGCAGCTGGCCGCCGTCGCCGACGCGCTGGGTCGTTTCACCCCGCAGTCCTATGTGCTTCCGGCGGCGCCGTTGCTGTTAGCGCCGACGGTGGCCGACCTGCAGACGGCCGTGAACGGGACTCTCGTCAGCGGTGACCGCGCGCTGATGGGACGCGAAGTGATGGGTGTGGCGGTCGCCGGGATGACCGCCGACCACGTGCTGGAGCGCCTGCGCAGCGGGGTGGCCATAGTCACCCCGGGTGACCGTTCGGACGTCGTGCTGGCCGTCGCCAGCGCCCATGCCGCCCAAGGCTTTCCGTCACTGTCGTGCATAATCCTCAACGGGGGGTTCGAGCTTCATCCTTCGATCGCGGCGCTGGTGTCCGGCCTGAGGCTGCGGCTACCCATCATCACTACCCTGTTGGGCACCTTCGAAACGACCAGCGCGGTGGCAGCGGCACGCGGCCGGATTACCGCGACCTCGCAGCGCAAGATCGACACCGCACTGGAACTGATGGAGCGCTACGTCGACGTCTCGGATCTGTTGTCGCAGCTTGCCATCCCGATCCCGACGGTGACCACACCGCAGATGTTCACCTATCGATTGCGCCAGCAGGCGCGATCGGATCGCAAGCACATCGTGCTTCCCGAAGGCGACGACGATCGCATCCTCAAGTCTGCCGGCCACCTGCTACAGCACGGTGTCGCGGATCTGACCATCCTCGGAGACGACGTCCAGATCCGCCTGCGCGCTGCTGAACTCGGCGTGAACCTGGACAACGCCACGGTGCTCGACCCGTGCACCAGCCAGTTGTGCGACCAGTTCGCCACCCAGTATGCCGAGCTGCGCAAGAACAAAAATATGACCGTCGAGCGGGCACAGGAGATGATGCGCGACGGTTCATACTTCGGCACCATGCTTGTGTACAACGGCATGGTCGACGGTATGGTGTCCGGCGCCGCGCACACCACGGCCCACACGGTTCGGCCGGCGCTCGAGATCATCGGGACCGCGCCGGGCATCTCGACGGTGTCCAGCATCTTTCTGATGTGTCTGCCCGATCGGGTGCTGGCATATGGTGACTGCGCGATCGTCCCGGATCCGACCGCCGAACAACTCGCCGATATCGCGATCAGCTCGGCGCACACCGCCGCGCAGTTCTGGATCGAGCCGCGGGTGGCCATGCTGTCCTATTCCACCGGTGACTCGGGCACCGGCGTCGATGTCGACAAGGTCAGGATGGCAACGGGATTGGTGCGCATGCGGGCACCGCAGCTGCCGGTCGAGGGCCCCATCCAATATGACGCCGCGGTAGAACCATCAGTCGCGGCCGCCAAGGTGGGTGATTCGCCGGTGGCCGGTCGCGCGACGGTGCTGATCTTTCCTGACCTGAACGCCGGCAACAACGCCTACAAGGCGGTGCAGCGCAGCTCGGGGGCGATCGCCATCGGTCCGGTGTTGCAGGGTTTGAACAAGCCGGTGAACGACCTGTCCCGCGGCGCCCTGGTCGAAGACATCGTCAACACCGTGGCGATCACCGCGATCCAGGCGCAGGGTGCTCATGACTGACCGCGTGGTGCTGGTGCTGAACGCCGGCTCATCATCGCTGAAATATCAACTGATCGAACCCGATTCGGGTGAATCACTGGCGGAAGGCGTCATCGAGAAGATCGGTGAGCCATCGTCGCTTGTCACCAACCATGGCGCGGCGCTGCGGGTGGCATTCGAGGAGCTGTCCGAAGACGGTATCGATCTGAAGGCCTGCGGGTTAGTCGCGGTTGGGCACCGGGTAGTTCACGGTGGGGCGGTTTTCTACCGACCGACTCTCGTCGATGACGCGGTCATCGCTGAGCTCAAACACGTGTCGATGCTGGCCCCGTTGCATAATCCGCCCGCCGTCCAGGCCATCGAGGTCGCCCGCAAGATGCTGCCGGATGTGCCGCATGTTGCAGTGTTCGACACCGCGTTCTTCCACCATCTGCCTGCGGCCGCGGCGACCTACGCGATCGACCGTGAGCTGGCGGAGCGGTGGCGAATCCGGCGGTACGGGTTTCACGGGACCTCGCACCGCTACGTCAGCGAACAGGCCGCGGCGTTCTTGGGTCAGCCGTGGGAGAAGCTGAATCAGATTGTGCTGCATCTGGGTAACGGTGCGTCCGCGTCGGCGATCGCCGGCGGTCGCCCGGTGGACACCTCGATGGGATTGACTCCGTTGGAGGGCCTGGTGATGGGCACCCGCAGCGGCGATATCGACCCGAGCGTCGTGAGCTACCTGCACCGCGAGGCCAAGATGAGCGTCGACGACATCGAATCGATGCTCAATCACCGCTCCGGGATGCTGGGACTGGCCGGCGAACTCGACTTCCGCAGGTTGGTGCAGATGATCGAATCCGGCGACAACTCAGCGCAATTGGCCTACGACGTGTTCATCCACCGACTGCGCAAATACGTTGGCGCGTATCTGGCTGTGTTGGGCCGCACCGACGTGGTGACCTTCACCGCAGGCGTCGGTGAGAACGTCGCGGCGGTGCGCCGCGACGCGCTGCGCGGGTTGGCCGCGCTGGGCATCGAGATCGACGAGCAGCGAAATACGCAGTCCGCCAACGATGCCCGGCGGATTTCCACCGATACCTCGCCGATCGCCGTCCTGGTGATCCCGACCAACGAAGAACTCGCGATTGCTCGCGACTGCCTACGAGCGATCTAGCTATCGGAACCGGGGACGACGGTGAGACTGAGGTGGTGGCCGTCCCGCACGACCTCGATCGGCGCGGGCTGCCCGATCGTGAGGTGACGGACCGCGACTACGAATTCGTCGGCGTCGGAGACGGTTCGGTCGCCGACCTTGAGGATCACGTCTTTCTGCAGAATC
>NZ_JBKQQD010000079.1:0-31531 GCF_052144515.1 Mycobacterium sp. | reverse complement strand
GTTGTGGGCGCCCCCACTTCGAGTCCAAATAGCGGCCCAATTGAGTCCTGCCGGCAGGATTCGTGCCCCACTGCGCCCCACTGACGCTCCACATGCCGATTTTGACCGTCTGAAATGCGGTTTTCTGGCCTGACGATCGGGCGGGAAGGGGACAGCGCAACGCCCGAAGACCAAGCGGGTGGCAGACGAGCGAGAAAACTCGGTCGCGACACCTCTTTGATGGGGCAAAGTGGGGGATTGTGGGGTATGGTGGCTGAAGTGTTTGGGCGAGTCGGAGCCGCTTCGGACGGGAGGTGAGCTGGTGTTTCTCGGCACCTACACGCCCAAGCTCGACGACAAGGGGCGACTGACATTGCCCGCCAAGTTCCGCGACGCGCTGGCAGGAGGGTTGATGGTCACCAAGAGCCAAGATCACAGCCTGGCTGTCTATCCGCGAGCGGAGTTCGAGCAGCTCGCGCGCCGGGCAAGCAAAACGTCGCGGAGCAACCCCGAAGCCAGAGCTTTCCTGCGCAATCTCGCCGCCGGCACCGACGAGCAGCATCCCGACGCCCAGGGCCGGATCACGTTGTCGGCCGACCACCGCCGTTACGCCAACCTGTCCAAGGATTGTGTGGTGATCGGAGCGGTCGAGTTTCTCGAGATTTGGGACGCGCAGGCCTGGCAGAACTACCAGCAGACCCACGAAGAGAACTTCTCCGCAGCCAGCGATGAAGCACTCGGCGACATTATCTGAGGCGCGTGCCCGTGCATCGTGGCCTCTGCCCGAACCGACCCTGGCGTACTTCCCCAACGCCAGGTTCGTGCCTTCGGACAGGGACCTCGGTGCAGGGGCTGTGTCCGTTGAAGCCCGGATAGGTCTTGCAGGGCTTCTAATGGCTGACGGCCCAGGTGGTTTCGAGGGCGATTTCGGGCATGTGCCCGTCCTGCTGGACCGTTGCCTTGCGCTGCTCACCCCCGCACTGACACGCCGCCACTCGGACGGCTCCGGGGCTGTCCTCGTCGACGCCACCCTCGGTGCGGGCGGGCACGCGGAGCGATTCCTGACCGAATTGCCGGGCCTGCGGCTGATCGGACTCGATCGCGACCCGAGCGCGCTCGACATCGCGCGGAGCCGGCTGGCTCGCTTCGCCGACCGGGTCACGCTGGTGCACACCCGCTACGACGGCCTGCCCGAGGCACTGGCCGAATCCGGTTATGCCGCAGTGGAAGCGGTCGACGGGGTGCTGTTCGACCTCGGGGTCTCGTCGATGCAGCTGGATCGCGCCGAACGGGGTTTCGCTTACGCCCAGGACGCGCCGCTGGACATGCGGATGGACCCGGAGTCGCCGCTGTCGGCGGCCGACATCGTCAACGACTACGACGAGGCGGCATTGGCCGACATCCTGCACCGCTACGGCGAGGAACGGTTCGCCCGTCGCATCGCGGCTCACATCGTCCGCCGCCGTGCCCGCGCCCCGTTCACCTCGACCGCCGAGCTGGTCGAGTTGCTCTACCAGGCGATACCCGCTCCGGCCCGGCGTACCGGCGGGCACCCGGCCAAGCGCACGTTCCAGGCGCTGCGGATCGCGGTCAACGACGAGCTGAACTCGTTGTCCGCCGCTGTTCCCGCCGCGCTGGACGCGCTCACCGTGTCGGGGCGCATCGTGGTGCTGGCTTATCAGTCGCTGGAGGACCGGATCGTCAAACGGGTGTTCGCCGACGCCGTCGCCTCGCGCACACCGCTGGGTCTTCCGGTCGAACTTCCCGGCCACGAGCCGCGATTCCGATTGTTGACGCACGGCGCTGAACGGGCCGACGCCGACGAGATCGAACGCAACCCCCGCAGCGCCCCGGTGCGATTACGGGCCCTGCAACGAGTGCAGCACGAACCGCAGCAGGCAACCGGAAAGGGCGAGTCATGAAGGCCAAGCGCGAGGCGACAAAACGCCGCAGCGGTGACCGTCCGGGCGGACGCGACGCCCGCAGGAGCAAGAGCAGCACGGCCGAGGCAGCGTCCCCGCGCCGCGCTCGGACCCGCACCGCGAAGAACTCGGCGCCCACCCGCGAGGCCAGGACGCCGAAGTCCGGTCCGCAAACCAGCCCCATCGCCCGGCCGGTCGAGCGGCCGGCCCGGGCCAAGAGTACGAGCCAGGCCAAGGCGCGGGCCAAGGCACGGAAAGCCAAGGCGCCCAAGGTCGTCCGGCCCCGGCTGACCGAGCGCTTGGCCATCCGGCTGGCGTCGATCGACCTGCGGCCCCGCACCCTGTTGAGCAAGGTGCCGTTTGTCGTGCTGGTGATCGGTTCACTAGCTGTCGGCCTGGGCCTCACCTTGTGGTTGTCCACCGCCTCCGCCGAGCGGTCCTACCAGCTCAGCGACGCCCGCGAGCGGGCTCGGGTGCTGCGGGAGCAGAAGGAGGCGCTGGAACGCGATGTGCGCGAGGCGCAGTCGGCGCCGGCGCTGGCCGAGTCGGCCCGCAAGGAGGGCATGATCCCGACCCGGGATACCGCGCACCTGGTCCAGGACCCTACCGGTAACTGGGTGGTCGTCGGAACGCCCAAGCCGGCCGACGGCGTTCCGCCGCCACCCCTGAACGGCCCGCTTCCCGAACAAGGCCCTCCGTCGCCCCCGCCACCGCCGGCGCTTCCGCCGGAGGTCCCCGTCCGGGTGCAGCCCGGCGCCGGCGATTCGCCCGCGCCGGCCAGACCCGGGCCGGAGGCGCTGCTGCGCGCTCCGGACGGCGCCTCCACGGTCGGCGGTCAGCACCTGCCGCAGGCTGCTCCACGCCTGCCCGGGATGCCCGCCGGACCGGTTCGGGCACAGGTCCCCGGGCTGACACCGGCGCCGGGGCTGCCCGCTCCGGGAGCCACGACGCCCGCCGCGGGACCAGCAGAGGTGCCTGTTCCGCTGGGTGGATTGCCCGTCCCGGTGCCCGTTCCCCCCGCCCCCGGGGCCGCCTCGGTGCATGCTCCGCCGCCGCAACCGGGGGCGCCGGTGCCGGCACCCGGTAACGGCGAACAGTTCGGCCCCGTCGCCGTGACAGCTCCGGGTGCCCCACGGTGAGGGGAGTGAGGGGCGTGAGGGGCGCCAAGCGGACGGGCTCGTCGCAGTCGAAGCGGTCGGCGCGCGGTTTCGGTAAACCGCAAAAAACCTCCCGCACGGGGGTGCGGGCAGATGCAGCGCAGCAAGGTCACTCGGCGACCGACCGGCGCACCCGGCAGTTGGTGGAGGTGGGTACCCGCGGCGCGTCGTTCGTGTTCCGGCATCAGGTCGGCAATGCGGTCATCCTCGTGTTGATCGCGGTGGCCGCGGTTCAGCTGTTCATCCTGCAGGTGACCAACGCCCCGGCCCTGCGGGCCCAGGCGGCCGGGCAACTCAAGGTCACCGACGTCGCGAGGGCGGTGCGCGGCAGCATCGTCGACCGCAACAACGACCAGCTGGCCTTCACCATCGAATCGCGCGCACTGACGTTTCAGCCCAAGCGAATCCGCCAGCAGCTGGAGGAGGCCAAGAAGAAGAATTCGGCCGCCCCCGACCCGCAGCAGCGGCTGCAAGATATCGCCAAAGAGGTCTCGGGCCGGCTGAAAAACAGGCCGGACTACCCGACCGTGCTGAAGAAGCTGCAAGGCAACGACAACTTCGTCTACCTGGCGCGTGCCGTCGACCCCGCCGTCGCCAGTGCGATCTCCGACAAATTCCCCGAGGTCGGTTCCGAGCGGCAGGATCTGCGCCAGTATCCCGGCGGAGCGTTGGCGGCCAACATCGTCGGCGGCATCGACTGGGACGGACACGGTCTGCTGGGGCTGGAGGATTCTTTGGACTCCGTGCTTTCCGGAACCGACGGCTCAGTCACCTACGACCGCGGGTCCGACGGCGTGGTCATCCCCGGCAGTTACCGCAACCGCCACCGGGCGGTCAACGGTTCGACCGTCCAGCTCACCATTGACGACGACATCCAGTTCTACGTGCAGCAGCAGGTGCAGCAGGCCAAGAACCTGTCCGGGGCCCACAATGTCTCTGCCGTCGTCATGGACGCCAAGACCGGCGAGGTGCTGGCCATGGCCAACGACAACACGTTCGACCCGTCCCAAGACATCGGGCGCCAGGGCGACAGGCAGCTGGGCAACCTGGTGGTGTCCTCGCCCTTCGAACCGGGCTCGGTGAACAAGGTCATCACGGCGTCCTCGGTTATCGAATACGGGCTTTCCAACCCCGACGAGGTGTTGCAGGTGCCCGGCTCGATCTCGATGGGCGGCGTCAACATTCATGACGCGTGGGAGCACGGCGTGATGCCTTACACCACCACCGGCGTGTTCGGAAAATCGTCGAACGTCGGCACGCTGATGCTGGCCCAGCGCGTCGGTCCAGAACGCTTTTACGACATGGTCCGCAGGTTCGGGCTGGGTCAGCGCACCAATGTCGGGCTGCCCGGTGAGAGCGCCGGGCTGGTGCCGCCGATCGACCAGTGGTCGGGCAGCACCTTCTCCAACCTGCCGATCGGCCAAGGTCTTTCGATGACCCTGCTGCAGATGGCCGGCATGTACCAGACCATCGCCAACGACGGCGTGCGGATGCCGCCGCGGATCATCAAGGCCACCATCGCACCCGATGGCACCCGGACCGAGGAACCGCGCCCGGACGGCGTTCGGGTGGTTTCCCCGCAAACCGCGCAGACGGTGCGGCAGATGCTGCGCGCCGTCGTGCAGCGCGACCCCATGGGCTACCAGCAGGGCACCGGTCCCGCGGCCGCGGTTCCGGGCTACCAGATGGCGGGTAAGACGGGTACCGCCCAGCAGATCAACCCCGGCTGCGGCTGCTACTTCGACGACGTCTACTGGATCACGTTCGCCGGCATGGCCACCGTCGACAATCCCCGCTACGTCGTCGGCCTGATGATGGACAACCCGCAGCGCAACGCGGATGGTTCGCCGGGCCACTCGGCGGCGCCGCTGTTCCACAACATCGCCGGCTGGCTGATGCAGCGCGAAAACGTTCCGCTGTCACCGGATCCCGGACCTCCGCTGACGTTGCAGGCAACCTAAGCATCATCGTCGACGGGGGCACCTCCCGGTGCCGATACTCCTGGGTAGGGTGTCATGGCCGATCATGGCTGACGGAGGTGGTGAGGAGTGTCGGTGCCCACGGCGCTGCGGCCCAGCGCCGTTGCCGGTGCGCGGTTGCCGGCGCTGGCGGCTCAGGTCGGCGCGGTGGCGGCCGACGGCGCCGAGGTCGCTGGGGCGGTCCCGGACGTCCTCATCACGGGTGTCACGCTGCGGGGCCAGGACGTGCGGCCCGGCGACCTGTTTGCGGCCCTGCCCGGTGCGACCACGCACGGCGCGCGGTACGCCGGCGACGCGATCGAACGCGGTGCCGTCGCGGTGCTCACCGATCCCGCGGGCCTGGCCGAGATGCACGCGCTGGGAGCCACCCCCGTCCCCATCCTGCTGCACCCCGCACCCCGCAGCGTCCTCGGTGGCCTGGCCGCCACGGTGTATGGGGACCCGTCCGATCGGATGACGGTCGTCGGGATCACCGGAACGTCTGGCAAGACCACCACGACCTACATGGTCGAGGCCGGTCTGCGGGCCGGCGGGCGGGTGGCCGGGCTGATCGGCACCATCGGAATCCGCATCGACGGCGCCGACATCCCCGGCACGCTGACCACCCCTGAGGCTCCCGCGCTGCAGGCAATGTTTGCCGCGATGGCCGAGCGCGGGGTGGACACCGCGGTCATGGAGGTGTCCAGTCACGCGCTGACGTTGGGCCGCGCGGACGGCACGCATTTCGCGGTGGGCGGTTTCACCAACTTGTCGCGCGACCACCTCGACTTTCACCCCACCATGGCGGACTACTTCGAGGCCAAGGCCACACTGTTCGACCCCGAGTCGCCGCTGCGTGCTCACACCGTCGTGGTGTGCATCGACGACGACGCCGGGCGCGAGATGGCCGCCCGGGCCGGTGACGCGATCACCGTCAGCGCCACCGGCCAACCCGCACACTGGCGCGGCATGGATGTGACAGCCATCGGCGCCGGGGGACAGGAATTCACCGTCGTGGATCCCGCGGGCGTGCATCACCGCGTCGGCATCCGTCTGCCGGGGAGCTATAACGTTGCGAATTGTCTTCTCGCACTGGCGATTCTGGACGCGGTCGGAGTGTCCCCGGAACAAGCGTCACCAGGGCTACGGGAAACCCGCGTGCCCGGGCGACTGGAACAAGTCGATTCCGGCCAGGATTTCCTTGCGCTGGTCGACTACGCGCACAAGCCCGGCGCGCTGCGGGCGGTGCTGAACACCCTGCTGAAGCCGGGCCGCCGGCTGGCGGTGGTGTTCGGCGCCGGGGGTGATCGCGACCCGGGCAAGCGCGCGCCGATGGGCGAGGTCGCCGCCGAGCTGGCGGATCTGGTTGTGGTCACCGACGACAACCCTCGCAGTGAGGATCCGGCAGCGATCCGCCGCGAGATCCTGGTGGGCACAGACCAAGCCGCCCAAGCCGGCTCCCAAGCGCAGGTGGTCGAGATCGCCGACCGGCGCGAGGCGATCAGGCACGCGGTCGGCTGGGCGCAGGCCGGTGACGTGGTGGTGATCGCCGGCAAGGGCCATGAAACCGGACAGCGCGGTGCTACCGACGTCCGCCCATTCGATGACCGGGTGGAGCTCGCTCAGGCGCTAGCAGACCTGAAGGCGCGCCGATGATCGACCTGACCGTTGCCCGGATCGCCGAGATCGTCGGCGGCACGCTGGCTGATATCTCGCCGGAGGCCGCCGCGGATTGCCACGTCACCGGGGCCGTCGAATTCGACTCGCGGGCCGTCGCCCCGGGCGGGCTGTTTTTGGCGCTGCCGGGGGCGCGCTCCGATGGACATGACCACGCAGCGTCGGCGGTGGCCGCCGGCGCCGCCGCCGTGCTGGCTGCCCGGCCGGTGGGGGTCCCCGCGATCGTGGTTGCGCCGGAACCGGGAGACAGCCGCGCCGGGGTGCTTGAGCATGACCCCGACGGGTCAGGTGCGGCGGTGCTGACCGCACTGGCCAAGCTGGCCAAGGCGGTGGCCACCGAGCTGGTGGCCGGCGGGCTGAGGATCATCGGGATCACCGGCTCGTCGGGAAAGACGTCGACCAAGGACCTGGTGAAAGCCGTGCTCGAGCCGCTGGGTGAGGTGGTGGCCCCGCCCGGGTCGTTCAACAACGAGCTGGGTCATCCCTGGACGGTGTTGCGCGCCACCCGCAGCACCGACTTCCTGGTTCTGGAGATGTCGGCGCGCCATCCCGGCAACATCGCCGAGCTGGCGGCGATCGCCCCGCCCGCGATCGGGGTGGTCCTCAACGTCGGCACCGCGCATCTGGGCGAGTTCGGCTCCCGCGAGGCCATCGCGCGCACCAAAGCCGAACTGCCGCAAGCTGTTCCGCCATCCGGGGTGGTGGTTCTCAACGCCGACGATCCGGCGGTGGCGGCGATGGCCGACGCCACGAAGGTGACTGGGGCCCGGGTGGTTCGGGTCAGCCGCACCGGCCCCAGCGATATCTGGGCCGGACCCGTCACGCTGGACGAACTGGCCAGGCCGACGTTCACCCTGCACGCCGGAGGCGACTCCGCTGAGGTCTCGCTCGGCGTCTACGGCGACCACCAGGTCAGCAACGCCATGTGCGCGGCGGCCGTCGCGCTGGAATGCGGCGCCGGCATCGAGCAGGTGGCGGCCTCGCTGGCCCGGGCGGGTCCGGTGTCGCGGCACCGCATGCAGGTGACCACCCGCGCCGACGGTGTGACGGTGATCGACGACGCGTACAACGCCAACCCCGACTCCATGCGGGCCGGCCTGCAGGCCCTGGCCTGGATCGCCCATGGCCCCGACAAGCCACGGCGCAGCTGGGCGGTGCTGGGTGAGATGGCCGAGCTCGGCGAGGATGCGATAACCGAGCACGATCGCATCGGCCGGCTGGCGGTGCGCTTAGATGTGTCTCGACTCGTTGTCGTGGGAGGTGGGAGGTCGATGAGCGCCATGCACCACGGAGCGGTCATGGAGGGCTCGTGGGGTTCAGAAGCTGTTAGCGTCGCCGACGGCGACGCCGCCCTGGCGTTGCTGCGAGCCGAACTGCGGCCCGGTGACGTGGTCCTGGTCAAGGCGTCGAACGCCGCGGGCCTGGGGGCGCTGGCCGACGCGCTGGCCGCGGATCCCAATCATGGGAGCGATCGCGCATGAGACAGATCCTCATCGCCGTCGCCATCGCGGTGACCGTGTCGATCCTGTTGACCCCGGCGCTGATTCGGCTGTTCACCAGGCAGGGATTCGGCCAGCAGATCCGCGAGGACGGGCCACCCAGCCACCATACGAAACGCGGCACGCCGTCGATGGGTGGGGTGGCGATCCTGGCCGGCATCTGGGCGGGCTACCTGGGCACTCACCTGGCCGGCCTGGCGTTCCACGGTGAAGGGATGTCGGCATCGGGTCTGCTGGTGCTGGGTCTTGCCACCGTGCTCGGCGGTGTCGGGTTCCTCGATGACCTGATCAAGCTCCGCAGGTCACGGAACCTCGGGTTGAACAAGACGGCCAAGACGGTCGGGCAGATCACCGCCGGCGTGCTGTTCGGGGTGCTGGTGCTGCAATTCCGTAACAACGCCGGCCTGACGCCGGCCAGCGCGGACCTGTCCTACGTGCGTGAGATCGCCACCGTCACGCTGGCTCCCGCGCTGTTCGTGTTGTTCTGCGTGGTCATCGTCAGCGCCTGGTCAAACGCGGTCAACTTCACCGACGGCCTGGACGGGCTTGCCGCCGGCTGCATGGCGATGGTCACCGGCGCCTATGTGCTGATCACCTTCTGGCAATACCGCAACGCGTGCGTCACCGCGCCGGGCCTGGGCTGCTACAACGTGCGCGACCCGCTGGATCTGGCGCTCATCGCCGCCTCGACGGCGGGCGCCTGCATCGGCTTTTTGTGGTGGAATGCCGCGCCGGCGAAGATCTTCATGGGTGACACCGGCTCGCTGGCGCTGGGCGGCATCATCGCGGGGTTGTCGGTGACCAGCCGCACCGAGATCCTCGCGGTCGTGCTGGGCTCGCTGTTCGTCGCCGAAATCACCTCGGTGGTGCTGCAAATCCTGGCCTTCCGCACGACCGGGCGCCGGGTGTTCCGGATGGCGCCCTTCCACCACCACTTCGAGCTGGTCGGCTGGGCCGAAACCACGGTGATCATTCGCTTCTGGCTGCTCACCGCGATCGCCTGCGGCCTGGGCGTGGCCGTGTTCTACGGCGAGTGGCTGGGCGCGATCGGTGCCTGACGAGCTCGACCCGCTGGCACCGGGCGCGCCCGTGCTGATCGCCGGAGGCCGGGTGACCGGCCGCGCGGTGCTGGCGGCTCTGACCCGGTTCCGCGCGACCCCGACCGTCTGCGACGACGATCCGGCGATGCTTCGCCCGTACGCCGACAGCGGTGTCGCGACCGTGGATCCCGCGGTCGCCGAACAACGAATCTCCGACTATGCGCTGGTGGTCACCAGTCCCGGCTTTCAGCCGACGACGCCCATGCTGGCGGCGGCCGTGGCGGCCGGTGTGCCCATCTGGGGCGATGTGGAGTTGGCCTGGCGGCTGGACGCCGCGGGTCGCTACGGGCCGCCGCGGCGCTGGTTGGTGGTCACCGGCACCAACGGCAAGACGACGACGACATCGATGCTGCACGCCATGTTGACGACCGCCGGACTGCGCAGCGTGCTGTGCGGCAACATCGGCAGCCCGGTGCTCGACGTCCTGGACCAGCCCGCCGAGCTGCTGGCCGTCGAGCTGTCCAGTTTCCAGCTGCACTGGGCGCCGTCGCTGCGGCCCGAGGCGGGGGTGGTGCTCAACATCGCAGAAGACCATCTGGACTGGCATTCCAGCATGGCCGAATACAGCGCGGCGAAAGCCCGGGTGCTCAATGGCCGGGTGGCGGTGGTCGGGATGGACGACCGCCGGGCGGCCGCGCTGCTGGCCACCGCGTCGGCGCCGGTGCGGGTGGGCTTCCGGCTCGGCGAACCGGCCGCGGGTGAACTCGGGGTGCAGGACGGCCAACTGGTTGACCGCGCCTTCGCCGACGGCCTGGCGCTCATGCCCGCCGCGTCGATACCGGTCCCGGGCCCGTCCGGAGTGCTCGACACGCTCGCCGCGGCGGCGTTGGCCCGCTGCGTCGGGGCGCCCGCCGACGCGATCGCGGACGCGATCGCATCGTTCCGGCTGGGCCGGCATCGAGCCGAGGTGGTGGCCGTCGCCGATGGCATCACCTACGTCGACGACTCCAAGGCCACCAACCCGCACGCCGCCGAGGCGTCGGTGCTGGCCTACCCGCGGGTGGTCTGGGTAGCCGGTGGTCTGCTGAAGGGCGCCTCCGTCGACGCGGAGGTCGCCCGAATCGCTTCCCGGCTGGTCGGCGCGGTGCTCATCGGCCGAGATCGCACCCAGGTTGCCGAGGCGTTATCACGACACGCGCCCGATGTCCCCGTCGTCCAGGTTGTGACAGGCGAGGATGTTGAGATGCATGCGACTGCTGATGTTCCTGGGGCTTCTGTTGTTGAAGTGGCGAATGTTGATGATTTCGGTGGGACGGTCGGCGCTCGCGTGATGACCGCCGTGGTGGCCGCGGCCCGTGGCCTGGCCAAACCCGGTGACACCGTGCTCCTGGCACCGGCCGGTGCATCATTCGACCAGTTCAGCGGGTACGGCGACCGTGGCGACACCTTCGCGGCCGCCGTGCGTGCGGCGATCCGGTAGCCGGTGTGGGTAACGCGCTGACCCGGTTGTTGCGCCGGGGTAAAGGAAGCCCGGAGACCTCAGATACCCCGGCTGCAGAGAATCCGGAGCAGGTCCTGGAGCAGGCCTTGGAGCAGGCCGGCGCCCCCGCCACGACCGAAGAAGGGGGCCTGCGCAGGCGGTTCGGTGCCTGGCTGGGTCGGCCCATGACGTCGTTTCACCTGCTCATCGCCGTGTCTGCGTTGCTGACGACGCTCGGTCTGATCATGGTGCTGTCGGCCTCCGGCGTGCGCTCCTACGGCGCCGACGGATCCGCGTGGGTGATTTTCGGCAAGCAGGTCTTGTGGACGGTCATCGGACTCATCGGGTGCTACGCGTCCATGCGGATGTCGGTGCGATTCATCCGGCGGATGGCGTTTACCAGCTACGCGATCACCATCATCTTGCTGGTGTTGGTGCTGATTCCGGGGATCGGCAACCTGGCCAACGGCTCCCGCAAGTGGTTCGTCATCGCCGGCTTTTCGATGCAGCCGTCCGAGCTGGCCAAGATCGCGTTCGCCATCTGGGGGGCGCATTTGCTGGCCGCCCGCCGGATGGAACGGGCCTCACTGCGCGAGATGCTGATTCCTCTGGTGCCGGCCGCGGTCGTCGCCCTGGCGCTGGTCGTGGCCCAGCCCGACCTCGGGCAGACGGTGTCGCTGGGCATCATCCTGCTCGGCCTGTTGTGGTATGCGGGGCTGCCGCTGCGGGTGTTCGTCAGCTCGCTGGCCGCGGTCTTCGTCGCCGGGGCGGTTTTGGCCATGTCGGCGGGCTACCGGTCCGACCGGGTGCGGTCCTGGCTGGACCCGGAAAACGACCCGATGGACACCGGCTACCAGGCGCGGCAGGCCAAGTTCGCGCTGGCGCACGGCGGCATTTTCGGCGACGGCCTCGGTCAGGGTGTCGCCAAATGGAACTACCTGCCCAACGCCCACAACGACTTCATCTTCGCGATCATCGGTGAGGAGCTCGGCCTGGTCGGCGCGCTGGGGCTGCTCGCGCTGTTCGGGCTGTTCGCCTACACCGGCATGCGCATCGCGCGCCGATCGGCCGACCCGTTTCTGCGACTGCTGACCGCCACCACCACGTTCTGGGTGCTGGGCCAGGCGTTCATCAACATCGGCTACGTGATCGGGATGCTGCCGGTCACCGGGCTGCAGCTGCCGCTGATTTCCGCTGGCGGAACATCGACGGCCACAACGCTTTTCATGATAGGCATCATGGCGAACGCGGCTCGTCATGAACCGGAGGCGGTGGCCGCGCTGCGAGCCGGGCGCGACGACAAGGTGAACCGGGTGCTGCGGCTGCCGCTGCCCGAGCCGTATGTGCCGAGTCGTCTCGAGGCGTTCCGCGATCGCAAGCAGACCCGCCCGAAGTCCGCCAAGCCGCCGGCCGGCAAGCCCGCCCGTCCCCAGCGCAAGGCATTACCCCGAGC
This sequence comes from Mycobacterium sp., assembly GCF_052144515.1. Classification (GTDB taxonomy): domain Bacteria; phylum Actinomycetota; class Actinomycetes; order Mycobacteriales; family Mycobacteriaceae; genus Mycobacterium. The sequence continues at coordinate 19,366 of NZ_JBKQQD010000079.1, read as the reverse complement.
GGCCGATCGGCGGGCTCACCCGGGAAGGCATCATGGATCTGGCCAGCGGTACGCCGGCAAGCGTCATACTGGGCGCGTTCGCGCATTGGAAGGTCAGCGTTACGGGTGAACGACACGATCAGGCAGCCGGCCGGCGGGCAGGGGGCAAGGCCCTCGCCCGCCGGTGCCGCGTCATCGGTCAATTCCACCCTGTCGGTCGTGCTTGCCGGCGGGGGTACCGCCGGGCATGTGGAGCCCGCGATGGCCGTCGCCGACGCGCTGTCCGCGCTGGATCCGCAGGTCCGGATCACCGCTTTGGGCACCAAACGCGGGCTGGAGACCCGGCTGGTACCCGAGCGCGGCTACCACCTTGAGCTGATCACGCCGGTGCCGTTGCCGCGCAAACCCAACGGGGACCTGGCCCGGCTGCCACCGCGGGTATGGCGTGCTGTGCGGGAGGCCCGGGCGGTGCTCGACGCCGTTGACGCCGACGTCGTCGTCGGTTTCGGCGGGTATGTGGCGTTGCCTGCGTATCTCGCCGCCCGGGGGATCCCCGGGGTGCGTCGGCGTATCCCGGTGGTGATCCACGAAGCCAACGCGAGGGCCGGGATAGCCAACCGCGTCGGCGCCCGCACCGCGGACCGGATCCTGTCCGCGGTCCCGGATTCCGGGCTACGACGCGCCGAGGTGGTCGGGGTGCCGGTCCGGGCGGCCATCACCGCGCTGGACCGCGCCGCATTGCGGGCCCAAGCACGCAAGCACTTCGGCTTCGCCGATGACGCCCGGGTCTTGCTCGTGTTCGGCGGTTCACAGGGCGCGGTCTCGCTGAACCGCGCCGTCTCGGCGGCGGCCGCCGACCTGGCCACCGCGGGCGTGGCGGTGCTGCATGCCCACGGGCCCAAGAACACCCTCGAACTGCGCACACCCGACCCTGGCGATCCGCCGTATGTGGCGGTGCCGTACCTGGATCGGATGGACCTGGCGTACGCCGCCGCCGACCTGGCGATCTGCCGGTCTGGCGCGATGACTGTTGCCGAGGTGTCGGCCGTCGGCCTGCCGGCCATCTACGTGCCGCTGCCGATCGGCAACGGCGAACAGCGGCTCAACGCGCTGCCGGTGGTCAATGCCGGCGGCGGCATGATCGTCGCCGATCCCGACCTGACCCCGGACCTGGTGGCGCGGCAGGCCGGCGGGCTGCTCAACGACCCGGACCGGCTGGCCGCGATGACGGCGGCCGCCGCTCAGGTGGGACATCCCGAGGCTGCGCGCCAGGTGGCTCAGGCGGCGCTGGACACAGCAAGAAAAGCGGCGTTGCGGAGAAGCCCGTGAACGTCGAGCAGTTGCCGCCCGAGCTGCGCCGGGTGCACATGGTGGGCATCGGGGGAGCCGGAATGTCGGGCATCGCCCGCATTCTGCTGGACCGGGAGGGGCTGGTGTCCGGGTCGGACGCCAAGGAGTCGCGCGGCCTGCACGCGCTGCGGGCCCGGGGTGCGGAGATCCGGATCGGACATGACGCGTCGTCGTTGGATCTGCTGCCCGGCGGGCCCACCGCGGTCATCACCACCCACGCCGCCATCCCCAAGACCAACCCCGAGCTCGTCGAGGCCCGGCGCCGCGGCATTCCGGTGATATTGCGACCGGTGGTGCTGGCCAAGCTTATGGCCGGGCGCACCACGCTGATGGTCACCGGCACCCACGGCAAGACGACGACGACGTCGATGCTGATCGTGGCCCTGCAGCACTGCGGGCGAGACCCCTCCTTCGCGGTCGGCGGTGAGTTGGGGGAGGCCGGCACCAACGCCCATCACGGCAGCGGCGACTGCTTCGTCGCCGAGGCCGACGAAAGCGACGGCTCGCTGCTGGAATACACACCCAACGTCGCCGTGGTCACCAACATCGAGTCCGATCACCTGGACTTCTACGGCAGCGCCGAAGCCTACGTCGGAGTGTTCGACTCCTTCGTGGAAAGGCTCGCCCCGGGCGGAGCGCTTGTGGTGTGCACCGATGACCCCGGCGCCGCCGCACTGGCCCAGCGCACCGAGGAGCTGGGCATCCGGGTGCTGCGGTACGGGTCCGGGCCGTCCGATCAATTGGCCGCCACGCTGCTGTCGTGGGAGCAGCAGGGCACCGAAGCCGTCGCGCACATCCAGTTAGCCTCGGAACTAGGCCCAGAACCACGCCCACGGGTGATGCGGCTGTCGGTGCCCGGACGGCACATGGCGCTCAATGCGCTGGGCGCGTTGCTGGCCGCGGCCGAGGTCGGTGCCGCGGTCGATGACGTGCTCGACGGGCTGGCCGGTTTCGAGGGCGTGCGTCGCCGGTTCGAACTGGTCGGGGCCTCGGGAGACGGCCAGGCCCCGAACTCAGTGGTGCGGGTGTTCGACGACTACGCGCACCACCCCACCGAGATCAGTGCCACGCTGGCGGCGGTCCGCACGGTGCTCGAGCAAAGCGGTAGCGGTCGTTCGCTGGTGGTGTTTCAGCCCCATTTGTATTCGCGGACAAAGGCTTTCGCCGCCGAGTTCGGTCGCGCGCTGGATGCCGCCGACGAGGTGTTCGTGCTGGACGTCTACGGCGCCCGCGAACAGCCGCTCGCCGGTATCAGTGGAGCCAGCGTCTTCGAACACGTCAGCGCGCAGCGGCACTACATCCGGGATTTCTCGGCTGTCGCCGAAGAAGTAGCCGCCGCCGCCGGCCCGGGCGACATCATCGTCACGATGGGCGCCGGCGACGTGACAATGCTGGGGCCAGAGATCGTCACCGCACTGCGGGCGCGGGCTAATCGCAGCGCGCCCGGCCGGCCCGGGGTGTTGCGGTGAGCGAGCCCAACGATGCCGCGGTGAGCGAGCCGACCGACCTGGCCGATACCGCCGATACCGCCGACGAGAACGCCATCACCGAGCCGCTGCTCACCCAACCGCAGGACGGCGAAACCGAAGCGGATCAAGCCGAAGTCGAGGGGCCGCGCCGGCGCGCCCGCCGCGAACGGGCCGAACGCCGCGCCGCCCAGGCACGCGCCATGGCCATCGAGGAGGCTCGCCGCGAGGCCAAGCGCAGGGCCCGGGGACACCTCACCGATGAGCCCAAACCCGTCGCGCGGGGCGTCGTTCGGGGTTTGAAGATGCTGCTGTTGACGGTTTTGTTGGCCGTCGTCGGGGTCGGGCTCGCGCTCATCCTCTACTTCACGCCGGCGATGTCGGCGCGCAACATCGTTGTGAGCGGGACCGGGGCGGTGACCCGCGAGGAGGTTCTCGACGCGGCGCAGGTGCGGCCGGGGACGCCGCTGCTGCAGATCAACACCAACCAGGTCGCCGACCGGGTGGCGGCCATTCGCCGGGTGGCCAGCGCGCGGGTGCAGCGTCAGTACCCCTCCGCGCTGCGGATCACCATCGAGGAGCGGGTCCCGATGGTGGTCAAGGATTTTCCGGACGGACCGCACCTGTTCGACCGCGATGGCGTCGACTTCGCGACCGCTCCGCCGCCGCCGGCGCTGCCCTACATCGACGTCGCCGATCCCGGGCCGACCGATCCGGCGACCAAGGCCGCTTTGGCGGTGTTGCTCGCCCTGCGCCCCGAGGTCGCAGGCCAAGTGGGCCGGATCGCGGCCCCGTCGGTGTCGTCGATCACTCTCACGCTCGGCGACGGTCGGGTGGTGATCTGGGGGAGCACCGACCGCGCCGACGAGAAGGCCGAGAAGCTGGCCGCGTTGCTGACACAGCCCGGGCGGACCTACGACATATCCAGCCCCGACTTGCCGACCGTGAAGTAGCAAGCAGAAAAAACCCGCACCGCGTATCGGCGCGCCTGCACGGTTAGCACCCGTCGTACCCATACGGTTCTGGTTACGCGGATTAACTTGACATAACTCTAACCCTATGGTTGAGGTTGAGAGTTTGCAAGCGGACACACCGAGTCCCCTCAGGGAGGAAGACGAATGATGACCCCCCCGCATAACTACCTGGCCGTCATCAAGGTTGTGGGTATCGGTGGCGGCGGCGTCAACGCCGTCAACCGGATGATCGAGCAGGGCCTCAAAGGCGTGGAGTTCATCGCGATCAACACCGACGCGCAGGCGTTGTTGATGAGCGATGCCGACGTCAAGCTCGACGTCGGCCGTGACTCCACCCGAGGGCTTGGCGCCGGCGCCGACCCAGAGGTCGGGCGCAAGGCCGCCGAGGACGCCAAGGACGAGATCGAAGAACTGCTGCGCGGCGCCGACATGGTGTTCGTCACCGCCGGTGAAGGCGGCGGCACCGGCACCGGCGGAGCACCCGTCGTCGCCAGCATCGCCCGCAAGCTGGGGGCGTTGACGGTCGGGGTGGTCACCCGTCCGTTCTCGTTCGAGGGTAAGCGGCGCGGCAACCAGGCTGAAAACGGCATCGCCGCGCTGCGCGAGAGCTGTGACACCCTGATCGTGATTCCCAACGACCGACTGCTGCAGATGGGTGACGCCGCGGTATCCCTGATGGATGCGTTCCGCAGCGCCGACGAGGTGCTGCTCAACGGCGTGCAGGGCATCACCGACTTGATCACCACGCCGGGATTGATCAACGTCGACTTCGCCGACGTCAAGGGCATCATGTCGGGTGCCGGTACCGCGCTGATGGGCATCGGCTCGGCCCGCGGGGAAGGGCGTTCGCTCAAGGCCGCTGAGATCGCCATCAACTCGCCGCTGCTGGAAGCCTCCATGGAGGGCGCACAGGGTGTGCTGATGTCGATCGCCGGCGGCAGCGACCTGGGCCTGTTCGAGATCAACGAGGCGGCTTCGTTGGTGCAGGACGCCGCTCACCAAGACGCCAACATCATCTTCGGCACCGTAATCGACGACTCGCTGGGTGACGAGGTTCGCGTCACCGTCATTGCGGCCGGCTTCGACGCCACCGGGTCCGGTCGCAAGCCCGTCATTGGAGCTGGCGGCGCCGTCGCAGCGGAAACGCCTGGTGCGCATGCCATCGCGTCGGCGAAGGCCGGCAAGCTCAGCTCCACGCTGTTCGAGCCCGTCGACGCCGTCAGCGTGCCGGTTCACACCAACGGTTCGACCCTGAACATCGGCGGCGATGACGACGACGTCGACGTGCCGCCGTTCATGCGCCGCTGAGGTCCACTGGGGGAATCGATGCGGGCGGATTCCGGATACTGGGCACGTGAGCGTTCGCATCCGGCGAGTGACTACTACGCGGGCGGGGGGCATTTCGGCGCCGCCGTTCGACACCTTCAACCTCGGCGACCATGTGGGTGACGACCCGGCTGCGGTGGCCGCAAACCGCGCCCGGTTGGCTGCCGCGATTGGCCTTGGCGCCGACCGGGTGGTCTGGATGAACCAGGTCCACGGTGATCGAGTCGAGGTGGTCGACGAACCGCGCCCTGCCCCGGTCTATGACACCGACGCGTTGGTGACCAGCACGCCCCGACTGGCGTTGGCGGTGGTGACGGCCGACTGTGTGCCGGTGCTGATGGGCGACGCGCGCGTGGGCGTGGTCGGCGCCGTGCACGCCGGGCGCGTCGGGGCCCAGCGGGGCGTGGTGGCCCGCGCGGTGGAGGCGATGCTGCGCCTGGGTGCGCACGTCGACGACATTTCGGTGCTACTCGGCCCGGCGGTCAGCGGTCGCAACTACGAAGTGCCCGCGGCGATGGCCGACGAGGTCGACGCGGCGTTGCCGGGCAGCCGCACCACCACCTCGGCCGGAACCCCCGGGGTCGACCTTCGGGCCGGAATCGCTTGTCAGCTGCGCGATTTGGGTGTCACGTCTATCGACGTCGATCCGCGCTGCACGGTGGCCGACCCGGCTCTGTTCAGCCATCGCCGGGGTGCGCCAACCGGGCGGTTGGCGTCGCTGGTCTGGATGGAATGACTGCAATGGCGGTTGGAACGCCCGCACAGGGCAACGAAGGAGACCGCGAATCGGAATTGACGCACGCGTTGGCGGCGGTGCGATCACGGCTTGCGGCGGCCGCGGAAGCGGCGGGTCGCAATGTCGGCGAAATTGAACTGCTCCCCATTACCAAATTCTTTCCAGCAACCGATGTTGCGATTTTGTGCCGATTGGGTTGTCGGTCCGTTGGCGAATCGCGGGAGCAGGAAGCTTCGCAGAAGGTAGCCGAACTCACCCGATTGTCAGCTTCTTACCCGCAAGCGGACTTGCGGGGCATGCACTGGCATATGGTCGGCCAGATTCAGCGCAACAAGGCCCGGTCGCTCGCGCGGTGGGCGCATACGGCCCACTCGATCGACAGCTCGCGGTTGGTGACTGCGCTCGATCGCGCCATAGCGACGGCCCTGGCCGACGGCAGCCGGGAGGGCCCGCTGCGGGTCTACGTCCAGGTCAGTCTCGATGGCGACGTGTCTCGCGGCGGCGTCGACATCCTCACGCCCGGCGCGGTTGATCAGGTTTGCGCCCAAGTCGAGGAGTCGAAGTGCCTGGAACTGGTCGGGTTGATGGGCATCCCGCCGCTGGATTGGGACGCCGATCAGGCCTTTGACCGACTGCAATCGGAGCACAGCCGGGTGCAGGAATCGCACCCGAATGCGGTCGGACTGTCCGCCGGCATGACGAACGACTTCGAAACTGCCGTCAAACATGGTTCGACGTGTGTGCGTGTCGGTACCGCGCTATTGGGTCCGCGGCAGCTACGGTCACCGTGAATAGTCACTGTAGTCACACCTTCATCACAGACACCAATACTCCCAAAGGCTTAGAAGGGGATCACAGCAATGAGCACACTGCACAAGGTGAAGGCCTACTTCGGTATGGCGCCGATGGATGACTACGAAGACGAGTACTACGACGACCGCGCTCCCTCCCGCGGTTTCCCGCGTGCCCGTTTCGACGACGGGTACGGCCGCTACGACGGGCGCGACTATGAGGACCCCCGGGACGCCCGCGGCGAAATGCGCGAGCCCGACTATCCGCCGCCCAGCAGTTATCGGGGCGGCTATGGCGAGGAACCGCACTTCCGGCCCCGTGAGTTCGACCGGTCCGACATGAGCCGCCCGCGCCTTGGGTCGTGGTTGCGCGGTTCCACGCGGGGCTCGCTGGCGATGGACCCGCGCCGGATGGCGATGATGTTTGAGGAAGGCCATCCGCTGTCGAAGATCACCACGCTGCGGCCTAAGGACTACAGCGAGGCGCGCACCATCGGCGAGCGATTCCGCGACGGCACCCCGGTCATCATGGACCTGGTGTCGATGGACAACGCCGATGCCAAACGGCTGGTCGACTTCGCGGCCGGCTTGGCCTTCGCATTGCGCGGCTCGTTCGACAAGGTCGCCACCAAGGTGTTCCTGCTGTCGCCCGCCGACGTCGATGTGTCTCCCGAGGAGCGTCGCCGGATCGCCGAAACCGGCTTCTACGCATATCAATAGCCGCTTTGTAGCCCGGGTCGGTACGCTGGCGATTGCTGCGCGTATGGGCGGCGACGAGAATTTTCGTCATCTCATCGTTAGGTCGGGGCTCTAGTTGGTGCTGTTCTTTCAGATCCTTGGGTTTGCGCTGTTCATCTTCTGGCTGCTGCTCATCGCTCGGGTCGTCGTAGAGTTCATCCGCTCGTTCAGCCGTGACTGGCGTCCCAGCGGTATCACCGTGGTGATCCTGGAGATCATCATGTCGATCACCGACCCGCCGGTGAAACTGCTCCGCCGGCTGATTCCCCAACTGACCATCGGCGCGGTCCGCTTCGACCTGTCCATCATGGTGCTGCTCTTGGTTGCGTTCATCGGCATGCAATTGGCGTTCGGCGCCGCGGCCTGAGACCGGCGACGGTTCGGCCACGGTTTGGCGTCGATTTGATGCGCGCGATTTTAAAAGTCTAAGGATTGGGATTTTATTGCCCTCAGTGTTTGAAATTGGATCTTATTTATTGGCCTAATCGGCAACCGCCGGGTCTGGTGTGACAGGATGGACGCCAGTTGCGCGATGGCTACCACTGCGTTTTACACTTTGCAGATCGTTTGACAGGAACTTGAGGGGACGAACAATGCCGCTTACACCAGCCGACGTCCACAACGTGGCGTTCAGTAAGCCGCCCATCGGCAAGCGTGGTTATAACGAAGACGAGGTCGACGCCTTCCTCGACTTGTTGGAAAACGAGCTGACGCGGCTCATCGAAGAGAACTCCGATCTGCGTCAGCGGATCGAGGAGTTGGACAACGAACTGGCCGGTGGGGGCGGCGGTGTTTCCGCTCAGCCCACCCAGGCGATTCCTACCTTCCAAGCCGAACCCGAACCCGAACCTGTCAGGCCGGCGCCGGTCGCGGCACCGGTGGCGGCGCCGGCTCCGGCACCGACGGGAACCAACGAGGAACAGGCCATGAAGGCCGCTCGGGTGCTGGCCTTGGCCCAGGACACCGCAGACCGGCTCACCGGCACCGCCAAGGCCGACTCGGACAAGATGCTGGCCGATGCCCGCGCGAACGCCGACCAGATTGTCAGTGAGGCTCGGCACACCGCGGAGACCACGGTGTCCGAGGCCCGCCAGCGCGCTGACGCCATGCTGGCCGACGCGCAAAGCCGCTCCGAGAGCCAGTTGCGCCAAGCTCAGGAAAAGGCCGACGCGCTGCAGGCCGACGCCGAGCGCAAGCATTCCGAGATCATGGGAACCATCAACCAACAACGCACGGTGCTGGAAGGCCGCCTCGAGCAGCTGCGCACGTTCGAGCGCGAATACCGGACCCGCCTCAAGACCTACCTGGAATCTCAGCTCGAGGAGCTCGGCCAGCGCGGATCAGCGGCACCGGTCGACTCCAGCGCGGATGCGGGTGGGTTCGACCAATTCAATCGGGGTAATAACTAGCCCGGAACTGTGCCGCACACTCGCCTAGCTTCGAGGTCGGTACATTCGACCTGGCGGTTCGCTAGTTGGCTGGAGGATGACCGATGTTGATCATTGCGCTGGTATTGGCCCTGGTTGGGCTGGTGGCGCTGGTATTCGCGGTCGTCACGAGCAACGAACTGGTGGCCTGGGTGTGCATCGCGGCCAGCGTCCTGGGCGTGGTGCTGCTGATCATCGACGCAGTACAGGAACGCCGGCGACCCGACGCGGGCGGCAAGGACGAAGGCAGCGAGGACAAAGGCAGCGAACACGACGAGGCCACCTCCGTCGACTACCCGGAGGAGGTCGCCGACGACGAGTCCTCAACAGAAGGCGGCACCGAGGCGACCGAGGAATCGGCGGTATCCGCCGAAGGCCGCGGCGACGACCACGCTTAGAGCTTTCCGAGAGCTAGGCGAGCAGCTCGCGCACCTCGTCGTCGCTGAGCTGGTGGAAATCGGCGTAGACCTGCCCGACGGCGTCGAAATCGACCGGCATCGTCGCACACACCACGTCGTCGGCTTCCCGGACGAGTTCGCGGCAGGCTGACTGCGGCCCCACAGGTACCGCGACAATTATTGATTCGGGGGTCGAGTCGGTCCTGACGGCCCGCAGGGCGCGGACCGCCGCCAACATGCTGGCACCGGTGGCGATGCCGTCGTCGACCAGGATCACGATCTTGCCGCGCGGGTCGGCGACCGGGCGCCCGCGTCGGTAGGCGCGCTCGCGCCGCTCGAGCTCGACCGTCTCGCTCTCGATCGCCTCACGCACCTGCTCGTCGCTGATGTGCAAGTCTGATACCACGGTGTCGTTCATGACGACCCCGCCGCCGCTGGCCACCGCGCCCATCGCGAGCTCGGACCACCGTGGCACCCCGAGCTTGCGAACCAGAAACGCATCCAGTTCGGCGTGCAACGCCGAGGCGACCTCCCAGCCGACCGGAACACCGCCGCGAGCCAGCCCCAGAACCAGCAGATTGTCCTTGCCGCGGTAGGCCGTGAGCTCCTCGGCCAGCGCGCGGCCGGCGTCATGGCGGTCGCGGAATGTGCGCGCTGGTGTCCGCCGGAGAAAGCTTTGTCGGTTCATTCCCCGCAAGCCTACGTCCGACGGCGGATTTCTCAAGAGCGAGCCGTAAACCGTTGCACACCAAGAGGATTGATGCACGTTATGGGGTGTCCGAGGGGGGACTTGCCCACTAACCCTACGCATCGATTTGAGCTCCTAGGAGGCACTTTACGGTCCCAACCCACGATCCGGCGCTGCGAATGCATCGCCGGACGGCCACCCGCCTTGCGGGGTGGGCACCAGCGGCTCGATCAGCTCCCACTGGGCGTCGGTCAGGTCGGAAGGGTAGCCCTTGTTCTTGGCCACAAGTCCACACAGCGCAAAACGTGCTGGCCTGCCTGAACGCGTGTTCAGCGTAGTGGTGCTTGTCCGTATCGGCGTTTGTTGAAAATTTTCGGCGCTGCAGCCAGCTTGACGGCTGTCCGGACCTCAGCGGGCTCCAAAAGATTCCGCCGGGAGCGGCGGGGCAAACGAACGGGGTAGGGCACCCGGCTTGCGTGTGTAGGTGGCCGGGCGGGCAGGCGACACGCGGGCAAAATTGACGTGTATTTCGGCCGAGATTGTGCGATTCTGTCGAGTTGCCCAACAGAAGGGAGCCACACACGATGTGATCAGCACACAGGAAGGACTGTCGACATGACAGAGGGTGAAGAACACCTCGAGGGCACCACGCCAACGGACTTCTGGCCTGGTTAGAGTTCGAGCCCGGTACCGGGGTCGCGGCCGCGGTTGAGGTTTTGCTGGTGGGCGGCTACGGCGTCGATATGGGCTGTGGTGTCGGCGATGTCGTGGAGCCGGTCGATGAGTTGGTTGCGCCGCTGGAGCAGTTGGGTGGCTTCGTTGCGGGTGATGGTGGGTGCGCTGGTGGCGGCGAGGTGGTGTTCGGCGCGTTGGATGGCGGTGGGGCTCTGGCGGCGGGTGGGATCGGCGGTGCCGATGTGTTGTGCCGAGGGCAGGTTGTCGGTGAGGACGGCGAGCAGGGTGTGAGCCGGGTCGCGGCTATCGGCGGTGGTGATAAGGACCAGTTTGGTGTTGGTGGCCGCGGCGGTTTGGGTGAGCCAGCGCAGCTGTTCTGGCTGTAGGTGGTCTGCGTCGTCGACGACGATCAGGCTGCCCAGCGGTAGTTTCCAGCGGTTGGTGTCCAGTTTGGTGCGGGCGTCGTCGAGGTTGGCGGTGGTGTCGGCGTAGCGGTTGGCGCCGGCGTAGTCGGCGGCGGCCGGGGTGCCAGGCAGGGCAAGAATACGGCTGTTGTGGTGGTGGGCCGTGGCTGCCAGCGCGGCCAGCGCCGCGGGCTTGTCTGCGTCGGCGTGTATCCGGAGTGGCTGCACGGTTTGAGGGCTACTGGTGATGGCTGCCACTGCCCTGCGGTGGGTCTCGTCGAGGCCGGCCACGGCCGTGTCGGGCGGGTGGTGGAGAGCGGCGGGGCTGGTGGTGGCGGCGGCCTCGAGGAAGGCGATTTCGGCGCGCAATTGAGGCAGGTCGGCGGCCAGATCGTAGCTGTGCGCGGGGTTTTGGGCGAAAGATCGCGCGGCTGCTGCTTCGGCTCGCGACAACTGGTCGTTGAGGTCGCGTGCGATCCGGCGCGCGTCGTTGAGGGCCTGGGTGTCGGTGCGCGCGGCGGCCGCGCGCCGGGTGTGGATGTGGTGTTCGGTGACGATGTTGTCGAGGCCGCCGGCGGCGTCGATCAGTTCTGCGCGGGCGGTGTCTAGGCGGGTGCGGGCGGTGTGTACGGCGGTGTTGATGCGCTGGGTTTGCTCGGTGACCTGATCGCGGTGTTGTTGGTAGCGGGTGGCGGCCTGGTGGTCGACGCGGTTGTTGGCGGCGGTGACGGCGGCGGAGAGCTGGTCAAGAAGCTGGTGGTGTAGTTCGGCGGTGTCTTCGGCGTGCACCCACAGGGTATGGGCGCGGGCGAGTGCTTGCTGGTAGGGGCGCTGCTCGTGGAGGCGGCGGTGCAGGTCGGCCAGCTGGGGGCCGGCGGCTTGTTCGGCGGGCCCGCCGGCTGCGCTCAGGATGGCGTCGGCGAGTTGTTGGGCGTGGTGTTGGGCGGCGTCGCGGCGGGCCCGCAGGGCGGGAATGTCGAGGTCGTCGACGAGTCCGGGCGCGGCGACGCGCTGGCGGGGCAGATCATCGATGTCGAGGCCGGCGAGGTCGTCTTCGAGGAAGCCGTAGGGGTAGTCGTAGGGGTCTGGTGGTGGCTCGTGCAGATCGTCAGGCAGGTCGACGTCGCGGGCGTGTGGGTCGGGTTCGGTACCGGCAGCCGGTGTTTCGGCCTGTTCGGCGGGGTGGGGGATGTCGGGGTCGATGCTGGCGGCGTGGTGGGTGAGCAGTTCGATGCGGTAGGTGAGCAGGCGGGCGTATTCGTCGGGGCGCAGCGTTTGGGTGGCGGCGATGTCGTGCAGGTGGTCTGCGGCTGCGGCGAGCAGCTCGGCTGGGGGCCAGTCGGAGGCGGCGACGGCGGCGACAAGGCCGGGCCAGGCGGGGTCGGTGACGATGGCTTCGGCGATTCGGGTGCCCAACAGGTGGTGCAGTTCGGCGGTCCAGGGTGGCCGCAGTTTGGTGTCGGCGCGTTCGAGCGAGGGGGGTGCCAGGGTGCCGGCAAGGCGCCACCACAGGGCCGCGGCGGGCATTTCTGCGGGCAGTGGGCCGTGCGCGGCGATGGCCTCGTCGAGGAGTGCGGCGACGTCGGCGCCGACTCGGGCAGCGTCGTCGAGGTGGGTGGCCAGCCGGGGCCAGAACGGGTCGTCGACGATGTGGGTGTCGATGTTGTCGGCGAGCTGGCGCCAGCGGGCGGTGTCGGCGCCGGCGCGGGTGAGGTCGGCGTCAAGGCGGGCGTGGATGAGTTGTTGGACCATGGCCGAGCGGTTGGCGCGCTGTTCGGGTCCGGTGATGCGGGTGTCGGCGGGATCGACGTCATGGGCGGCGCGGAAGACGGCGATTTCGGCCATGAGTGCGCTGCGCTGATCGACTAGTGGGCGCGCCCACGTGGGGGCGGTGCTGGGGTCCCAGGCGCGGGCGGTGTCGCGGACCTGGTCGGCCAGCTCGGCGACTAATTGTGCCCGCTGGTGTAGGTAGGGGCCCCACTGCGGGTGGTCGGCGAGCACGTCGGGGGTGGCGGGCAGCCAGCGCAGCGGTCCTACCTGCTCTGGGCCTGCGGGAGAGGAAGTGGGTAAGCGCCAGTCGAGCACGGCGGCGGCGTCGTGGGCCTTGCCAAGCGGGCTGCTGGCCGCGTCGTGCAGGACGGCCACGGGGTCGTGTCCTTCGATGGCCAACAGGGCAAGGTTGCGGCGCAACACGGGCCATGCTTGGGCCTCGGTGACGTGTGCTCCCAAGGCCGTTGCTGCGGCGTCGATACGGGACATGACCGCAGTGCCGGCATGCTGTTCGGCGCCGGCGGTCAGGGCGTCGGCGTACATGGCGGCCGCACGGTGCAGGCGGGTGAACGGGTCGGCTTCGGCGGCCGCGGCGCTGTGGGCGGAGAGTTGGGCTCCGTCGCGGGCCAGGATGGCGGACAGAATGTCGACGGCGGTGGGTGGGTGGGTGGCTTTGGGCGCCAGAATGCGGTGCGGGTCGGCTTCGGCGGTGGAACCGTAGAAGTGGTTCTCGGTGCGCCCGCGGGTGCCGGCGACGTAGAGCTGTCGGCGGTTCAGGCGGTCGGAAATGACGGTGTGGCAGGTGCCTTCGAGGTCGCGTCCGCCTGCGGTCATGCCCTGGGCGGCGTTGATGGTGCTGGCATAGCCCAAGGTGGTGTAGGTGGACACGTAGCGGGCGGGCAGCCGTACCGGTGTGGCGCGACCGCGCAGCGGAACCACAGTCAGCGAGCCGTCGTTGTGCACGGCGCGGATGATCCAGCGGTGCCCGTTTTTGACCCATTTGCCGCGTTGTGCGGTGCGCAGCCAGCGGGCGTTTTTGCGGGTGGCGATCCAGTCTCCGGCCGAGGCGGTCAAGCCGTCGGCCAGGGTGACAGTGGCCGCTGATGCCGGGTCGCTGTTGTGGTTTGTGGTGTGGGCCAAACGGTCTAGCCGGGCACGCTCGTTGAGCTCGGCCACCAGGGGATTGGTGGGGGCTAACAGGATGGAGTCGCGGCCCGCGGCGATGTCGGCGGCCCAGGCTTGGTAGGCCATGTCGGCGGCGGTGGCGTCGGCGCCGACATGGACGCGGTGGTGGTCGATGTAGAAGCCGATGCCGGAGGGGTCACCGGCGCGGATGGCCAGGCTGGCGGCGGCTTCGGCGGGCCCGGTTTCGGGGTGGGTGAACCGCACAACGGTGCTCAGGGTGACGGTCTCATGGCGATCGGCGAGATCACGCAGAATGCCGCCGGCCGAGATGGAGGCGAGCTGTTGATCGTCGCCGATGAGACGCACGCTGGCCCCGCGCGCCAGCGCGTGGGCGATCACGGTGTCGAGGTCTAAAGTGGAGGCCATGCCGGCTTCGTCGACGATGAGCAGGGTGCCAGAGTCGATGGCGTTGAACCAGTTTCGGGCCGGGTCATCGGCGGGCGCGGGTTGCCCGCCGCGGGTTTGTGTGAGCTGCACGAGTTTGGCGATGGTGTCGGTGGGAGCGTCCAGATCCTCGCCCAGGACTTCGGCCGCCCCGGCGGAGGGGGCGAGCCCGATGACGTTGCCGCCGGCGTTGCGCCACGCGGCGGCCAGGGTGGCCATCGCGGTGGTTTTGCCGGTGCCTGCGGGCGCCAACGCGAGCTGGACGCGGGCACCGGAGGTCGCCATTTCGCGGACCAGAGCCAGTTGTCCCGCGTTGAGCTCCGGTTCCTGGTTGGCCTGGTATTCCAGCAGCGCCAAACCGATGCTGGTGTCATCGACGGTGCGGCCGTCGCGCAACCCTGCGGCGGCCAACATCCGCCGCTCAGCGGCCAGGATGTCGGTGCTGGTGTAGACGGTGGAGTCGTGGCGGGTGTAGACGCTTGAGCCGTGGCGGCGACGCAGCGCCGCTGGCTCGTTTTTCTCGGTGTCTGCGTGGGTGGTCAACGCAATGCTGTGCTGCCAAAGGGCGGCCGCGACGATGCGGTTGGCTACCTGCGGGCCGCCGGGATGGTCAGCGTAACGCAGCACTCGCTGGGCCTCGGCGCGGACATGATTAACCATCCAGGTGGCACGGGCTTCGGAGACGGTGGCGATGACCGCGGCGGCTTGTTCGTGTACCCAGCTGTCGGTGATTGCGACATGTTGGGTGACAGCCTGATTGGTGATGTCGGCGATCATGTTCGTCAGCGCGCGCTGGCTGCCGAGGACTTCGATGGCTTGGGTGCGCCAGGCGTGGCGCTGCTCGGCCAACGAGCGTGGTTCGTGTTTGGCTTGCCGGGTTTCGAGGGTCGCTTGCTGGGACAACGCAAGCATTTCCACCACGGTGGGTTCGCGGCCGTGGGCGACTTGGAATTGTTTGGCCAGCTGCCCGACGCGATGCTCGATCGCGCCGCTGCGCGAGGAGAATTTTTCATTCAGTTCTGCTGGGATGCCGACGATTTCGCGTACGGGCCGTCTGCCTGGTTTGGTGGGCACTTCGGCGAAGCGGGCGCGCAGTTTCGCGATGAGCAGGGCCTCATTGCGGGTGTTGTAAAACTCCGACGCCGACACTTTGGCCTTGTACAGCGGCTCACCATCCAGCGCGAGCCAGCGCGGCACCCCATCTGCGCCAATGACTTGCACCTTGTTGCTGATCACCAGGTGGGTGTGCAGGTTAGGGTCACCGGCGCGCGAGTCGCGGTGATCAAAGGCGGCGGCGATCAATCCGGTGGTGTTGACTTGGGCGACACCGTGGGCGCCCATGCGGGAAAACGCGGCGTGTTCTTCGAGAAATTCGAGAGTTTCGGCTACGGCTTGATGGTGGCAGTCCTCGATCGCGCGGGCGATCGGCGGCGGCGCGATGGCCCACAGAGTCGACACGGATTTGACTGGGGTGAACGTCAGGTCGTAGCCGGCCACGGCGGTGGTGGCTGCCCGGGAATTGCTGGCGATGAAGCCGGAGAGTTCGCGGTCATCTGCTGGGGGGCGGGCGTAGGTTTCGGCGAACATTTCTCGGCCCACCGCGGTGCGGATCCGGGCCCGGATGTCGGGGGATAGCTTCGCTTGGGGGTCGTTTCCGACCGTGGTGTTGTAGTCGCGGTAGGCCTCCCGCAAGCGTGTGATGAACCGGTTTTCTTTGTCGTTGATCGCAAATGGGCGGCCCAGGCGTGCGGCGGCGATCGCGCCGGCTTTGGCGACACCAACTCCGGTGAGATGGCGGGTGATTCGGTCGGCGTTGGGGTGCAATCCCTCTCCGAACAGCGCTTTCATTTGGTCTTCGCTGACCTGGGAGCCGTGCAGTACCCCCCATAGCTCGGCGACGAGCGGATCGGCGCCGTCGCGGGAGGCGGGCTGGCCTAGCGCGGCTAGTCCGCGGCCCATCCAGGTACCGGGGGCTTCGCCTTTGGCGCTGTAGTAATCGGTGAGGCTCGCACGGCCGCGCTCGGTGGAATCGGAGGCGGCGACCTGCCGGATCAGGTACATGTATCCGTCTCCGGCGGTTAATTTGTGTAAGCCCATCACCGGGCAATCACCATGAATCGAGTCTCACATCGCCCCGGGCGTTATGCGACGGCCGTCCGCCACGAAATTGCCCCAGTTAGGCGACCTAACCATCTACCGTTACCACATCGTGACCTGAGTGCACTAGGTGTGATGTTCGGTGAGGCGGTGAAGTTAGGGTAGCCTAAGTGCCGGTGGGCTGGTGTGGCGAGTGGTCGGGTGCAGAGCTGGTGAGTGGGGCATCGGCGGCGTGCGCGCGCTCGATGGCCTCCTCGGCTTCGGCGCGCGCCCGGGCAACCTCGGCTTGGGCGCCCTGATGTGCGGCCGCGATCTCACCACTGGCCTGCCCGCGCGCCGCGGCGACCTCGGCGGCCGCGTCGGCGCGGACCCGTTCGAGCGCGCCGCGCACCCCCTCTAGTTCGTGTTGGGCTGCCGCGCGTTCGGCCGCCCGCTCGGCGATCCGTTGTTCGGCGCGCGCCTCCGCGGCGCGGGCTTCTTCGTCCGCTGCGGCAACCTCGGCCGCCGCGTCGGGGCGGACCCGTTGCAGCTCGCCGCGCAGCTGCTCCAATTCCTGTTGAGCTGCCGCGCGTTCAGCTGCCCGCTCGGCGATGCGTTCTTCGGCGCGCGCCTGCGCGGCGGAAAGCTGTTGGTGGGCCGCCGCCGCCGCGGCGGCCGCGTTAGCGCGGACCCGTTCCAGCTCGTCGCGCAGCTCGTCTGACTCTTGTTGTGCCGCGAACCTACGGAATCGACGCCGACCTGGACCTGTGGCATCTCAGTGAAACCTCGATCGACTGGACATGCTGGGGGCCAGGCAAAGTCCGCACGAGCGAGTTCGTGATTGTGGCCCTCAGCGAGGCGTGGTAGCAACGATGGCAGGCACCAGTGCCCCGACCGTCGGCGCTGGCGCGGTCGCCGAAGCGCTCCCGTCCATCACCATGCAGAACTCGGTACGTCCGTCGCCGTCGGCTGACCGAAGCGACCAGCAGAAGCGACCAGAAGCGACCAGAAGCATGTTGTGAGGAATTTGTTTACTGATTTCAAGCGCACCTCAAAAGCCTACGTGCGATCACCGCAGAAGCTGGCGCTTATCGCACCCTCTGATCATGCCCGTTTGTTCGCCCGCCGCGGCGGGATCGCGGCTGCGATATCGCACATGCTGGCCGGCCAACGGTGACACGATAGTGACGTGAACGACAGCGGCTGGTCGCGTGAGATGACGGCGGCAGCCTTGGTGTGCGGGTCGTGCGGTACCGAGCTGCCGCCGAACTCGAAGTTCTGTAATGAGTGCGGTGCGGCGGTCACGGCGCACGATACCCATGCCGAGTACAAGCAGGTCACGGTGCTGTTCGCCGACGTCGTGCATTCGATGGACATCGCCGCGGCGGTGGGTGCGGAGCGGTTGCGCGAGATCATGGCCGACCTCGCCGACCGCTGTGCGGCGGTGGTGCAGCGGTACGGCAGCACGGTCGCACAGTGGACGGGCGATGGGATCATGGCGGTGTTCGGCGCACCAATGGCGTTGGAGGACCACGCTGTTCGGGCCTGTCTGGCGGCCTTGGGCGTTCAGGAGGAGGCGACGCGGCTTGCCGTCGATGTGCGTGAGCGCGACGGTATCGATCTGCGGTTGCGGGTCGGGCTGAACTCGGGGGAGGTGATCGCCGGTGGGTTTGGTTCGGGCCAGTTTGGCTACGCCGCCGTGGGTGAGCAGGTCGGGATGGCGCAGCGGATGGAGTCGGTGGCCCCGCCGGGTGGGGTGATGCTCAGCGCGTCGACGGCGCGGCTGGTTGAGGGCGCGGCGAGTCTGGGTGAGTTGGAGTTGGTTCGGATCAAGGGTGCCGAGGCGCCGGTGCCCGCCCGTCGGCTGCTGGGCCTGGGCGACGGGCATCGCGCCGTCGGGCGTGCCGAGTCGAATCTGGTCGGCCGTGGCTGGGAGATGGCCGCGGTCGAGGGCTTGTTGGACCGCGCCATCGACGGCCACGGCGCGGTGGTCGGCGTGGTGGGATCACCGGGCATCGGCAAGAGCCGGCTGGCGCGCGAGGTCACCGCAATGGCAGCAGCCCGGGGTGTCGAGGTGTTTACCGCCTTCTGCGAATCACACGCCAGCGACATTCCCTTCCGCGTCGTGGCGCGGCTGCTGCGCGCCGCCACCGGCGTGCGCGGCCTCGACAATGCGGCCGCTCGTGCGGGGGTGCGGGCTCAATTCCCTGATGCCGACCCCGAGGACGTGCTGCTGTTGGAGGACTTGCTGGGCATCGCCGACCCCGAGGTGGCGCTGGCCAAGGTCGATCCGGATGCCCGCCGGCGGCGGTTGACCGCGCTGGTGAACGCCGCCTCGTTGGCCCGCGAAGCCCCGGCGGTCTACGTCGTTGAGGACGCGCATTGGATCGACGAGGTCAGCGAATCCCTGGTTGCCGACTTTGTGGCGGTGGTCCCGCAGACGCACTCGCTGGTGCTGATCAGCTACCGCCCCGAATACCGGGGCGCACTGAGCCGGGTGCCCGGTGCTCAGAGCATCGCGCTGGCGCCGCTGAGCGATTCGGAGATCGCGGCACTGGTTGCCGGGCTGCTGGGGCCGGACTCCTCGGTCGGCGGGTTGGCCACCATGATCGCCGAGAGGGCCGCCGGTAATCCGTTTTTCGTCGAGGAGATGGTGCGCGATCTGGCCGAGCGTGGTGTGCTGACCGGAGCCCGTGGTAAGTATGTCTGCCAGGTCGAGCATGCCGATGCCGGCGTGCCGGCGACCCTGCAGGCCACCATCGCCGCCCGTATCGACCGGCTCGCCCTCGCCGCCAAGCAGACTCTGAATGCCGCCGCGGTGATCGGATTGCGGTTTGGCGCAGAGCAGTTGGCGTTGCTCGATGGTGAGGCCGAGATGGGCGAGTTGATCGCTGCCGAACTCGTCGACCAGGTGCGGTTCACCCCGCACGCCGAGTACGCCTTCCACCACCCGCTGATCCGGACCGTGGCCTACGAAACACAGCTGAAGTCCGACCGCG
>NZ_JBKQQD010000078.1:0-24085 GCF_052144515.1 Mycobacterium sp. | reverse complement strand
GCCCGAGATGTAGCCCTTGTCGAACCGCATGCCCTCGGTGAGCTCGAGCTGCAGGCCGAAGGTGTTGGACTCCTCGACGGTGATGACGCCCTCGTTGCCGACCTTGTCCATCGCCTCGGCGATCAGGGCGCCGATCGACTGGTCGCCCGCGGAGATGGCCGCGGTGGCAGCGATCTGCTCCTTGGTCTCGACATCCTTGGCCGACTTGAGCAGGGTCTCGGTGATCTTCTCGACGGCCTTCTCGATACCGCGCTTCAGAGCCAGCGGGTTGGCACCGGCCGCGACGTTGCGCAGACCCTCCTTGACCAGCGCCTGGGCCAGCACGGTGGCCGTCGTCGTGCCGTCACCGGCGACGTCGTCGGTCTTCTTGGCGACTTCCTTGACCAGCTCGGCGCCGATCTTCTCGTACGGGTCCTCCAGCTCGATCTCCTTGGCGATGGACACACCATCGTTGGTGATCGTGGGGGCGCCCCACTTCTTCTCCAGGACGACGTTGCGGCCCTTGGGACCCAACGTCACCCGTACCGCGTCGGCGAGGGCGTTCAGGCCCCGCTCGAGGCCGCGGCGGGCCTCTTCGTCGTACGCAATTTGCTTGGCCATTGCGAAGTGATTCCTCCGGATTGGGGATGACGCGTTCTGGCCGGGCGCAGTGCCCGCGACGGACGACCACAGCTGTCTAGGGGCTCGGTCTCACCGTCCCGACCTAGCACTCACCGGTCGCGAGTGCCAACGTCATTCTTAGCACTCGCCTATGCCGAGTGCAAGGAAACCCGGTGTCGATGGGCGTCCCCGCGGTGTCGTGTCACACGTGCCACAGTGGCCTCTTCGGCGCACGGTGTTCGTTTTGCCCACCTCTGAGTTGCCCTGTGTCAAGCCGCGGGTGGTTGGTGTTGTGTTTTAGGAGGGCTTGGAGGGCTAGGTGGTTGGCGGGGTCGTAGGCGGTGTTGTTTTGCCAGCAGTGCCAGATGACGTAGAGCCAGGCGCGGGCGAGGATGCGTACGGCGTGTGGGTGTTTCTTGTTGCGGGCGATGGCGCGGTTGTAGATGTCGGCGGCCCAGGGGTTGGCGTGACGGGAGTCGTTGGCGAAGTCGCAGACGGCGTCGCGCAGGTTCTTGTCACACGACCAGCGGAATCCGACGATGTGGGTCTTGCCGGACTGTCGGGTGGAGGGCGCCATGCCGGCCAGGCTGATCAGTGCTTCGGGGCTGGGGAAGCGGGCGCGGCAGTCACCGATTTCGGCTAAAAGCCTTGCCGCGCGGACGGTTCCCGAGCGGGGCCGCGTTTACCCGGCGGCATCTTCGACGGCCATGTTGCCGGTGTCTCCGGCCGCGTCCTACATCAGCGGTCGAACGATCGACGCGGCGGGCGGATGGGTCTACCTGAAGCGATAATCAGCTTCGACCGGCGTGCGGGTGCGTTCGAAGAAGGTCTTGCCGCTGTAGGGCAATTGGGTCACCACCTTGCCACTGGGATGGCGGAAGTAGTTGGCGCAGGCGAGCCAGACCTTGCCGTGCATCGCGGCCTGGATCTCGTCGTTGTAGCGCCGCTGCGCATCGGCCGTCACCTCGATGGTGCGGGCTCCGCGGCTGCCCATCGCGTCGAGGATGTGGCGGATGAAGGTCGTCTGCGCCTCGTGGATGTAGATGATCGAATTGACCCCGTTCGTGTTGGGGCCATACAGCATAAAGAAATTGGGATACCCGGTGACCAGCGTGCCGAGGTAGGCCTCCGCGCCGTCGCTCCAGTCGTCGCGAAGGCGACGGCCGCCGATTCCGTATACATCGATGCTCGACAGGTAGTCGGCGGCCGTGAACCCGGTGCCGTAGATGACGGTGTCGACGCGGTGTTCGACACCGTCGACCGTGCGCACCCCCGATTCGGTCAGCTCGGCGATTGCGGTCGTTTCCAGCTTCACGTGCGGCAGAGCGAAGGTGGGGTACCAATCCCGCGACATGAGCGGCCGCTTACAGCCGGCCGGATAGTCCGGCGTCAGCTTGGCCCGCAACTCGGGGTCGGCCACCTTGCGCATCAGGTAACTGCGCGCGAGTTCGGTCGCGTCGTGGGTCTGTTGGGCGTCGACGTCGAAGCTGGCTGACTCGTAGGCGTCGAAGGCCTCGTCGCGTAGCTTTTGCGCCGCGGTCGGGTCGCGTTCGAAAAGCTCGTGCTGCTCGGGGGTGAACGGGAAGTCGAACCGGGGCGCGATCCAGATCGGGGTCCGCTGAAACACCGTGAGCTGCGAGGTTTTTGGGGCGATCGCGGGAACGTATTGGATCGCGCTGGCGCCCGTACCGATGGACGCCACCCGCTCCCCCGCCGTCGATTTGCTGTGATCCCAACGCGACGAATGGAATTGCCGGCCCCGAAACCACTGTGCCCCGGGGATGTCGGGGATGTGGGGCACATCGAGCATTCCGACCGCGCTCACCACCACGTCGAAATCGTGCTCGCGGCCGTCGTCGGTGGACAGCGTCCAACATCGCGTGCTGTCCGACCACCGCACCGTGGTGATCGCGGTGTTGGGCCGCAGGTGTGCGCCGAGCTCGTGGTCGGCGGCCACCCGCTCGAGGTAGGCGAGGATCTCGGGCTTGTTCGCATACGTCTTGCTCCACCGCGGGTTGAGCGCGAAAGAGTACGAGTACAGATGCGACGGGACATCGCAGGCCGCACCAGGGAACGTGTTGTGGCGCCAGGTCCCGCCGAAGCCGTCGGCGCGGTCGAAGATCGTGAAGTCATATCCGGCGTCGGCCAGCTGGATTCCCATCGCGATGCCGCCGGCGCCCGCACCGATGACGCCGACCTTCGCGCGCGTCACCCCCATTGCGCGAAGTACGGCCGCTCGGGCCGGCTTTTCTCCACCAGGATGAAAACCACGCCCCACGGATCGACGAACCAGGCCGTGCGCACGCGCGCGACTTCGGCGATTCCACTGACCAGGAAGCGCACTCCCTTGGCCTCGAGCTCTGCCCGGGTGGCGTCGAGGTTCGCGCAGATCAGCCCGACGTGCGAGAGCCCGTGATCGGTCAGGGCCCTGTCGGCCTCCCTGCCGTCGACGTTGAGGTACTCGATCACCTCGAAGACACGGTCACCGTCGTCGGGCAATCCGACGATGGCCGCCTTCATGGTGGGATCCGGCACCAGTTCACCCATGTCGTCGCGAAGAGCGTTACCGGCCATGACATACGGCGGCGAGAGCACACGCAGGCCCAACACGTCGCGGTAGAACGCCACCGCGGCCTCACAGTCGGGAACGCACACGCCGGTGTGGGCCAACCCGGTAATCACGTTCTCGACTCTACGTCCGCTGATCCCGATGGCGGCCCGCGATGAGTATGTTGTGGCCCATGAATTCAAACACCGAGACCCGCAAGTGGGAACAAGCCGACGTCCCGGATCAGAGCGGTCGCGTCGCCGTCGTCACCGGCTCCAACACCGGCATCGGCTACCACACCGCGGCGGTGCTCGCCTACCGCGGTGCGCACGTCGTGCTGGCGGTGCGCAATCTGGAGAAGGGCAACACCGCCCTGTCGCGCATCGTCGCGGCCAGCCCGGGCGCTGACGTCACACTGCAGGCACTCGACCTGAGCTCGCTGGACTCGGTGCGCACCGCCGCCGATGCGCTGCGGTCGGCCTACCCGCGCATCGATTTGCTGATCAACAACGCCGGGGTGATGCTGACACCGAAGCAGGTCACCGAGGACGGCTTCGAAATGCAGTTCGGCACAAACCATCTCGGTCATTTCGCGCTGACTGGGCTGCTGCTC
Organism: Mycobacterium sp.; assembly: GCF_052144515.1. Lineage (GTDB taxonomy): Bacteria > Actinomycetota > Actinomycetes > Mycobacteriales > Mycobacteriaceae > Mycobacterium. The sequence continues at coordinate 20,324 of NZ_JBKQQD010000078.1, read as the reverse complement.
GACCACCTGCTGCCGGTGCGCGGGTCGCGGGTGGTGACCGTCAGCAGCATGGGCCACCGGCTGCGCGCATCGATCCACTTCGATGACCTGCAGTGGGAGCGCCGTTACGACCGGGTGGCCGCCTACGGGCAATCCAAGCTGGCCAACCTGCTGTTCACCTATGAACTGCAGCGCCGGCTGAGTGCGCGTCCCGGTGCGGAAAAGTCCACGATCGCCGTCGCCGCGCACCCCGGCAGCTCCCACACCGAGCTGACCCGCAATCTGCCGCGGATCATCAAGCCCGTGGCCGATGTGTTCGGACCGGTGCTGTTTCAGAGCGCGGCGATGGGCGCCCTGCCGACGCTACGGGCCGCCACCGACCCGGCCGTCCGAGGCGGCCAGTACTACGGCCCCAGCGGTGTCGCCGAGCAGCGCGGCCACCCGAAGTTGGTCAACTCCAGCGCGCAGTCCCACGACGAGAAGCTGCAACGACGGCTCTGGGCCGTCTCCGAGGAGCTCACCGGCGTCACGTTCCCGGTCTGACGGACAATGGCGGAAGATGGCCAGGTGCGGTCCGTCGAAGAACATCAACGTGTCGTAGCCGAGATGATCCGTGCCCGCCCGGCGGCGATGGTTCCGTTGGCAGAAGCCCAAGGGCTGGTCCTTGCCGACGATGTGGTCGCCCAGCTATCGCTGCCGGTGTTCGACAACTCCGCGATGGACGGCTACGCGGTGCGTGCCGAGGACGCCGCTGGCGCCACACCCGAACACCCGGTCCTGCTGCCGGTCGCCGAGGACATTCCCGCCGGGCGCACCGACGAACTCACCCTGCAACCCGGTACCGCCCACCGGATCATGACCGGCGCGCCGGTACCGGCCGGGGCGACGGGCATCGTGCCGGTCGAAGCCACCGACGGCGGATTTGAAAGCGGCGGGGAATCGGTCGCGATCCGTGAGGCCCCCCAGGCCGGCAAGCACATCCGGTTAGCCGGCGAAGACGTCGCCGCCGGCACCACCGTGCTACGCAAGGGGCAGCTCGTGACCCCGGCGACGCTCGGCCTGGCCGCGGCACTGGGGATGGCCGAGCTGCCGGTGCTCCCCCGCCAACGGGTGCTGGTGATATCGACCGGGTCGGAGCTGGTGACGCCGGGCAGCCCGCTGCGGCCGGGGCAGATCTACGAGTCGAACTCGGTCATGCTGGCCGGGGCCGTTCGCGACGCGGGCGCGGCCGTGATCGCCACCGCGACCGCCGGCGATGACATCGCACAGTTCAGCTCGATCATCGACCGATACGCCGCAGGGGCCGACCTGATCATCACCAGCGGCGGGGTCAGCGCCGGTGCCTACGAGGTCGTCAAAGATGCCTTCGGCCGTGACGGCGACCAGGGCGTCGAATTCGTCAAGGTCGCGATGCAGCCGGGGATGCCGCAGGGCATCGGACGCTTGCGGACAAAAGGAGCCGGCGCCACGATCGTCACGCTGCCCGGCAACCCGGTCAGTGCGCTGGTGTCGTTCGAAGTGTTCATCCGTCCCGCGCTGCGGAAGGCCATGGGCCTACCGGATCCGTACCGATCGCGGCGGCCCGCGGTGCTGACCGAGGCGCTGACCTCGCCGCGCGGCAAACGGCAGTTCCGCCGCGCGATCCTCGACGTAAGCGCTGGCACCGTCACCAGCTACGGCCCACCGGCGTCGCACCACTTGCGCTGGCTGGCGTCCGCCAACGGGTTACTGGACATCCCCGAGGACGTCGTGGAAGTGTCGGCCGGAACCCAGCTGCAGGTCTGGGACCTCACCTAACCCACTGCTCCGTAGGATGACCGCGTGGCTAGACGCCCCCGCACTGGCGGCCCGCAGCACATGCTGGAGTTGGTCCGCTCGACCATTCCGCCGATTCACCCCGCCGGACGGCCGTTCATCGCTACCGGCCTCGCCGTTGCGGTCGTGGGACGCCACCACCGATGGCTGCGCCGCGCGGGCCTGCTGGCGGCTGGTGCCTGCGCGGGCTTCTTCCGTCATCCCCCGCGGGTGCCACCCGCCCGGCCCGGTGCCGTCGCCGCGCCCGCCGACGGCATCATCTGCGTGATCGACGCCGCGGCCCCGCCCGCCGAACTCGGCATGGGCGACACGCCGCTGCCGCGGGTCAGTATCTTCCTCTCGCTGTTGGACGCCCACGTGCAACGCGCACCGGTGAGCGGCGAGGTGATCGACAGGCAATACCGGCCCGGACGGTTCGGATCGGCCGACCTGGCCGCGGCGAGCACCGAAAACGAACGCACCAGTCTGCGGATCCGGACGGACGGCGGCGCTGAGGTCTCAGAGGTCATAGTCGTGCAGGTAGCCGGTCTGCTGGCGCGCCGCATCGTGTGCGACGCCCACGTCGGGGACAAGCTATCGATCGGCGACACCTACGGCCTGATCCGGTTCGGCTCCCGGCTCGACACCTACCTGCCACCGGGCACCGAGCCGCTCGTCAAAGTCGGCCAGCGTGCGGTCGCCGGCGAGACGGTGCTGGCGGAGCTGCCATGATCGACAAGCCCCGGGGCCGGCGGACCATGAGCCTGCAACTCCTGCCGAGCGCGATGACGGTGCTGTCGATGTGCGCGGGATTGACGTCGATCAAGTTCGCCCTCGAGCGCCAGCCGATTCCCGCGATGGCGCTGATCGCCGCGGCGGCCATCCTGGACGCGCTGGACGGCCGGGTGGCCCGCATCCTGGGCGCCCAGTCGCAGCTCGGTGCCGAAATCGACTCGCTGGCCGACGCGGTGAACTTCGGCGTGACGCCCGCGCTGGTGGTCTACGTGACGCTGCTGTCGAAGTGGCCGGTCGGCTGGGCGGTGGTGCTGCTGTACATGGTGTGCGTCGTGCTACGGCTGGCCCGGTACAACGCGCTGCAGGACGACGAAACCCAGCCCTCCTACGCGAAGGAATTCTTCGTCGGAATGCCCGCTCCGGCGGGCGCGGTTTCCATGATCGGCCTGATGGGACTCAAACTTCAGTTCCACGGGGAAGGCTGGTGGACCTCGCTGTGGTTCCTCGCCGTCTGGATCACCGGGACGTCGATCCTGATGGTCAGCACGCTCCCGATGAAAAAGATGCACACCGTGGCGATTCCGCCGAACCTGGCGGCCCCGCTGCTGGCGGTACTGGCGGGCGTCGCGGCGGCCGCGGTCCTGGCTCCCTACATCCTGATCTGGGTGATCATCATCTCCTACGTCTGCCACATCCCGTTCGCGGTGCGCAGCAAGCGCTGGCTGGCCAACCACCCTGAGATGTGGGACGACAAGCCCGGGCAACGTCGCGCGGCGCGCCGGGCAACCCGGCGGGCGCAACCGAACCGCCGGTCCATGGCGCGGCTGGGGCTGCGCAAACCGGGCGGGCGGCTGTGACTGGCCCCGGTCAGCTCACCCTTACCGCCCGGCTGAATACCTCTGCGGTCGACTCCCGCCGCGGCGTGATCCGGTTACACCCGAATGCCGTTGCCGCCCTGGGCATCCGGGAATGGGACGCGGTATCGCTGACCGGGTCGCGGACCACCGCGGCGGTGGCCGGCCTGGCCGACCAGGACACCCCCGTCGGCACCGTGCTGCTCGACGACGTGACGCTGTCCAACGCCGGGCTGCGTGAGGGCACCGCGGTGATCGTCAGCGCGGTCGTCGTGTACGGCGCACGATCGGTGACGCTGAGCGGATCTGCGCTTGCCACTCAATCGGTTTCGTCGGCCACCCTGCGACAGGCGTTGCTCGGGAAGGTGATGACGGTCGGCGACGCGGTATCCCTGTTGCCACGCGACCTGGGCCCGGGCACGTCGACGTCGGCCGCCACTCGTGCGCTGGCGTCGGCGGTCGGGATCAGCTGGACCTCCGAGCTGCTGAGCGTCACCGGCGTCGATCCCGACGGACCGGTCAGCGTGCAGCCCAACTCGCTGGTGACCTGGGGCATCGGTATCCCATCCGGCACCAGGGCGTCCTCGCACGAACTGGACAGCGCCGCTACCCCACAGATCTTCGTCGAGGAGCTTAAGGGCTCGCAGCCGCAGGCCGCCAAGCTCACCGAATGGCTCAAGCTGGCCCTCGACGAACCGCACCTACTGAAGACATTGGGCGCGGCCGCCAACCTCGGTGTGCTGGTGTCGGGTCCGGCCGGCGTCGGCAAGGTGACGCTGGTGCGGGCGGTGTGCGACGGCCGCCGGGTGGTGGAGCTGGACGGTCCGGAGGTTGGCGCGCTAAGCGCCGAAGACCGGCTCAAAACCGTGGCCTCGGCGGTAAACAAGGTTCGCGCCGGTGGCGGCGTGGTGCTGATCACCGATGTCGACGCCCTGCTGCCGGCCACCGCCGAGCCGGTAGCCGCCCTGGTCCTGAGTGAGCTGCGCACCGCCGTGGCCACCGAGGGCGTCGCCTTGATCGCCACCTCCGCGCGACCCGACCAGCTCGATGCCCGGCTGCGGGCCCCCGACCTGTGCGACCGGGAGCTGAGCCTGCCGCTGCCCGACGCATCCACCCGCAAGGCGCTGTTGGATGCGTTGCTCAAACCGGTGCCCACCGGCGATTTGGACCTCGATGAGATCGCAGCCCGCACACCGGGTTTCGTCGTCGCCGACCTGGCTGCCCTGATCCGCGAGGCGGCGCTTCGCGCGGCGTCGCGCGCCAGCGCCGAGGGCCAAGCACCGACGCTGAACCAGAACGATCTCGTCGGCGCGCTGACGGTCATTCGGCCGTTGTCCCGCTCGGCCAGCGAGGAACTGACGATCGGGAACGTCACACTCGACGACGTCGGCGACATGGCCGAGGCCAAACAGGCACTCACCGAAGCGGTGCTGTGGCCGTTGCAACACCCAGACACGTTCGCCCGGCTCGGTGTCGATCCGCCACGCGGGGTGCTGTTGTACGGGCCGCCCGGTTGCGGCAAGACATTCGTGGTGCGCGCGCTGGCCAGCACCGGGCAGCTGAGCGTGCATGCCGTCAAAGGCCCTGAGCTGATGGACAAGTGGGTCGGCTCTTCAGAGAAGGCTGTGCGCGAATTGTTTCGACGGGCCCGGGACTCCGCCCCGTCGCTGATCTTCCTCGACGAGGTGGACGCGCTGGCGCCGCGGCGGGGGCAGAGCTTCGACTCGGGCGTGACCGACCGGGTGGTGGCCGCTCTGCTGACCGAGCTCGACGGCATCGACCCGCTGCGCGACGTCGTGGTGCTCGGCGCCACCAACCGGCCCGACCTCATCGACTCGGCGCTGCTGCGTCCGGGCCGGCTGGAACGTCTGGTGTTCATCGAGCCGCCCGACGGCGCGGCACGGCGCGAAATCCTGCGTAACGCAGGGAAATCGATTCCGCTGAGCGCCGATGTCAACTTGGACGCGGTGGCCGCCGAACTCGACGGTTACAGCGCCGCCGACTGTGTGGCACTGCTGCGCGAGGCCGCACTCACCGCGATGCGGCGCTCCATCGATGCCGCCGACGTGACTGCCGCCGATCTCGAGGCGGCTCGCGATGCCGTGCGCCCGTCGCTGGAGCCCATGCAGGTGGAGTCGCTACGCGCCTTCGCCAAAGCTCTGTAGCATCGCCCGCATCGACGCCGTGACGTCGGCTTCGAGCCACGCCGGCATCGGCTCGTCGTGGGCGTGGCGCCGGACAACGGCATAGGGCAGGTCCGCCACGGCCCTGTTCACAGCGTCGACGGCCCTCCGATCGCGACTGCCGTACAGGCGCTCGGCCAGCTCGTGCACCCGCTCGACGAGCGGAGCGTTCATGGCGGCAAGGGTCTTCTGAAAACCCGGGTCGGGCTCGCCGTCGAGCAGATCACCCGGCCGGATCGTCAGCAGCAGCCGGGCGTCCTGCGGAAGCTCCCGCGCGAAGCTGATCGCGGCCACGGCCATCGCGACCGCGGCCTCCGTCGGCGCTTCGCCGTCCGCGGCCAGCGCCCGCGCCTGGAAGCGATCGAGCGCGCGCAGCCACGCCGCCGCCAAGATCCCGTTGCGGTTGCCGAAGCGGTGATAGAGAGTGCCGGCGGGCGCCCTGCTGGCTTTCGCGATCGCCGCCACGCTCGCGGCGCGGGGTCCGCCGACTAGCACGAGCGCTCGCGCGGCGTCGAGGATCACATCGGTTTCGTGCTTCCGCGGAGGTGCCATGATCTAGTACATTCCTTCTATATGGAACGATTGCCCTATATCGATGAGCATGCCATAACCGTTGATGCGAATCGCGCAGAAACCTGGTCGGCGCTGCTTCGCGTGATGTGCCGCGACCCGCGCGACCCGTCCACCGTGCCTACGGGTTTCGTCCTGCACGAAGCAAGACCACCGGAGCGGTTCGCGCTGAAGGGCCGGCATCCGTTCGCGGTCTACCGGTTGGTGTTCGAGTTGGACACAGCGCCGGGCGACCCGGGTCGCACCCGACTGCGCGCGCGGACGTGGGCCGACTTTCCGGGTATGCACGGGAAGGTCTATCGCGCCCTCGTCATCGGCACAGGCGCACACCGGGTCACGGTGCGAAAGATACTGAAACGCGTTGCAGCACAGGTACATCCACGTGGAGCAGCCGTATCGTGATACCCGGGCTGAATTGGGGAGCAAGGCCGTCGGAACAAACAGCGCGCCTGCCGTGCGACGGGCTTCGTCCGCGAACCGGCCTCCAGGCAGACCGCGCGATCAGCGTCGATGCGCCGCCATCGATCGTCTTCGCCTGGCTGTGTCAGCTACGCGTAGCGCCCTACAGCTACGACATCCTCGACAACCTCGGCCGCCGGAGTCCTCGGGAATGCGACCCCGAACTCGTTCACCTCGCGGTCGGGCAGCGGTTCATGACTCTCTTTGTGCTCCACTCGTTCGCCGCCGGCGAGCAGATCACCTTGCGCTCCAAAGGCGTGGCCGTGACGTATCGGGTCCGGCCCGAGGGGGCGGGGTCGCGGCTGCAGGTGCGCGTGTCGTTCGCAGGCCCTCGGCTGGTCGGTCGTGTTCTCGCGCTGGGTGACTTGGTGATGATGCGAAAGCAACTGCGCACGTTAAAGTCTTTGGCTGAGCGCGAATCGGCTGGTCGGATAGCGCAAACTCCACCATCTCGATGACGGAGTTCACCGCCCCCGTAGAGCCGCCACTCGAACCCGTTGGCTCGTTCGTTCGTAACCACTAGGCATACCTCACTGCGAGCAGGTGCCCGGATGCCTTCTAGGAGAGAACAGATGAACGACGAGCGGCCCGTCTCCTGATGATCGCCGTACAGCCTTCTCCCGGGATCGTCTTCACCGCGTCGGCGCGCCGAGCGGGACCGCTCACGAAATTGCGCGATGCCGTGCCGACCAGCCGGGTCATGGTGGTGGCCATCATGGTGTCAATGGTCGCCTTCCTCGACAGCACCCTCGTGAACCTGGCACTGCCGGCCACGGCGCGCGACCTGCGCGGAGGCATGTGCCTGCAGCAGTGGGTCGTAGACGGCTACCTGCTCGCGCTGGCGGCCGCGATTCTGCCGGGCGGTTCCATCTCCGATCTATTCGGGCGAGTGCCGGTGATGCGGTTCGGGCTGGTTGCCTTCGGGACGGGCTCGGTGCTGGCGGCCAACGCGGCCTCGCCCGCCATGCTGATCGCCGCGCGCGTCATCCAGGGTCTGGGTGCGGCGTTTTTGGTCCCGGGTCGCTGGCGTTGATCAATTCCGTCTTTGACCGGACGGCTCGTCCCGCGGCCATAGGGTCCTGGACCGCGTGGACGGGTACCGCGTTCGCTCTCGGTCCGTTGCTGGGCGGGTTGGCGGTCGACTTTTTGAGCTGGCGGTGGATCTACGCATTGTCAGCGGTCCCGATGGTCATCGGTTTCGCGTTGACGTTTTGGCTGTGCCCCATGCCCCGGCCCGCCCAACGCGCCCGCGTCGACATCCCCGGTGCGGCGTTGTCGGCGACCGGGCTGGCCGCCACCGCCTACGCGCTCATCGAATCGAGCGAACACGGATGGGCCGACCCCGGCATCGTCGCGTCGCTGGTCGTGGGAGTCGCGGCACTACTGGCGTTCGTGGCATGGCAGCGCCGCGCCCCAAACCCCTTGGTGCCGCTGGGTCTGTTCACGATCCGCGACTTCGCGGGCGCCAATCTGGTTACCGCGTTCATCTACGGCGCCCTCACCATGGGCTCTCTTGCCGTCTCCCTCTATACACAGGAAGTCGCCGGTTTTTGTGCGACCGTGGCGGGTTTGGTCACCTTGCCCACCCCCGTCATGTCGTTTCTGTTCGCCAAGCGCGTCGGCGGCCTGGCCGCACGGATCAGACCCCGGGTTTTCCTGACGACGGGCCCCGTGCTGGCCGGGTTCGGACTGCTGCTCATCCGCCCGTCGGCGCATGGGTTCAACATCTTTACCCATCTGCTGCCCGGGATGACCGTGCTGGCGATTGGTCTGGTACTAACCAGCACACCGCTGACTGCGGTGAATCTGTCTTCCGTCGAGCCGGCCAGCAGCGGAGTCGCCGCAGCCATGCAGAACGCGGTAGGCCGGACGTCGGCACTGACTTCGGTTGCCTGCGTGGGGCTGATCGCGGCCGGCACGCTCACCGATGCCAGTTTCGCCCGGTTGCTACAGGTCGCCGCGGTGCTGTTCTTTATTGGTGCCGTAGTCAGCCGCTTCACCCTCACCAAGCCCGGCGTTCCTGCGCTTCCCGGCTACTCGGACAGCTGAAACTCGACCATCTCGGTGACAGTGTCCACGGCCTCACTGAGCGCAGCCAGCCGATCAGCGGCCGAGGATGCCGACAGCACGGCATAGCGGTCGGCCGTGCCGATCGGTATCCGAGATGCCAACGTGTACAACCACTCTGCGGCGTCACCGGTGTCGCGGTCGGCGCCGAGCAGCGCGTCGCGGCTCGGCAGCCGCGCGTCACGGACGGCCGCGATCCTCTCGAACAGGGCCATCACCCGGTCTTCCAGTTCGAGTATTTGGTCCGCCGACACCGCGTCGCCCGGCTCGTCGGGCCAGACCCGCACGACGGCGCGCGGGTAGGGATCGTCCGGCAGCCACTCGCCGACCCGAATGCGTTCGGCCGTCCGGCACTGCAGCACGTACCGGCCCGAGCCGAGCTCGGCGTATTCGGCGATGCGGGCCAGCACACCGACGTCGCATCGCGTGTCGCCGCCACCGACTTCGCGGCCGCGGGAGATCAGCACAACCCCGAAAGGGTCGTCGTTGCCGATGCAGTCGCGCACCAGCGCGCTGTAGCGCGGCTCGAAGATGCGCAGCGGCAGATCCTCGTTGGGCAGCAGCGCCGACTGCAGCGGAAACATCGCCAGCGCAAGGGGTTCGGGCCCCCCGGAAAAACCGGTCATGGTTAGATCTCCAGCTCCCCGACCAGCGCGTCGACGACCGCCCGCAGGTCGCCGTCGTGTTCCTCGGCGACCCGCCGCTGCCGCTGGTATGACGCGCCGTCGCGGCAAATGTCGGACACCGCGGCGAGCTCCTCCGAACAGTGCAGCGACTTCGCCACCGGTTCCAGCCGGGTGAGCAGATCGGGCAGCTCGTCGGTTACCAGACGCTCGTTGCTGTCGGCGTCCAGGATGATCACCGCGTCCAGGCCGTAGCGGGCGGCGCGCCACTTGTTCTCCTGGACATGCCAGGGCGGCATGGTCGGCAGCGTCTCGCCGGCGTCCAGCCGACGGTCCAGGTCGACCACCAGACAGTGCGTCAATGCGACCAGCGCACTCAGCTCACGCAGGTTGGACACCCCGTCGCAGATCCGCACCTCGAGGGTGCCCAGATGCGGCGACGGCCTGATGTCCCAACGGATTTCGTTCATATGGTCGATGATGCCGGTCTTCTTCTGGTCGGAGACGAAGCCTTCGAACTCCGCCCAGGTCTGAAAGTGAAACGGCAGCCCGGCGGTGGGCAGTTGCTGAAACATCATCGCCCGGTTGCTGGCGTAGCCGGTGTCCTCACCGCCCCACCACGGCGAGGACGCCGACAGCGCCAGCATGTGCGGGTAGTAGTTGAGCAGGGACGTCATGATCGGCATCACCTTGGCCGCCGACGAGATCCCGATGTGTACGTGGACTCCCCAGATCAGCATCTGCCGGCCCCACCACTGGGTGCGCTTGATCAGCTCGGCGTAGCGCGGCGCGTCGGTAAGCTTCTGGGTCGACCAGCGCGCGAACGGGTGGGTGCCGGCGGAGAACAGTTCCATCCCCCGAGCCCGGACGATCTGGCGCGCGGGGCCCAGGGTTTCGCGAAGATCGTCCATCGCCTCCGCGGCGCAGTCGCAAATGCCGCTGACGACCTCGACGGTGTTGCGCAGCAATTCCTTGTGCACGCGCGGGTTTTCGCCGATCTCGGCGATGACCGCGGTGGCTTCGTTGCTCAGGTCACGGGTGGCAGCGTCGACGAGCGCGAATTCCCATTCCACCCCGATCGTCGGCCGGGGTGAGCCGGCGAAGTCGATGTGGGGGCTTGCCGTGTTGACCGGCGAACTAGCCGGCACCGATGACACCGCACGCCACTCGCTTGCCGGCGTCACCGGTGCTCATTGTCATCTCGTCGGGACCGGGCGCCCCGTTGACCTGGTTGTAGCGATCCGGCGGAATGTTGGCGAAGTTGTCGGCACCGGCGTGAATGATGATTGCGGTCTTCTCGCCGGCCAACAGGTCGTCCATGGTGAAGGCGTCCGTGGTGGTCACCAGTATCCCGGTACCGTCTTTGCGCACCTCGAGCGAGGTCAGGTCACCACTGGCCGGCTCGGCCGCGTGCCCGGCCACTTGGAAGTGCCCGCCGGCGGACAGGAAGTCGCCCGGCGCGCCGCCGGTCGGCGCGACGGAGTTGGGCTCACACTTGCCCACCTTGTGGATGTGCACTCCGTGAAAGCCGGGTGTCAGCACACCGACAGCGACCGTCTCGATCCTGATTGAGGCGTGGCTGCTGGTGAACTGGAATTCCGCGATCGCGACCTGGGTGCCGTCGGGCGCCTTGAGATGGGTGGTGATGCTCTTCTGTGGTGTCGCCGGCGCCGCCTCCATCCCCGGGGTCTTAGCCGACGACGGCGCGGGTGATCCGGTCCAGATCGCCGGCGTGGTGCCCGGGACTGTCGATGCGTGTTGGGGCGACGAGCACGCGCTCAGCAGCGCGACGCAAGACATGGTGGCGGCGGCGACATTACGGTGACCGGCAAGTTCAGGCATAGCGAGAGCCTAGCCCGGCGACCTGCCGTCCGAAACGACTTGCGCGGGAGCGTGTCAGCCCGCGACCAGAACGATGACGCCGGGTGGCTGGCTGGCGAGTGCGGGAATGCGCGCCTCGACTGGCGCTTGCAGCTTCTGGCCTACGGCATCGGCGGTGGCGTGCTCACCGTCGGCGTCGGTGTAGTAGACCGTGGTGGCCGAGACATCGGGCACCGCCAGGTTCCCGACTTCGGTGACCTTGAAGCCGGCGGCCGCGAGCTGGTCCTTGGTGCGCGCGGCAACGCCCTCTTTCGACGAGATGTTGTACACCTGGACCTCGGCCTGGTTCGGGGCGGGTTTAGCGCTCGTCGACCCTGAGGCCGACCCAGACGCTGGCGTGGTCGAGGTCACACTCGACGCCGGCGAAGCCGACTCGTCATCGGAGTTCCCGGAGGAGCCCAAGGCCTGCCACCCGAGCAGCAGGAAGATGATTCCGAGGAACAGCAGCACCATCACCATGGCCCGCAGGGGAAGCCCCGACGAATCGGGGACGCGCTCATTCATTGAGGCCCACTGTAGCCAGGAAAGGGCTTAAACCCGCAAAGGCGCCTTACCAAGATCGGGCGGGGCGTCAGGTCACCTCGAAGCCGAGGCGCCGCGCTGCTCGCGCCTTCTGACGGCTGGCGCGCAATCGCCGCAGCCGCTTCACCAGCATGGGATCGGCTGCCAGCGCCTCGGGCCGGTCGACCAGCGCGTTGAGCACCTGGTAGTAGCGCGTCGCCGACATCGAGAACAACTCTTTGATGGCTTCTTCCTTGACACCGGCGAATTTCCACCACTGACGTTCGAATGCCAGGATGTCGTGTTCACGGCGGGTGAGCCCATCGGCGATGTCAGCGTCGTCCCCCGCTCGATTTGCCCGCGCCATGGCGCTGTCCATATCGCTCCCCTGGGCCCTTCCGGCGAATTCTCAAACTGCTTGAATGACTGATAGTTCGGGGCATGTTTCGCGCGAACATTGAACCACGCTCCCAACCCTCAAGGTCTCATCTAGACCCGCGAGTCGGCCGACTTCGTTGGATTCCCGTGCACAGTGTGCCGGAAAGCTCGAGGGTCGGCGAGTTTAAGCTAGCCGACCATGGCAGTCGTACCCATTCGCATTGTGGGCGATCCGGTCTTGCACACCCCGACCACGCCGGTGCAGGTCGGCGCCGACGGTTCGCTGCCGGCCGATCTGGCCGGATTGATCGCTACCATGTACGACACCATGGACGCCGCGCACGGGGTGGGCCTGGCCGCCAACCAGATCGGATCCGGACTGCGGTTGTTCGTCTACGACTGTTCCGACGACCGCGGGATGACCGACCGGCGCCGCGGTGTGGTCATCAATCCGGTCCTGGAAACCTCCGAAATACCCGAGACCATGCCCGACCAGGGCGACGACGACGAAGGCTGCCTGTCGGTGCCCGGGGAGTCGTTCCCCACCGGCCGGGCCAAGTGGGCACGGGTCACCGGGCTCGACGCCGACGGCAGTCCGATCGCCATCGAGGGCACCGGCCTGTTCGCCCGGATGCTGCAGCACGAAACCGGTCACCTCGACGGATTTCTCTACCTGGACCGTCTGATCGGCCGGCACGCCCGCGCCGCCAAGCGCGCTGTAAAGTCGCACGGCTGGGGGGTCCCCGGACTGTCGTGGACACCGGGCGAAGGACCCGACCCGTTCGGGCACTGATGGTCTCGTGGCCGGACCTCGGAACACGGGTGACGGTTCGCTACCGGCGCCACGCCGGGTCGATCCCGCCGCTGACCGATGCGGTAGGCCACCTGCTGGCCGTCGATCCGGTGGTTCGGGTGCGGACGAAGACGGGCACCGTGGTCGAGTGCGCACCCGCCGACGTGGTGGCGCTGCGGATACTGACCGACGCACCGGTGCGCACCTCCGAGATCCGAGCACTCGAGCATGCGGCCGCGGCAGCCTGGCCCGGCATGAAACAAACCTGGGAACAGACCTGGCTGGACGGCTGGCTGCTCCGGGCCGGGCCGGACGCCGAACTCGAAGCTAATTCGGCAGTGCCGCTGGATATTTCGGCTCGAACCGATTCCATTCCGGCGATCGTCGCCTGGTATGCCGATCGCGGCCTGACCCCACGGCTGGCCATCCCCGACCGATTGCTGCGGGTGCCTGCCGGCCTGACCGCCGAACGTGAAGAGCGCATGCTGGTGCGCGACGCGCCCCTCGACAACGACAGTCACCCTGGCGCGTCGTCCGGCGAGTTCGCCGGTGCGGCGGTGAGCGACGCGCCCGACGGCACCCGCTGGGTGGGCCTGTCGGCAATCAGTGCGGTGGCCGAGCCGGGGGCCCCGTCGTGCGAAGCACTGCTGGCCTGGGGTGCCCAGCGCGGCGCCACCCGCGCCTACGTGCGGATCGGCGACCACGACACGAACGCGATCGCCCTCGCCGAATCCTTGGGTTTCCGGCTGCACCATCGAAGGCGCTATGTCCGACCGACTGGATAATCTCCAGTCATGCCCCACGGCACCCTGCGGCTGGCCACCTGGAACGTGAATTCGATTCGCACCCGACTGGACCGCGTCACCGATTGGCTTGCGCGCGCCGATGTCGACGTGCTGGCGATGCAGGAGACCAAATGCTCCGATAGCCAGTTCCCCGCGCTGCCGCTGTTCGAACTCGGCTACGAGGTCGCCCATGTCGGCTTCAATCAGTGGAACGGCGTGGCGATCGCCTCCCGGGTCGGCCTCGACGATGTGCAGATCGGCTTCGACGGCCAGCCCAGCTGGAGCAGCAAGCCAGAGGTGGCCGCCACGGCGGAAGCCCGCGCTTTGGGCGCCACCTGCGGTGGCGTGCGGGTGTGGAGTCTCTATGTGCCCAACGGCCGCACCCTCGACGACCCGCACTACACCTACAAGCTGGATTGGCTTGCCGCACTGCGTGATACGTCCGAAGGCTGGCTACGCGACGATCCCATAGCGCAGATCGCACTGGTCGGCGACTGGAACATCGCCCCGACCGACGAGGACGTCTGGAGCACCGAATTCTTCGCCGGCGCCACGCACGTCTCCGAGCCGGAACGTAAGGCGTTCAACGCCATCGTCGAAGCCCGATTCACCGATGTGGTAAGGCCTTTCACCCCGGGACCCGGCGTCTACACCTATTGGGATTACACGCAGCTGCGGTTCCCGAAGAGACAGGGCATGCGCATCGACTTCATCCTCGCGTCGCCGGCGTTGGCGGCGCGGGTGACCAATGCACAGATCGTCCGCGAGGAGCGCAAGGGCAAGGCCCCCAGTGATCACGCTCCGGTGCTGGTCGATCTGAGGCGTGGCTGAATCACGGATACGACCGTTCGCCGAAGTCAGAATTGCCTATCCCCGGGTTATGCGGCGGAAATTCTCGACAACTGCTCGTTGTATGCGGGTTTGCAACGTGGCAGGCTTTCGCTTGTTAGATATTCGAGAACTATTTCGTTGCAGCTGTTAACTTTGTGTTCAGCGGGTATACACCCGTAATCAATGCGGTTTGCAAGTGGACTGCAGCGAGAGCGAATCGAGGCCAGGGAGTCATCATGAATGTCGTCGGCGGCACAGTCCGCAGCGTGGGTAAAACGGTGAGTCGTGCGGCGACGGTGACCACAGAGGCCGCGGGCGCGGTCGGCGGCGCGGCGGTCAATGGGGTTGTCGGCGGTGTGACCGGAGCCGCGCAAGGCATCAAACGCGGCGTCAGCGTGGGCAGCCACTCCACCCCGGCAGCCGCCTTGGCCCTTGGTGCGCTCGGCGTCGCCGGCCTGGTCGAATGGCCGGTGCTGTTGGCCGTTGGCGGTGGAGCGCTGTTGCTGCGCAGGATGAGCCAGAAACCGGACGCCCCGGCGAAGGCAGACCTCAAACCGGTACCCAGCCATCCGGCGCCAGAAAAAGCCGCACCGCAGAAACCCGCACGCAAACCGGCCGCCAAGAAGGCTACCGGCCGGCAAGCGGGCGGCACGAAGTTGCGCAGCACAAACTGATCAACGCTGTTACCTTTTGACCATCGGCACATCCATACGACGTATGCCGTTGCGCGCTTTTGCCGCGGGCTTCCAGGTAACCACCGCCCTGGCTGGTGCATCGGTAAACACCGCGGCAAATTTCGCGGGGACCCTGGGCAGGAGCGCGGCCTCGGTTGCCAAAGTTGGCATCGGGGCCGGCGCCGACGTGGCGACCTTTCCGCTGCGCGAGGCAGCCAAAGTGCTTTCCGGCGACATCTCCCGCGAGACGCTCAGCCGCAACTGCTGGCGCAACGAAAGCCGCGCCTGGATCGAGGTGCGTGGACTAGGCGGCCCCGACGATGGTGAAGACGGTGAACTCGGGCGCGTCGTGCTCGACGCGATCCGCGCCCACCCAGGCGTCACATCGGCCAGCCTGAATCACCCGCTGTCGCGCGCGGTCGTCGACATCGACGATCCGGGTCTCTCGCTGCGCGACCTGTGCCGGGTAGTCGAGGATGCCGAAAAGCGTTGCGGCGAAGGTAAAGACGAGTCGATCTTCACCAGAAGTCTGCCGGGCGACGGCGTGGTGCTGGCGACCCGGGCATTGACCGTTGCCGTCAACGCGACCGGGCTAGGCGTGGCGCTGACCGGCCGGGCGCTGGGCCTGCGGCCGTTGCCGGCCGCCGTCGCCGCGAGCGTGGCTTTCGTGGACTACCAGCCCTGGCTGCGCCGTCTGCTCACGGACCGGATCGGCGGGCCCACCACCGACACCGTCCTGACGCTGGCCGCGGCGGCAGCGCAAACCCTCACCCAGTCACCGACGTCATTGGCGTTGGGGCTCACCGTGCAGTCGATGAAAGCCGCCGAAGTCCGCGCGCAGGCGCAAAGCTGGGAGCAGCACGAACCGGAGCTGGCGCGGTACGCCGACCAGCCGCGTATGCACCCAGACAGAACGGTGCCGCGGCCACAGCCGTCGAGACCCGTGGAGCGGGCGGCGGGTCGTTTCGCGCTGTTGCAGGCGCTCAGCGCCGGGGCGATCGGTGCTGGCACCCGCAACCTGGCCATGGCCGCCACGGCGGTGCAGGTAACCACCCCCAAAGCCAGCCGGACCACGCCCGAGGCATTCGCCGCGACCCTGGGCCGGGGACTGGCCGGCCAACACGCGGTATTGCCGTTGCGGCCGGAAAGTCTGCGCCGGTTGGACAAGATCGACGCGATCGTCATCGATCCCCGGATTCTGTGCACCGAAACGCTGCGCGTGGCACGCATCCGCGGAGCCGACGACAGTGAGTTGTCGGCGGCGTGGAACCGCGCCCAGCTCATGCTGGAGAACAACAGCCTGCGCCCGGGCTGGCGCACCGTGCGCGGGATATCGGGCAGCCGGCCGAACGCAGGAGTCGAGGCGCTTTTCCTGCCCGCACACGATCCGCTGGCCTCCGCCGTTGTCGCCGAGGCGCACCGGGCCGGGGCGGAACTGATTTCGGTCGACGTCGAGTCACTGGACGAGTTGCGACACGCATTCGACGACGTCCGGCCCATCAAGAGCGGGACAGACAAGTCCATAGACGACGCGCTCGCCGCTGCGGTGACCGATGTGCAGCAGGCGGGCCGAACGGTAGCCATACTGTCATCGTCTGGCGCGCAAGCGATTTCGTGTGCAAACCTGATGCTGGGCATTAAACCGAAGAACGGCGCACCACCGTGGAATGCCGATCTTCTGTTGCCGGATCTGGCGGCCGCCTGGCGGGTGCTGCACTCGCTGCCCGCGGCCAAGACCGCAACCCAGCGCGGCATCGGCATTGCGGCCGGCGCAACCGCTTTGGGGTCGCTCTTCATGATCCCGGGTGTCCGCGGCAATCTCGGGTCCGAGTCGGTCAACTCCGGCGCGGCAGCCGGTCTACTCTCGGGATATCTGCTCGCCCGCGGGATCCTCAATGCCGACACACCACGCCCGGCCGCTCTGCACGAATGGCATGCGATGTCGGTGGAGCAGGTGCTTAAGGCCCTCCCACCGCCTGAGCCTCCGCCCAATCCCGCCGCCTCCGAGGTGCGGTATGTCCCTGCGGACACGCAACCGAGCGAGTCACCCCTGCAGGCGATTTGGCAGCTCGCCAAGGCCGTGCGAGCCGAATTGTCCGACCCGCTCACCCCGGTGATGGCACTCGGCTCGGCGGCCAGCGCGGTCCTCGGCTCACCCATCGACGCGGTGCTGGTCGGCAGTGTACTGACCGGGAACTCGATACTGGCCGCCGCCCAGCGGCTCCGGGCCGAAAAACGGTTGACCCACCTTTTGGCTCAGCAGACTCCGCCGGCCCGCAAGGTGATTACCGGTCCGGACGGCGAGCGGGCTTACACCGAGGTCGACGCGTCGCGACTGCGGCCCGGCGATGTCATCGAGGTGCGCACCCACGAGGTGGTGCCCGCCGATGCCCGGCTCATCGAGGAGGTCGACGTCGAGGTCGACGAATCGACGCTCACCGGTGAGTCGCTGTCCGTGGAGAAGCAGGTCGAAGCGACGCCCGGGGCCCCGCTCGCCGAACGTCGCTGCATGCTGTTCGCCGGGACCACGGTGGTGGCCGGTACGGCGGTCGCGCTGGTGACCGCGGTGGGTGCCGACACCCAGCAGCGTCGCGCCGCCGACCTCATCTCCGGCGAGCTGTCCTCCGACATCGGCCTGCAGCATCAGCTCGGCCAACTGACGAGTCAGGCACTTCCGGTGAGCATTACCGGCGGCGCATTGGTCGGCGCGCTCGGGCTGCTGCGCCGCACCCCGTTGCAGCACGCGGTGTCCAGCGCCATCGCCATCGCTGTTGCCGCGGTCCCCGAAGGAATGCCGCTGGTGGCGACGCTGGCGCAGGCGGCATCGGCCCGACGATTGACAAAGTTCGGTGCGCTGGTTCGTGTTCCGCGTTCGGTGGAGGCGCTCGGCCGTATCGAAGTGGTCTGCTTCGACAAGACCGGAACGCTCAGCGAGAATCGGCTGCGCGTGTCGCAGGTCCACCCCGCCGCCGGCCGTTCGGAAACGGAAGTGTTGCGCTGCGCGGCGCACGCCGCGCCGATGACCAACGGCGGACCGCAGGTGCACGCGACCGATGTCGCCATTATCGAGGCTGCTAGCGCCTTGGAAGCAGCGGGTACCTCCGTCGCCGGGGGGAACGGCGCGGGCCCCACCGCTCACCTGCCGTTCCGCTCCGGCAGGTCGTTCTCGGCTTCGGCGACGCGAACCGAGCTGACCATCAAGGGCGCGCCCGAAGTGGTGCTGGCCGCCTGCGGCGACGTTACGGCGGTGCAATCCATGGACAGCACCGTCGCCGAAATGGCCGCCAGCGGATTACGGGTGATCGCGGTGGCGCAGCGCAAGCTGACGGCAAAGCAGGCTCAGGCGATAAAAGAAAACCCCGACGACATCGCCGAGTACTGCAAAAACGGATTGACGTTGGCCGGATTCCTCGGATTGTCCGACACGCCGCGCGCGGAATCCGCCGGGCTGCTGTCGACGTTGCGGTCCCAAGGGGTGGGCATCAAGCTGATCACCGGTGATCACCCGATCACCGCCAAGGCGATTGCCGAGGAGCTCGGCCTGCCGGTGACCGCCGAGCAGGTGATCACCGGCGCCGAATGGGATTCCCTCTCCCGCAAGGACCAGGAGCGCGTCGTCACCGAGCGGGTCATCTTCGCTCGGATGACCCCGGAGAATAAGGTCCAGGTTGTCCAGACGCTCGAGAACGCCGGGGTGCGGACCGCGATGGTCGGTGACGGCGCCAACGACGCCGCCGCCATTCGGGCGGCCACGGTCGGTATCGGTGTGGTCGCGCACGGCAGCGACTCGGCCCACCTGGTGGCCGACGTGGTGCTGATCGACGGCCGTATCGACGCGCTGCTGGAGGCCATCGAAGAAGGGCGCCAGTTGTGGCGACGGGTGCAGGCCGCCGTGTCAGTGCTGCTCGGCGGTAATGCCGGTGAGGTGATCTTCGCGATCATCGGCAGCGCGATCACCGGGACTTCGCCGCTGAACACCCGCCAGCTGCTGCTGGTCAATACGGTGACCGACGCGTTCCCGGCCGCGGCCCTCGCGGTCAGCAAGCCGCGCGGCAAAGTGGACGCCAAAATACGCGGCGTGGATCAACCCGCGCTGTGGAACGCCGTCGCCATCCGCGCCGCTACGACGGCAGCGGCGACCACGGCGGCATGGCTGATGGCCGGGGCCACCGGACTGGCAGGGGTTCCCGGACTGCCGGGAATCCCCGGACTGTCGGGCGGCTCTGGAGTGCTGGGGGGACTGCTGGGAGCCACTGGGCTGCCGCAACGCGCATCCACCGTGGCCCTGGTCGCGCTGATCGCGACCGAATTGGGCCAGACACTGGTGGAGTCCCAGGCCCCGCTGGTGGTGCTCACCGCGCTGGGCTCACTCGGCTTCGTGGGCATCTTGATCAGCATTCCGGGAGTCAGTCAGCTCCTCGGCTGCACACCGCTCGATCCGCTCGGCTGGGCCGAAGCTCTCGGACCCGCGGCGGTCGCGACCATCGCCGTGGCCGTTCTCAGCCGTGTCTTCGACGATCGGGAGCTGCCGGCGGCTCCCCAGCCACCCGAGCCACCCCGGCTGACTCCCGTCCCGCCACCCGACGACCCTGATGATGACCAAGCGCCGGTTCGGACCGCCCAATCTCCGGGATCTCCAAGATCTCGAGGACGCCCACACGCCACAAGAACGCATAGAGTTCCAGCAACGGAGCACGCAGGAACGAGGCAATCGGTGAAATCAGCGGATCGGCCTGCTGCTGGTCGGTCCTCCACATACGTCCGACGGTGACCGCACCATCCGGCACAACGGCAAATCCTTCGTTACTGAAAGGCAAATGATGGCGGAAAAGAAGGCTCGGCGGGCAACGTCCCAAAGTGAGGCCGTGGAAAAGATCCGCGAAGGCGAAACCTTCGTCGTAAACCTGCCACTGCTCGGCCAGACCGAGATTCCGCGGCCGGAGCAACTGGCCTACTTCGGCGGGCTGGCCGCCCTTGCGGCTCTCGAACTCATCGATTGGCCAGTCGCTTTGGTCATCGCCGCCGGACACCTATTGGCAGCCAACCATCACAACCGGATCCTCGAGGAGCTCGGCGAGGCGATGGAAGAGGCCTAGCTGGCTGTAGGTCGTGTCAAGTCATGTGGTGTGCGTGGGGCATTGTCGCCGGTGGTTGTCGGCGTTGAAGACCTGGCCGGAGTGCGTGGTGTGCTGTGAGGAGTGCCGTGAGCGCCCACGC
>NZ_JBKQQD010000077.1:0-2681 GCF_052144515.1 Mycobacterium sp. | reverse complement strand
ACGGATTTTGCTGGGAGCTGGTCACCGGCTGTCACTGGTTGTCCAGGCGGGCCGATCCGGCGCGGCCCTGACCGGTGCTGGCCGGTGTCGACACTGACCGGCTGTCGGCACCCACCTGCAACCAGGGTGGCGGCGCTGGCGGCTCAGCGGGCACTCACAGCACCACGGCGGGCACCTGGCGCGGCTGGCACAGGCACCACGCCGCCGCCCAGGCCGCCCGGCTGTGTCGTGGCGCACACGTAGCCTTCTGCGTGTGGATGTCGTGGTGCTTTTCTTAATCTTCTTGTTGTTGATCGGCGGTTTTGTGACCTGGGTGGTGTGGGTAACGGTGCACTCAACGAAACGCTCACGCGAAGCCGCGGCCGAGTGGCAGCGTCAGGTCGCGGAGCGGCAGCGTCAGGTCGCGGCCGCAGAGGCGGAGCGGCAGCGTCAGGTCGCGGCCGCAGAGGCGCAGCGGCAGCGTCAGGCCGCGGCCGCAGAGGCGGAGCGGCAGCGTCAGGCCGCGGCCGCAGAGGCGGAGCGGCAGCGTCAGGCCGCGGAGTGGGCGGCCGCAGAGGCGCAGCGGCAGCGTCAGGTCGCGGCCGCAGAGGCGGAGCGGCAGCGTCAGGCCGCGGAGAAACGTCGTAAATGGCAGCTTTCGACGTGGCCAAAAGGCACCACGCTCGACAGCCGCATCGCCAACATTGACGGGATCGATAAGCAGGTGGCCGCACAGAACAAGAAGATCGAGTCGCAAGTCCACCGCCTCAACGACCTCCTTCACGACGGACTACGAAACCGGCCGCAAGCGAAGCCAACCGGTCTCTATCTCGCGGGAGACCCGAAAGGCATCACTGAGTGCATTGAATTAACGCTGAAGAAAACGCAACTTCCCGCTGGCATTAAACGAAAAGCTAGACTCGCCTACTCACCGCAATCACGCCAATTAGTGGTCGAGTACGAACTACCGGCGGGTGACGTCGTCCCGAAGACAAAGTCATACCGCTACGTGAAGAGCCAGGACAAGGTCGTCGAGACTGCGCGGCCAGCGCCACAAGTGAAAGGACTATATGCCAGCGCAATCGCGCAATTAACGCTTCTGTGTCTCGCGCACATCTTCCGAGTCGACACAAAGCAGCACATCGACGTCGTCGTCTTCAACGGCGTTGTCGACACGATAGATCCGCGCACCGGAAAACGAACTCGGCCATGCCTAATCACTGTCCGGACCACCCGAGACACCTTCACCGAGATCAACCTCGACCAGGTTGACCCCGCTGCCTGCCTCAAGCACCTGAACGCCGGAATTTCCACGAGCCCCACGGAGTTGGCACCCGTCCGTCCCGTGCTGGAGTTCTCAATGGTGGACCCAAGATTCATCACCGAAACCGAAACCCTTGGCGCTCTGGATGATCGGCCCAACCTCATGGAACTCACGCCGCAACAATTCGAGTCGCTCATCCAGAACCTGTTCGACAAGATTGGCCTAGACACCAGGCAGACCCGACCGTCCAGGGACGGCGGTGTCGACTGCGTCGCCTACAACACCGATCCCATCTTGGGCGGCAAAGTCGTCATCCAAGCCAAACGCTACAAACACACCGTCGGAGTCTCGGCCGTCCGCGACCTCTTCGGCACACTCCAGAACGAGGGCGCATCGAAGGGCATACTCGTCACGACAAGCCAATACGGCAAAGCATCCTACGAATTCGCTGCGGGCAAACCGATCGAACTGTTCGACGGCACCCACCTCCTGTACCTGCTCGAAACCCATGCGGGCATCAAAGCCCGGATCGAGCCGCCAGACGACTGGCAAGATCCGGTACCCGACTCGGGCGAGCCACCGGATTAGTGCTAGTCGACGACGGGGGCAGGAAAGGTTCCACCAGATCAGTATCACCGACCTTGGTGCTTACTTTTTTCTAGTCGCTTGGCATGCTTATACCCATGAGAGTGGAAGTGCCTCCATATCCCTTCTTCCTCTGGCCTACCCTGCAGGCTGTCATCGCTCTCGGAGGTTCCGCCTCCATCGCCGAACTTGAGGCAGCCGTCATCGACCGGGAGAACATCTCACCCGACGTCCAGGGTGTGCTCCACGGCGATGGGCCGATGACTGAGGTCCAATACCGGTTAGCGTGGACCCGGACATATCTCAAGGCCATGGGGCTGCTGACGAACAGCCAACGTGGCGTGTGGTCAGTTACAGAACTCGGCGAAACGGTGACCGAGGATCAAATCGAACCAATGCGAGCGGAATACAATCGCACCCGCCCTAAGAAAGGACCGAAGAAGAAGAAAGCAGAGTCCAACCTGGACAATGAGATTGATCAAGCCGAAGCCGAAGCAGAGGCCAAGTGGAAAGACGCTCTTCTAGGCGCATTGCTCAATATGTCGCCGGATGCCTTTGAGCGACTGGCTCAGCGGCTCTTGCGAGAGGCGGGAGTATCCAGCCCTGTGGTTACCGGTCGAAGTGGTGACGGCGGCATCGATGGTCGCGGGGTCTACCAGATCTCGCTCCTGAGCTTTCCGGTCTTTTTCCAGTGCAAGCGTTACTCGGGAAGTGTCGGCGCATCTGCGGTGAGAGACTTTCGTGGTGCCATGGCGGGTCGGGGCGAGAAGGGTCTGCTGATCACGACTGGCACCTTCACGAATGATGCGCGTGCGGAATCTCGCCGGGACGGGGCACCACCTATCGACCTAAT
>NZ_JBKQQD010000076.1:0-6613 GCF_052144515.1 Mycobacterium sp. | reverse complement strand
GCGACATCCGACGCCCGGCTCGATACACGGCCTCGCAGGACCACAGTGTTAGACGGCGTCGACAGGCGACCACCACACAATTTTCACCCCCACAGGGCGACCGCAAGGTCAGATTGGCTCGTACGATGACGTTTCACTGGGGCCTCCTACATCTTGTGGCTCTACCGGCCAGGACCTGATTCCTGTCGGCAACCCACGTTCACATGCAGTGAGGCCCCAGCCTTCCCATACCGTCTAGAGTCGCTGGTGATCGCCGGGTTCGTGCGCGGCCTGTCGGTCCGCGACGTGGAGGCCACCCTGGTCGAAGCGCTCGGCGAGGCCGCCGCGGTGTCGAAGTCGACGGTGTCGCGGATATGCGAGGAGATCAAGACCCAGTTCGAGCAATGGAGCGCCCGCCGCCTCGACGACGTCGAGCTGGATTACCTGTTCCTGGACGGGTCGCACTTTAAGTACCACGCGAACGCGTCGGCCGAGCCGGTACTGGCAGCGTGGGGTATCGACACCGACGGCAAACCGGTGTTCGTCGGGCTCGATGCGGCCTCGTCGGAGTCCGGTGACGCCTGGGAAGGTTTCTTGACCGGGCTCGGCGAACGCGGCCTGGCGTGTCCGCTGCTGGTGATCAGCGACGGCGCACCCGGGCTGATCGGCGCGGTCGAGCGCACCATGGGCGCGGCGTTGCGGCAGCGCTGCCTGATTCATCGCGCCCGCAACATCTTGGCCAAGGTGCCTAAAAATGCGCAGGCGGACGTCAAAGCCGATTACTGGGCGATCTTCGATCTGCCTGAGGACGTCGAACCCGGCATCGACGCGGTCAAACTCGCCCAGAACAGGATCGAGGCGTTCGCCAAGCGCTGGCGGGACTCCTACCCGGCGGCGGTGCGCTGCCTGCTCGATGACCGTGAATCGCTAACGGTCTATCTCCGGCTTCCGCGCGAGCATTGGACCCGCGTGCGGCATTCGAACTTCATCGAGCGCACCTTCGGCGAGACCCGCCGCCGGGTCAAGGTGATCGGCCGGCTGCCCGGCGAGCACTCCTGCCTCAAACTGGTGTGGGCGGTACTCGACCGCGCTTCGGCCGGATGGCGCGGGTTCACCATGACCCCGGCCGGGCTGCGGCTGCTGGCCGACCTGCGCCGCGCACTGCACGACCCACCAGCCGAACTGCCGCAAAGGAATTCGGAAAATCACACCGAAACCAGCCTGGCGCCAACCAAACCTGTCAGCGCCACCGCATAAGATCATGGAGCAAGCGAGCGGAACCTACGTCAGGCCAAATTTACACCGCTCCTGGGACGCCACCCTTGCCCGCGAAGACGAAGTGAAACCGTGGGATTGAGTCACTGACAGGTTTCACTGAGACGTGAAACCGGTGACGTAGGTCACTTGGGAGAAGTTGACAGCACAGGCCCCGCCCAGCCAACCTGGGCGGGGCCTATTGCGGTGCACGAAGATACGACCGGGGAGAACAGTGAGCGACGCAGCGATCCAGCGGGTTGGGGTCGTCGGGGCCGGGCAGATGGGGTCCGGTATCGCCGAGGTCTCCGTCCGCGCCGGTGTGGGCGTGACGGTGTTCGAGCCGACCGAAGCGCTGATCACCGCGGGACGCAACCGCATCGTGAAGTCGTTGGAGCGTGGCGTCAGCGCAGGCAAGGTGACCGAGCGTGAGCGCGACCGCGCGCTCGCCAAGCTGACCTTCACCACAGACCTGAATGACCTGGCCGACCGGCAATTGGTGATCGAGGGCATTGTCGAGGATGAGGCCATCAAGGCCGAGATCTTCGCGGAGCTCGACCAAGTCGTCACCGATCCCGACGCAGTGCTCGCGTCGAACACCTCCAGCATCCCGATCATGAAGATCGCCGCGGCCACCAAGAACCCACAGCGCGTGCTGGGCTTGCACTTCTTCAATCCGGTCCCGGTGCTACCCCTGGTCGAGTTGGTCAGCACGCTCGTCACCGACGAAGCCGCCGCCGCCCGCACCGAGGAGTTTGCCGGTGTGGTGCTCGGGAAACAGGTGGTGCGCTGCTCCGACCGGTCCGGCTTTGTGGTGAACGCGCTACTGATTCCTTACCTGCTGTCGGCGATCCGGATGGTAGAGGCCGGGTTCGCCACTGTCGAAGACGTCGACAAGGCCGTTGTTGAATCGCCCCGGCGTGTCCGGACACTTCACTTCTTTTGAGAGTGAGAGTGAACGTCATGTCATCATCGAAGCCGTCAAACAACTATCCGCCCGAGTTGCGTGAGCGTGCGATCCGTATGGTCGCCGAGGTGCGGGGTGAGTACACCTCGGACTGGGCCGCGGCGCAGTCCGTGGCCGATAAGCTGGGCATTGGCACCCCGCAAACCGTGCTGAACTGGGTCCGCAAGGCGCAGGTGGATGCCGGGCGGCGTCCCGGTGTCACCAGCGCGGAGGCCGCCGAGTTGCGGCGGCTGCGCGCCGAGGTGAAGCAGCTCCGGCTGGCCAATGACATCTTGAAGACAGCGTCGGCGTTTTTCGCCGCGGCGGAGCTCGACCGCCGACTCGGCTGATCGTGGAGTACATCGACGGTCACGCCGGCCGGTTCGGGGTCGCGCCGATTTGCCGGGTGCTCAGTGCGCACGGCATCCCGATCGCCCCGTCCACCTATTACGACGCCCGCCGCCGGGAATCGGCACCGTCGCCGGCGCGGCGCCGCGACGCGGAACTGTGCGAGCACATCGCCCGGGTCCACGCAGAGAATTTCGGTGTCTACGGCGCCCGCAAGGTGTGGCTCCAGTTGAACCGGGAAGGGATCACGGTGGCCCGCTGCACCGTCGAGAGGTTGATGAAAGCCCTTGGGCTGCAAGGGGTGCGGCGCGGCAAAGTCAAGCGCACCACAATCGCTGATCCCGCGGCCGCGCGGGCGAACGATCTAGTGGGGCGCCGGTTCGGCCCCCTCGCGCCGAACGTGTTGTGGGTCGCCGACATAACCTATGTGTCGACGTGGTCGGGATGGGTCTACGTCGCGTTCGTCACCGACGCGTACGCCCGGCGCATCCTTGGCTGGCGCACCTCGACCTCGATGACCACGCAACTGGTCCTGGATGCCGTCGAGCACGCGATCTGGACCAGGGGCCGCCACGGCGTCGCCGATCTGGGCGGGGTGATTCATCACACCGACTATGCCGAGGTTTGCGTTAAGCCGAGGATTCGTGGAGATGGCCTGTAGTGGCGGGGGTTGCTTGCGGATTCCTCGGCTTAACGTTTCGGGCTGTGGTTAGCGTCCGTCGTATCTCTTCGTCTGTGGAAGGAGACGGCTATGGATATGACGGTCATACAGATCGGCGTGGTTGTTGTTGCGGAGTTGCGCTCGGCTGGCTACATGGAGTCGACCATCGCTCAGTACGCGAAGACGATCAGGGCGCTGTCTGAGTTCGCCTCGGAGCGTGTGTATTCCGTCGGGTTGGGCGCTGAATTCGCGTCTATGACGGTCAGTCCGCGCACTGGCCGGTTCAGCGCGCAGCGCCGGTTCGATTACCGGCGTCTGGTTGGCGTGTTCGACTCGTATGTGCGTACCGGCCGGGTGGACCTTTCGGTTCGTGGACGCGGCGGCGGGGGCCCGCGGCCCGGGGTGAGCGAGTTCGCTGCGCTGGATGCTGCCTGGGAAGCGGAGATGAGTCGTCGTGGTCTGGCGCCGGCCACGCGAGCTGCGTACGGGCGGGTGGCGCGCAACTACCTGGTGTTCCTGGAAGAACGCGGGATCGTTGAGCTCGGCGGCGCCGATGGCGCCAGTGTTCTGGCGTTCTTGGAGTCCCTGCTGGGCAGGTGGGCGAAGTCGTCCTTGTTTTGGGTGGTGTCGAACTTTCGCCCGTTCCTGAAGTTCACGGGCCGTACCGATTTGGTCGACGCGGTGAATCTGGCTGGTGTTAAACGTTTCCACGCGATTATCCCTGTCCTGGGTGATGACGACGAGGAGCTGGTGTTGCGCGCGTGCGCGGCGGGGGTGGTGAGTGCCCGGGACGCGGCGATCACACTGCTGGCCCTCACGACGGGATTGCGGGCCTGCGACATCGTTGAGCTGCGCATGGGAGATATCGACTGGCGTGGGCAGACGATCGGGATCGTGCAACAGAAGACGGGTAACCCGCTGACCCTGCCGCTGCCGGCGCTGGTGATGGGCAAGCTCGCTGACTATGTGCTCGACGAGCGACCCGGCTCGGGCGATGATCACGTGTTCTTGCGCTCGGTGGCCCCGCATACCCGGCTGGCCGATCATGCGTCGGTGCACAGGGTGACCGTTGAGACGTTCCGGAAAGCGGGAGTGACCGATGTCAAGGCTGGGACCCGGTTCCTGCGCCACAACGCCGCGTCGCGGCTGCTGGCCGCAGCGGTCCCGCTTCCGACGATCTCGGCCGTGCTTGGCCACGCCAGCCCGGAATCGACCAACCTCTATATGAGAGTCGACCGAGAGCGTCTGCTCGAATGCGTGCTCCCGGTTCCTGAAAGTGTGCGGCCATGAGCAGTCACGGTTTCACTAGCGCGTTCGCCACCGAGCTGGACGCGTACCTGGCGTTCAAGGCGAGCATGGGGTTCTGCGGCGCCTCCCGCATCTGGTACCTGAAAAAGTTCGACGGCTACTGCAGCGAACACGACCGGGCCGTGTTCGATAAGGACACCGTCGAAGGATGGGTGAGCGTTCAGCTGGAACGTTCGGGCCGGTACCGGTCGTGGCTGTCTTACATCCGCGACTTCGGACGGTGGCTGAAGGCGAACGGAGCCAACGACGCCTATGTGCTCTCCGACCGTTGGAAAGCCCCGTTCGTTGCTCCTCGCCCCTACCTGTTGACCCGGCGTGAGATCGAGTTGTTCTTCACCGCCGCATCACAGAGCGAGGCGCAGTCCCCGTGGCGATGGCAGGCGGTCGCGTTCTTCACGCTGATGCACTCGTGCGGGCTCAGGACCGGTGAAACCCGTGCCCTGCAGACCGGGCAGGTCGACCTGGATGGCGGGCATATCGACATCGTCTGGTCCAAGGGAAATCGTAGCCGCAGACTGCCTTTGACCGGTCAGGTCATCGAGATCCTTAATGCTTGCGATCGAACATCGCGTGCACACTTCGCCTCGCGTCGGACGTTCTTCGTCTCCGCCGCCGGCAACCAGGTCACCCCGGCAACAGTCGGAAAGATGTTTAGTCGCATCTGGGACCAGGCCGGACTGGCCCGGCCCGCGGGCGGCCAGCAGCCGCGGCCATACGACTTCCGGCACCATTTCGCCTACGCCGCCATCGAACGATGGATGAGGCAGGGCAAAGATGTCGCCGCGATGCTGCCTTACCTGTCCCGCTATATGGGCCACGCGACCTTTGACAGCACCTACTACTACATTCACACCTCTCCCGACTTCATGGACGCCTACGCCCAGATCACCCGGAAGAGCCAGTCACTGCTGCCGGAGGTGGGATTCGAATGAGACGCGACCCGAGAACCGACGCCCCGGACTTCTTCAGATTCGCCCGTGACTACCTGCACGCCTACATGCCCAAGACCAGGGGACTCTCGCCGACAACGATTGAGGCGTACCGGATCAGCCTGGAGTGCTTCCTGGGCTACCTCACCGAGACCGAGCATGTGGAACGCGACCGCGTCAGTTTCGACCACTTCGATCGCCAGCACCTGAAAGGATGGCTGACCTGGATGACCGATCAGCGGCGCTACTCGCCCAAGACCGTCATGTTGCGTCTGAGCGCGGTTAAAGCGTTCCTGGCGTACGCGTCCCATGAAGACATCACCCTCGTCGCGCTCAGCCAGGCAGCCAAGGTCCTCAAGGCCCCGATTCACCCCAAGACGCCCATCGAGTACCTCACCGAACCCCAAACACGGGCGTTCCTTGCCGCGTTCACCGGGCAGACGACGAAATCCCGCAGGAATCGGATGCTGCTCATCCTGCTGTATGACACCGCTGCACGCGTGGGCGAGATCACTGGCCTGACCCTGCAGGATCTCTGCCTGACCGAGCCCGGGCACGTCATCCTCACCGGCAAAGGAAACAAGACCCGCATCGTGCCGCTCACCGAGAAGACAATCGATCATCTGCGCGTCTACCTCGCCGAGTTCCATCCCAACCCCGCGAAACTCCCCGCAACACGGCCGGTGTTCTACAGCCTGCACCACGGACGACCCGCCGAACTGTCAACCGACACGATCTCGGCCGTGCTCAAGCAAGCCGCCGCAGCCGCGCGCAACGAGTGTCCCTCGGTCCCCGAGAACATCCACTGCCACTTGCTGCGCAAGACCAAAACCATGGACCTTTACCAGCAGGGGATCCCACTGCCGGTCATCATGCGACTCCTCGGCCACGAAAACGCCTCCACCACAACAGCGTTCTACGCATTCGCGACCCTGGACATGATGCGAGAAGCCATCAACGCGGCCACCCCCACGATCAACACCCTGGCCACCGAACCGCTCACCGAAGACAAACTCCAAGCCCTCTACAGTCTCCGATAGCTCCCCGAAACGTTAAGCCGAGGAATTCCTCAGCGAACCCCGCCCGAACAGGCCACCCCACGATTCCTCGGCTTAACGCAAACCTCGGCATAGTCGGTGTTAATCCGAACTCGGCTTAACACCCACGCCCGCAGTCAATATACTTCGG
>NZ_JBKQQD010000075.1:0-3876 GCF_052144515.1 Mycobacterium sp. | reverse complement strand
CCTTCACCCCAATGACTTTCGATAGCTTCCAGATGCTCGGCCTTCTCTTCGGCGGTAAATCCCCAGGGGTAATCCGGCAACTCTTGAGAAAACCGTGCCGACACGCCGTACATCACCAGTGAATGAACGCGTTCTGGATACGTCGCCGCGAACAAGAGGCTCATCGGGCCACCCTCGGACATACCGAAAAAGGCGGGACGATCGACCTTCGCGTCGTCGAGAACGGCACGCAAATCATCCATTCGCTCGTCGAGCGGAGGCACGTGGGTGGCAGGATCTGAGAGTCCGGTGCCACGTTTGTCCCACACTATGAGCCGTGTGACCTCTGCAAGCTGTTCGGCGACGGCGGTGATCGGACTGGCGGGTTCGTCGACAAGGTCGACGTTGCTGAACCAACCGGGATTCCACACCAGCGTCGTGTCACCCTCTCCGAACTCGCGGTACGCGAGCCGCACAGAGCCGTTGCGTGCGTAGCGGACCCGCCGGTCGGTCATGTCGACATCATGACATCACCGAGGCAGAAGGTCCTGCCAATCCGCCCGCAGGAAATTGGTACCGTGCATCACAAAATAAGGAAGTGAGCGGGCATGGGCGGCTACCGAGAACTGTTCACAGCAAGCATCAACGACCCGGAAACCTTCTGGGCGCAGGCCGCGCAAGCCGTGTCGTGGCTGCGGCCCCCACAGCGGGTGTTCGACGATAGCCGCCCGCCGTTCTACCGGTGGTTTCCCGACGCCACACTCAACACCTGCGCCAACGCGCTGGACCGCCACGTCGCCGACGGCCGCGCTGACCAGGCCGCTCTCATCTACGACTCGCCGGTGACCGGCGTCAAGCGCACCTACACCTACGGTGAGCTGCTGGATCAGACTGCCCGATTCGCGGGCGCGCTACGTGACCTCGGCGTCGCCAAGGGCGACCGGGTGGTGCTCTATATGCCGATGATTCCCGAGGCGGTCATCGCGATGCTGGCATGTGCACGGCTCGGCGCGGTGCACTCGGTGGTGTTCGGCGGCTTCGCCGCACACGAGCTGGCCACACGAATAGATGATGCGCGCCCGACCGTCGTCGTTTCCGCCTCCTGCGGAATCGAGCCGTCGGGATTAGTGGAATACAAGCCGATGCTTGACGCGGCACTCCAGTCGGCTCAGCACAAACCACGCAGCTGCGTCATCGTGCAGCGAGATCAGCACCGCTGCCCGCTCACCGCAGGGCGCGACTTGGATTGGCACGCCGTGATGGCCAACAGCGAGCCCGCCGATGCGGTGCCCGTAGCGGGCACCGACCCGCTGTATGTGCTCTACACCTCGGGCACGACCGGCAAGCCAAAGGGGATCGTGCGTGACAACGGCGGACACGCCGTGGCATTGCTGTGGAGCATGCGGCACATCTACGACATCCAACCCGGCGACGTGTTTTGGGCGGCATCGGATGTCGGCTGGGTCGTCGGGCATTCCTACATCGTCTACGGGCCGCTGCTGCTCGGTGCGACGACGCTGCTCTACGAGGGCAAGCCGGTCGGCACACCGGATCCCGGCGCGTTCTGGCGAGTGGCATCCGAATACCGGGTCAAGGCGCTGTTCACCGCGCCCACGGCGATCCGCGCGATCCGCAAAGAAGACCCGGACGGTGCACACCTGAACAAGTACGACCTCTCTGCGCTGAAGTATCTGTTCCAAGCCGGAGAACGCCTCGACCCCGACACCTACAGGTGGGCTTCCGAGCAGCTCGGCGTCCCGGTCATCGACCACTGGTGGCAGACCGAAACCGGTTGGGCCATCGCCGCCAATCCGATGGGCGTCGAGCGGTTTCCGATCAAGCCGGGCTCACCGACGCTGCCGATGCCGGGCTATGACGTATGCGTTCTTCGCGTCGACGGGTCGCCGTGCGAAGCCGGCGAAGAGGGCGCGATCTGCGTCAGGTTGCCGCTGCCACCGGGCGCACTGCCCACGCTCTGGGGCGACGACGCCCGCTTCGAGGCCTCCTATCTGTGTGAGCACCCCGGCTACTACCTCACCGGGGACGGCGGATACCTCGACGACGATGGGTATCTGTATGTGCTGGGCCGCATCGACGACGTCATCAACGTCGCCGGGCATCGGCTGTCGACCGGCCCCATCGAGGCGCTGGTGGCCGCGCATCCGGCAGTCGCCGAGTGCGCCGTCATCGGAGTCGCCGACGACATCAAGGGTCAGGTTCCGCGCGCACTCGTCGTGCTCAAGCGCGGTGCGTCGGCCGACGGTCTTGCCGAGGACCTCATCGCGACGGTGCGCAGGGAGATCGGAGCCGTGGCCTGCTTCAAACAAGTGGATGTGGTCCCCGCGCTACCCAAGACCCGCTCGGGAAAGATCTTGCGGAAAACCATGCGCGACATCACCCTGGGCAAAGACGGACCAATGCCGTCGACCATCGAGGATCCGGAAGTGCTGCAGTTGATTCGTCCCATTCTGCAACCGTGAGAACCTAGGGTCGGCTCGTGTGCAGGACCATCGACTGGGACGGCGACGCAGTCACGATCATTGACCAGACCGCGTTGCCGGCCGACTACCGCATTCTGACTTTGCGCACCGTCGACGAGCTGATCGACGCCATCCGCCGCCTGGCCGTGCGCGGCGCCCCGGCGCTCGGGGCCGCGGGCGCGCTGGGGGTTGTGCTCGCGGCCCGCGAGGGAGGCGACATCCGGGCCTCGGCCGAACGAGTCGCGAAGGCACGACCGACCGCTGTCAACCTCAGCTGGGGAGTTGCACGCGCGCTCGAGAAGCTCGGCGAGGGAGCCGAAGCCGTGCTCGCCGAAGCGCTGGAAATCCTCGACGAGGACGAACGTCTCAACCGCGCCGCGTCCGCCCACGCCGCCGAGATCGTGCTCGCACTATGCGATCGTCGCCCGCTGCGCCTGCTGTCCCACTGCAACGCCGGTCATCTCGCCACCGTGGCATGGGGCAGCGCGCTCGGCGTCGTCTGGCACCTTCACGAGCGCGGACTGGTCGAGTCGGTGCTAGTCGACGAGACACGCCCACTGCTTCAGGGCGCCCGGCTCACGGCGTGGGAGCTCGCGCAAGCCGGCGTGCCCTACCGGGTGCAGGCGGACGGCGCCGCGGCGGCGGCGATGGCACGCGGCCTCGTCGACTGCGTGCTCGTCGGTGCCGATCGGATCGCGGCCAACGGCGACGTCGCCAACAAGATCGGCACCTACGGCCTGGCCATCGTTGCGCATCACCACGACGTGCCGTTCGTCGTGGTCGCGCCTTCATCCACGGTCGACAGGTCGCTCGCCACCGGCGCCGAGATCGCCATCGAGGAACGCGCGCCCCACGAACTCAGGATGTTCGCCGGCACCAGGATCACCCCGCCGGACGCAGACGTTTTCAACCCGGCCTTCGACGTGACCCCGGCCGAGCTGATCACCGCTGTCGTTACTGAGCACGGTCGCTACCGGCCGGGCGGCGGCCAGTGCTAAGGGACACCGTCGCCCGTCAGCTTGCGCCCGCCGCGATCGCCTGGTCCACCTCGAGGGCCCGGCCTGCCATCTCGGCGTGTGCCTTGTCCAGCGCGTCGGCCTGATCCTCATCGGCCTTCATCAGAGTCTCGATGTCGAAGCCGGCCATGTCGAGGACACCCATGTCCCTGAAGGCCTTCTGCACCTTGTCGCCCCACAACCCGATGTCCTTGACGATCGGCACGATGCGGCTGAACAGGTGCGAGCGGAACTGGATCATCAGCGGCGACGTGTCGACCCATTCGGCACACGTTTGGACGTCGAGGCCGAGGGTCTCGAAAACCTCCTCGCCGCGGAACCGGTCGCGCATCAGGTAGCAGGCGTCCACGACGAACTCTTCACGCTCGTCCCGCTCGGCTTCGGTCAGCGCGGAGTAGTAG
>NZ_JBKQQD010000074.1:0-11541 GCF_052144515.1 Mycobacterium sp. | reverse complement strand
GCTCGATGACGATCACCGTATTGCCTTTGTCCACAAGGCCGTTGATGACGTTCAGCAGTTTGCGAATGTCGTCGAAATGCAAGCCGGTGGTGGGCTCGTCGAGGATGTAGACGGTGCGGCCGGTGGAGCGTTTCTGCAACTCCGACGCCAGCTTCACCCGCTGCGCCTCCCCGCCGGACAGGGTGGGGGCGGGCTGCCCGAGCCGCACATAGCCCAAGCCGACATCGACGAGCGTGCGCAGATAACGGTGGATGCCGGTGATCGGCTCGAAGAACTCCGCCGCTTCCTCAATCGACATGTCCAGCACTTCGGAGATGGTCTTGCCCTTGTAGTGCACCTCAAGGGTTTCCCGGTTGTAGCGGGCGCCATGACAGACCTCGCACGGCACATACACATCCGGCAGGAAGTTCATCTCGATCTTGATGGTGCCGTCACCCGTGCACGCCTCGCAGCGACCGCCCTTGACGTTGAACGAAAACCGACCGGGTTGGTAGCCACGGACTTTCGCCTCGGTGGTGGCCGCGAACAGGGTGCGGATCTTGTCGAAGACCCCGGTGTAGGTGGCCGGGTTGGACCGCGGCGTGCGCCCGATAGGCGACTGGTCGACCCGCACCAGCTTGTCGAGGTGGTCCAGACCGATGACCCGGGTATGCCGGCCCGGGACCTGCCGCGCGCCGTTGAGCCGATTGGCCAAGACGGCGGCCAGGATGTCGTTGACCAGTGTCGACTTACCCGAGCCGGACACACCGGTCACCGAAGTCAGCACGCCGAGTGGAAACGACACGTCGATCCCGCGCAGGTTGTGCTCGCGTGCGCCGACAACCGTCAATCGGCGTCGCCGGTCGACGGGACGGCGGATCGCGGGGATCTCGATGCACTCCTTGCCCGACAGGAAGGCGCCGGTGATCGAGTCCTTGTTGGTCAGCAGCTCGGCGTAGGGCCCGCTGTGCACGATGCGGCCGCCGTGTTCTCCGGCGCCAGGCCCGATATCGACGACCCAGTCGGCGTGCGCGATGGTGTCCAGGTCGTGCTCGACGACGATCAGTGTGTTGCCCAAATCCCTTAGGCGAGTGAGCGTTTCGATGAGCCGACGGTTGTCTCGCTGGTGTAGCCCGATGGACGGCTCATCGAGCACGTACAACACACCCACCAGGCCGGAGCCGATCTGGGTGGCCAACCGGATCCGTTGCGCCTCACCGCCGGACAGGGTGGCCGCCGCGCGGGACAGCGACAGGTATTCGAGCCCGACGTCAAGCAGAAAGCCCAGCCGCGACTGTATTTCTTTGAGCACCTGGCCCGCGATCGCCTGTTCGCGTGCACCCAGCGTGAGTCCGCGCAGGAACTCCGCGCACTCGGAGATGGAGAGCTCGCAGACCTCGGCGATGGATTTCGCGCCCTGCTCCCCCTGAGACTCCCCAGCCAGCGTCACGGCCAAGATTTCCGGCTTGAGTCGGGTGCCGTCGCACACCGGGCACGGCACGTCGCGCATGAAGCCTTCGTAACGCTCCTTCATCATGTCGGATTCGGTCTGGCTCATCTTGCGCTGCAGGAACGCCAGCACGCCCTCGAAATCCGCGTAGTACGACCGGGTTCGGCCGTACCGGTTGCGGTAGCGCACATGCACCTGCTCGTCGCAGCCCTCCAGGATCGCCTTGCGCGCCTTGGCCGGCAGCTGGCGCCACGGGGTGTCGACGTCAAAGCCCAGCGCGTCACCGAGCCCGGCCATCATCCGGGTGAAGTATTCGGCGGTATGGCCCATCGACCACGGCGCCACCGCGCCCTGCGCGAGGGTCAGCTCCGGGTCGGGCACCACCAGGTCGGGGTCGACCTCCTTGCGGATGCCCAGGCCGGTGCATTCGGGGCAGGCCCCATAGGGCGAGTTGAACGAGAACGACCGCGGTTCCAGGTCGTCGACGGCCAGCGCATGCCCGTTGGGGCAGGCCAGCTTTTCCGAGAAGCGCTGCTCGCGGTGCGGCGCCCCCGGCTCATGGTCGACGAATTCCAGCACGACGATGCCGTCGGCCAAGTTCAGAGCGGTTTCCACGGAATCCGTCAGCCGCTGCTTGGCGGTGGCCTTGACCGTCAGCCGGTCTACCACCACCTCGATGTCGTGTTTTTCCTGCTTCTTCAGCTTTGGCGGATCGGTCAGCGAATGCACCACACCGTCGACCCGAACCCGGCTGTAGCCCTGCGAGTTGAGCTTCTCGAACAAGTCGGCGAACTCGCCCTTGCGGGTGCGCACCACCGGGGCCAGCACCAGGAAACGGTTGCCCTCCGGCATCGCCAGCACCTGGTCGACGATTTGCTGCGGGGTCTGGCGCGCGATCCGCTCACCGCATACCGGGCAGTGCGGCGTGCCCGCGCGGGCATACAGCAGCCGCAGGTAGTCGTACACCTCGGTGATGGTTCCGACGGTCGACCGCGGGTTGCGGTTGGTGGACTTCTGGTCGATGGACACCGCGGGGGAAAGACCCTCGATGAAGTCGACGTCCGGCTTGTCCATCTGGCCCAGGAATTGGCGGGCGTAGGCCGACAGCGATTCGACGTAGCGCCGCTGGCCCTCAGCGAAGATCGTGTCGAATGCCAGCGACGATTTACCCGAGCCGGATAGGCCCGTGAAGACGATCAACGCGTCGCGCGGTAGGTCGAGGTCCACGCCGCGCAGATTGTGCTCGCGGGCACCCTTGACGATCAGGCGGTCGGCCACTGGGCTCCTTCTTTTTCGGGGTTCAACCTTCCAGCGGGCGCAGTACAGACCCATGCTATGTGCCCATACCGACAACCAACTCTCGGCCAGTAACGTGGCCGGTATGACCGTCGTCGACGACAACTACACGGGGCACGTCGATCCCGGCACCGCGGCGCGCCGCACTCTGCCTGGCGCGACGATCCTGAAGGCGTCGGTGGGCCCAATGGATAACAACGCCTACCTGGTGACGTGTTCCGCGACCGGAGAAACTCTGCTGATCGACGCCGCCAACGACGCCGGAGTCCTCATCGACCTCGTGCGACGGTACGCCCCGAAGGTGTCGCTGATCGTGACCAGCCACCAGCACTTCGACCACTGGCAGGCGCTGCAGGCGGTGGCCGAGGCCACCGGTGCGCCCACCGCCGCCAATGAGATCGACGCCGGGCCGCTGCCGGTCAAACCTGACCGTTTGCTGACGGGCGGCGACACCGTGCAGGTCGGCGAGTTGACGTTCGACGTGATCCACCTGCGCGGCCACACGCCCGGATCCATCGCGCTTGCGCTCGACGGGCCCGCGACCGGCGGAGTCACCCAGTTGTTCACCGGCGACTGCCTGTTCCCGGGGGGCGTTGGGAAGACGTGGCAGCCCGGCGATTTCACGCAGTTGCTCGACGACGTCACCACCCGGGTGTTCGACGTGTACGACGATTCCACCGTCATCTACCCCGGCCACGGTGACGACACAGTGTTGGGTGCCGAGCGCCCGCATCTCGAAGAATGGCGCGAACGAGGCTGGTGATACAGCGCATAGTAGGGCCGCGCCCCAGGCAAGCTTGAGCTTCGAGCGGCGGTTAAGCCGTTAGGTGCGGTTTCAGGTGGTGTGCACGATGAGCACGTCGACCTTGGCCCGGCGTGAGACGTTGGCCGGCACCGATCCCAGCAGCCGGCCCGCGATCGTGCTCAGACCCACGTTGCCGACAACTAACAGGTCGGCCTTGGCATCCTCGGCCAGGCTCACCAGCGCGTCCACCGGGGCGCCGAGAATCGCGCGCTCCTCGACGTTCTTCGCGCCGGCATTGCGCGCGCGTTCCTTGGCGGTGTGCAGGATCTCGTAGATCGGGGCGCTGCCCGTCACTTTGTAGCTTTCGTCCTTCAGGACGTCGGCAGCCCGGGCGTCGTCATTCTGCGGCAGGTACGCCGACGCGACGATCAACTTGGCGTCCGCCCCGGCGATCTTTGCTGCGCGTTCTACCGCGCGCAAAGACGAGTCCGAACCGTCGGTCCCCACCACCACGGTCTGATAGGCGCTCATTTACCCTCCAAGTTGTCGGAATGCACAGCCAACCCAAGACAGTATCGCGTTGCCGCATGCAGATGGGAGAGAATACCGACACGGCGGCGTCGTGGCGTCGCCCCGCGTTTACTCCGCCGGCCAGGGTCAACAGGCGACATTTCCGATGACGGAACCATCGAACTTTCGTATCTGACGCGAAAAGCGCTGTTTGGCAGAACCTTTGGTGGACCACTGGCAGGTTGCGCCCACGATCGGCGCCCCCAAGCCGCGGCGCAGCAGCGATACCGCTGGTGAGCGGGCTGTACGCCTGCGTCTTAGAGTGGCAAGCATCATGTCTACGTCGGCCGTCGAGCAGCGGGCTGGAAGCCCCGGACCCGTCGTCAACGAGCCTGCGCAGGTGCGCCCGCGCGGCACGGTGCTCGATCCGTGGGTGATTGCCGTGCTGGCCGCGGCTATCAGCGCCGGTTGGGCGGGTAGGCCATCACTGTGGTTCGACGAGGGCGCCACGATTTCGGCGTCGGCGAACCGCACCTTGCCCGAGCTGTGGAAGCTGCTGGGCCATATCGACGCCGTGCACGGCCTGTACTACCTGCTGATGCATGGCTGGTTTGCGATATTTCCGCCGACGGAATTCTGGTCACGTTTTCCCAGCTGCCTGGCCATCGGGGGCGCCGCGGCCGGTGTCGTGGTGTTCACCAGGCCGTTTGCAGGGCGGGCCACCGCGGTGTGCGCGGGCGTCGTCTTCGCCATTCTGCCGCGGGTGACGTGGGCCGGGATCGAAGCCCGCTCCTCTGCGTTGTCGGTGGCGGCCGCCGTCTGGCTGACCGTATTGCTCGTCGCCGCGGTGCGGCGCAACCGGCCGCGGCTGTGGCTGCTCTACGGGCTGGTGTTGATGCTGTCGATCTTGGTGAGCATCAACCTGGTGCTCTTGGTACCGGTCTACGCCGCGATGCTGCCGCTGCTGGCGCCCAAAAACTCCCGCAAATCCCCGGCCATTCGGTGGGCGGTGACCTCCGGCGTCGCGGTCGCGGCCATGACACCGTTCCTGCTGTTCGCCCACGGACAGGTCTGGCAGGTCAACTGGATCGCCACGCTGAACCGCAACCTCTTCCTGGACGTGGTGCATCGGCAGTACTTCGACCACAGCGTTCCGTTCGCGATTCTGGCGGGCGTCATCGTCGTCGCCGCGACGGTCGCGCGACTGGCCGGCGTACCGGGGCTCGGTGGCGATACCCGACGGCTGCTGCTGGCCTGCGCAGCGTGGATCGTCATTCCCACCGTTGTGGTGCTGATCTATTCGGTACTCGCCGAACCCATGTACTACCCGCGCTACCTGATCCTTACCGTTCCGGCAGCGGCCGTCGTCCTGGCGGTTTGCATCGTCACCCTGGCCCGCAAGCCGTGGCCCATCGCCGGTGTGCTGGTGCTCTGCGCCGTCGCCGCGTTTCCGAATTACCTCTTCACGCAGCGTGGCCCGTACGCCAAAGAGGGCTGGGACTACAGCCAGGTCGCCGATCTGATCGACTCCCATGCCGCACCCGGAGACTGCCTGCTGGTCGACAACACGGTGGTGTGGAAGCCGGGGCCGATCCGCGCGCTGCTGGCCACCCGGCCGGCGGCTTTCCGATCGGTGATTGACGTCGAACGCGGTTTCTACGGACCCAAGGTCGGCGCCCTGTGGGACGGCCACGTCGCGGTGTGGCTGACGACGGCCAAGATCAACAAGTGCCCCACGTTGTGGACGATCACCAACCGCGACAAGTCACTGCCGGACCATCAAGCGGGGAAATCCTTACCGCCGGGATCCGCATTCGGACGGGCGCCGGCCTACCAGTTCCCGAGCTACCTCGGGTTTCGGATCGTGGAACGTTGGCAGTTCCATTACTCGCAGGTGATCAAGTCGACACGGTGACGGTCGCTTGAACGTGCCCGCTGTGGGTAGCTTCACGGACATGCAGATGTGGCTCGCCGAACCGCTGTTCGGCGGCGCAGCGCAGAACGGCCGACACGTGATCGAGCTTCTCGCCGCGTTCGCGCTGACCACACTCGTCGACCTGGAGCGCACCATCCAGGGCAAAAGCGCGGGTCTGCGGACGCAGACCATCGTCGGCACATCGTCCGCGTTGGTTTTGCTGATCAGTAAGTACGGCTTCGGCGATGTCTTGACCTGGGGCACGGTTGTGCTGGACCCGTCGCGTGTCGCGGCCCAAATCGTCTCGGGCATTGGGTTTTTGGGCGCGGGGATCATTATCACTCGACGTGGTGCGGTGAACGGGCTGACCACCGCGGCGGCGGTCTGGGAATCGGCCGCGATCGGCATGGCGGCGGGCGCCGGCCTGCTGTTACTCGCCACCGCGGTCGTGTTCCTGCACTTCGTCAGCGCTGGCTTTCAATAGGGTTGAGCACCAGCTCAGCGCAAGGCTGCGCGGGACGGTCCGGTTGCACATCATCTACGAGAACGGACGCGGTGTGCTGCGGGAACTGCTGCGACTATGCGGGCAACGAAACTGGCAGCTCACCGAACTCGACGCGGATGCCCACGATGTCGACCACGATCAGGTTGGGGTAACCATGCCCCTGTCTGGCGCCAAGATCGCGAATGCATCGGACGCGTTCTCCGCGGTCGACGGGGTCGTCGCCGTGCTCCGTGCCGAGGACGAGGCGGACTGAGCTCAGCGCCCGCCGCGGGTCGCGCCGTCCGAGGCTCGGTAGGAAGCGACGACGCCCAGTGCGCCCAACACGGTGAACACCGTGAACAACCAGCGCGCCGCCACAACGTCGCTCAGGTCGCTCAGGTCGCTTGCGGCACGATTTTCAGCGGTGTTGACCACCACTCCGGCCACGCCGGCGCCGAACGCCGCGGAGATGACCTGCACGGTATTGATCGCAGCGGCCGCCACGCCGCCTTCGGACGGGTCATTGACGGAATCCATCGCGCGCACCGACAAATGCGGCCAGGCGCTCCCGATCCCGATCCCGGCCACCAGCAACGCCAGAGCCCAGAGCGCGACGATCCCGATCGACGCGTTGTCGCGCTGAGTCGCCGCACCCAGCGCCAGACCCGCCGCCATCACCACCGGAGCGCCCGCGATCACCCGCGCGATCGTGCGCGAGTTGTCCAGCGAGGCGCTGACGATCTCGCTGACCGTCCAGCCGAGCGCCAGCGCCGCGCCCAGGAATCCGGCCGTCAGCGGAGTCAGATGCGCCAGTCGTTGACCGAACAGCGGCACATACGTGGTGACCATCGCCCCGACCATCATCACCGCCATGGTCAGGTAAAGCCATTTCAGCGGGCCGGGGCCAAAAACGCTGGGCGGCAACACCGTTGCCCGCATCCGCCAGTCGACGATCAGGAACAGTCCGACCAGCACCGCGGCGGCGGCGAGCAGCCCGATCGTTGCCGCGAAGTTGCGCGGAAGCTGGGCGACGCTGACCGCCAGTGCCGCGGCGCCCAGCAGCAGCAACGACCACACTGGGATCTTCGGTGCCGCACCGCCGGGTTCGACGCGGCCCGCGGCCAGCGCGATCGGTACCAACGTGGCCACCAGTGCGGTCAGGATCGCCATCGCGACAAACGCCCACCGCCACAAGCCGAACTGCGCGAAAAGGCCACCTGTCGCGGGCCCGACAACGGTCGCCACACCCCACATCGCCGACACCAGCGCCGCGGCCCGGGTCCACAGCACACGAGGCAGTGCGGTGTTGATGACCGCATAGCCGAGGCCGGCCAGCAGGCCGCCCGCCACGCCCTGCAGGGCGCGACCCGCGATCAGGACCTCCATGTTGGGTGCGATGCCGCACACCAGACTGGCGACCCCGAACACCGCCAGCCCCATCAGGTACGACGCCCGCGCCCCGACGCGCACCAGCATCGGGCTGACTAGCGTCGCCGCCACCACCGAGCCCACCAGATACAGCGTGGTCACCCACGCATACAGCCGGCTACCGCCGATCTCGGCGACCGTGTTCGGCAGCAGGCTGCTGGTGAGAAACTCGTTGGTGGCGTAGAGCGCGACGCCGCTGGCCAGCACTACCGACGTTCCCAGATACTTGCCGCCCAGCAGCTCACGCCAACTGCCGGTGGTGCTCGCCGTCTCCGTCACTTCAGGCCGGCGGCGTCCATCCCGCGCAGTTCCTTCTTGAGGTCGGCAATCTCGTCGCGGAACCGCGCGGCCAGTTCGAACTGCAGCTCACGGGCGGCGGCCATCATCTGCGCGGTGAGGTCCTTGATCAGGTCCGCCAGTTCGGCGCGCGGCATGGTCGCGGTGTCGCGGCCCTCGAACACGCCGGCGCTGACCGCCCGGCCAGGTTCGCCCTGGGCACGGCGGCCGCGCGACGCGTTGCGTCCCGAGCCGCCGATCTCCACCTCGGAAGCCTGAGTATCAGAGGCCTCCCGATAGACCTGGTCGAGGATGTCGGCGATCTTCTTGCGCAACGGCTGCGGGTCGATGCCGTTGGCCTCGTTATAGGCGACCTGCTTTGCGCGGCGCCGTTCGGTCTCGTCGATGGCCTCTTTCATCGAGTCGGTCATCGAATCGGCGTACATGTGCACTTCGCCGGACACGTTGCGGGCGGCGCGGCCAATGGTCTGGATCAGGCTGCGCGAGGACCGCAGGAAACCCTCCTTGTCGGCGTCGAGGATCGACACCAGTGAGACCTCGGGCAGATCCAAACCCTCGCGCAGCAGGTTGATGCCGACCAGCACGTCGTAGTCGCCGAGGCGCAGCTGGCGCAGCAGTTCCACCCGGCGCAGCGTGTCGACCTCGGAGTGCAGGTAGCGCACCCGGATGCCCATTTCCAGCAGGTAGTCGGTGAGGTCTTCGGCCATCTTCTTGGTCAGCGTCGTCACCAGCACCCGCTGGTCGGCGTCGGCGCGTTTGCGGATCTCGCCGATCAGGTCGTCGATCTGCCCCTTGGTCGGCTTGACCACCACTTTCGGGTCCACCAGCCCGGTCGGCCGGATCACCTGCTCGACGAACTCGCCGGCAGCCTGGCTGAGCTCGTAGGGCCCCGGAGTGGCCGACAGGTACACCGTCTGACCGATCCGGTCGGCGAACTCCTCCCAGGTCAGCGGCCGGTTGTCGCACGCCGAAGGCAACCGGAACCCGTACTCGACGAGGTTGCGCTTGCGCGACATGTCACCCTCGTACATGCCGCCGATCTGCGGCACGGTGACGTGCGACTCGTCGATGACGAGCAGGAAGTCCTCCGGGAAGTAGTCGAGCAGCGTGGCCGGCGGCGAGCCCGGCCCGCGGCCGTCGATGTGGCGGGAGTAGTTCTCGATGCCCGAACAGAACCCGACCTGCCGCATCATTTCGATGTCGTAGTTGGTGCGCATCCGCAGCCGCTGGGCCTCCAGCAGCTTGCCCTGGCTTTCGAGTTCGGCGAGCCGCTCGGCCAGTTCTTCCTCGATGGTGGAGATCGCGTGCGCCATCCGCTCCGGTCCGGCCACGTAGTGGGTGGCGGGGAAGATCCGCAGCGAGTCGACCTGGCGGATGACCTCACCGGTTAGCGGGTGCAGGTAGTACAGCGCCTCGATCTCGTCGCCGAAGAACTCAATACGAACGGCGAGCTCCTCGTAGGAGGGAATGATCTCCACGGTGTCGCCGCGCACCCGGAACGAACCGCGGGTGAAGGACAGGTCGTTGCGGGTGTACTGGACGTCGACCAGCAGCCGCAGCAGCCCGTCCCTGGCCACTTCGGTGCCGACCCGCAGCTCGACGGAGCGGTCCAAGTAGGACTGCGGTGTGCCCAGGCCGTAGATGCAGGACACCGAGGCCACCACCACCACATCGCGGCGCGACAGCAGCGACGACGTCGCGGAGTGCCGCAGCCGCTCCACGTCGTCGTTGATGGAGCTGTCCTTTTCGAGGTAGGTGTCGGTCTGCGCGATGTACGCCTCGGGCTGGTAGTAGTCGTAGTACGACACGAAGTATTC
Organism: Mycobacterium sp.; assembly: GCF_052144515.1. GTDB lineage: Bacteria > Actinomycetota > Actinomycetes > Mycobacteriales > Mycobacteriaceae > Mycobacterium. The sequence goes on along the minus strand of NZ_JBKQQD010000074.1, from coordinate 1,620 downwards.
AACTGCGTTGTGCGGCAACATCTCTCGCAGCTCGTTGGCCAGCTGGGCGGCCAGTGTCTTGTTGGGCGCCATCACCAGGGTCGGCCGCTGCAGGCGTTCGATCAGCCATGCGGTGGTGGCCGACTTCCCGGTCCCGGTGGCACCCAGCAGCACCACGTCGCGCTCCCCCGCCAGAATCCGGCGCTCCAACTCCTCGATAGCGGCCGGCTGGTCGCCGGCCGGGTCGTGGGGGCTGACCACTTCGAAGCGGCCGCTGGCGCGCACGACCTCCTCCACGGCGCGGTATTCCGAATGCGCGACGACGGGATGCTCGGTGGCGAAAGCCATGTCAACCAGGGTAGTAGGCCGTACCGACAACGGCTTGTTCAAGACAGGATGCATCGGTCGCAGTAACCCTTTTCTGATTGGCCCGCTGCCACCATCGACGACGTCGAATACGCGATGATGGAGAGGGTCGATTGGTTCAACAACCGGCGCCTGCACAGCCGTCCAGGCGTGTCTCGGCGGCATCGACCGCGGCACCGGCGCGAACCCGCGGGCACGGGCACATGACCGCCGGCTTCGGTCCAGTCCCTATCCGCCGGTCAATGTGTTGCGGGATAGCCGACAGATTGAGCAAACAGAACGCGTTGGCGCGCTTTCAATCCCAGGCGCTGGGCCAGGCCGGTCCTGTCGCAGTTGTGAAACCAAGCCGCGAGTCCGTGGGCGGCAGCGAACAGATAGACATTCTGCGCAATTAGGCCAGTGTCGACGTAATAGTAGGACTTCTGGACTTCCGGATCATGAAGCCCGGGTTCTTCAAAGCCCACGGTGTGTGTCAGTCGATGAAGATCGACAACGTAGATCAGCTGGACGGGGGCCGTGGCCGTGACGTCGCGCTGGCCGGGCGTGATCGCGCTGTCACGCAGATCGCCTTCCGTGACCAACGCCAAGCGACAGTTTGTTGCGTCATAGAGATAGGCTCCGTCGGCAAGCGCGACATACAGATCGATCTCTTGCGAGTTGCTGGCCGAACCGGCCGTGCGGCCCGGTGCCCCGAACGGACCTGGCTTGCGATTTACCCCGAACGCCGACCAGAGCAGGTTGGAAAGCTGTTGCATCGACAGGGGAGTCGGGCTGATGTCGCGGGTGGTCTTTCGCCGCTCGAACACGGCGAACATCGGATCGTCGGGTTCGCTTGCCGGCGTAGGCAATTGCAGGTCTGGGTCGGATTGCGCCTTATCAGCCATTGTCGTGTGCTGACCGAACGGGGAGTTGCAGGTATGAGGCCTGGGACCCTCCTGTGTGGATGATGTGCCTTCCATGGTTGTCGGGTACGACTGTTGAAAGGTTCTGGGGCGCAGCGGAGCCTGTTGAAAGGTTGGGCATCACACCGCCTAAGAGGTTGTACCCGCTGATGACGAGCCGCAACTGCTCGCCAGGATGAAATGCCAGTCCCACGGGGAACATGTCAATCTCGACGGGAACGATCTCACCGGGCTTGAGTTTTTCAATGCGGTCATAACTGTGAGCGGGTATAACGTCCGTCGATTTCGCTTCGTCCAGACGGCGCATGGAGACACGCAGGCGCCCGTTGGAACCCTTGTACTTGAGAATCGCCGCGCCGTTCCGGGTCAGGTT
>NZ_JBKQQD010000073.1:0-10684 GCF_052144515.1 Mycobacterium sp. | reverse complement strand
GCGCCGGGACACCGGCGCCGACGAGGTTGATCCGTTCGCGACCGTGTCGCCGGGCACGGCCGGAGTATGACTCAGATTTGGGGCCTCACCTCGGATTTTCTGGGTGACGGCGTGTCGGGACCGGGCTCGGCGAGTCGTCGCCCACGGCTCGGGACAATTTCGTCCTCGAGCTCATCCAGTACTCCAAGCGTCAAGTGCGCGCCGGGGCCGAACGCGTTATGGACCAGGTGGGGCTGACACCCATATCGTTTTCGGTGTCCGACCTCGGTGGAGTGACGGAGAAGGTTGCTGAGTTCTGGGAGCGGTGGTTGCTGCGACGGTGACCGAGGGCTCGGCAATGATCCGGGATCCGGATGGGCAGCTGCCGGAAGTGCTTTCGGATGGGTGGCTTAAGGTGCTGCCGCCGCGGTCTTGATACGGGACTGAACGGTTTTGGCGGCGCCACGTGACCCGCCGTCGAGGCCAACAGACGGTTACACCGTGCCCCGCGTGTGCCGCGGCGCCTTCACGGGTACTGCGTTCATGCCACACTCGTAGCATGTCTGAAGTGGCATCTGGTGAGCTCCGTAACGATACGGCCGGAGCGCTTCGGCGCGTGCAAGAAGGGGAGAAGGTTACCATCACGGTCAACGGCCGACCAGTCGCAGTTCTCACTGCGGTTGGCGCCCGGAGCCTCCGCTGGCAGACCAAAACAGAGTTTCTGCCGCGATTGCGCCGCGCTCAAGCCGATCCCGGGCTTATTGAGGACCTCGCGGTGCTCGCGGGCGACACCACCGAGGACTGAGATGAACAAAAACTTGAGTCGTAACCAGTTTCAGTGGGAAGCGCCAACGGGCGCCTCATCGACCTCACCGGCTGGTCAGCAGCAAAGATGCGTTCGATGCCTATCGGCCAATGCAAAAGCGAAAGCGATCTCTTTCTCGGCGACGTGTGAAGTGACAGTACGGCTTTGATGCCCGTTGCCGGCGAGCGAACCGCCGTCATCTTGCGACCTGCAGAAGTGACCGGGGGCGACGCGGTCCATTCTCAGCTGCAGATGACTCCATTCAGCGAGGGTGATCGCCGCCCGTGACAAACCGTATCCGATCATCAAGCGCAGCAAGCGAGTGACGGTTTCTTGACATTTGCACCATATCTGGCGCTGTCGAGCCAATGCCCTGCAGGGAAAAGTCTTTGGTCCCCGCTCGGCGGTCGGATTACTTATTGTGTTCCGCTCATTGCGGATTGAAGTTGTGAGCACTGAACCCGAGGCGCGACTGGAGCTCACCGGTCAGCGGCGTCAGCAGTCGGAACTTCACCAACATTGGCTCGGCTCCCTCGTGACTGATTGGGATCACGCGACCAAGGTAGGTAAATGCAGGGTCGTTTCCCTTCCGCCGCATCCATAACTCGATGGGCTTCCCTGTCTCTAGGGCATCAAGAATTTCCTTGCCCTTCTTGCGTTCTGGTGAGGTCGTCAACTGTGAACTCCACACGAAGACGTCCGGGCCTTCGAAGTGTTCGGTGTACTGCGTGCGGTCGGCACGTTTCTCCAGTGAGACGAACAGAATCGCATAGCTTTTCAGCGAGACGTGGCCCGAGCGCCAGTTTCCTGGGTTGTAGACCTCGCCATACAGGGCAGGAACATCTGTACTCTTGAACTGCTCGCCTATCCTCGAGGCCAGAGGATTGATGTCCTGTTGATCCAGCTTCCTAACGAGGTGTGCAACCGGCCGCATGTTGGGCTCACCATAAATGGGTGCAACCAACGGATTGTTGGACTCCAGAACGTAACCGCTACCCTCGCGGCGGAGCACCTTCAATGTCCCTGCGACTCCGTGCTTGCCGGCAGTCTCGACGATGACGGGTTGGTCGACGTAGTCCCGAGCAGACCTGCCTGTGATCCACTCGAATAGTAATGGGTCACCGTGCTTGACCGGGTTCGGCCCGCCGTCCATCGAGTCGCCCTTGGCGAAGCAGACGAAGTAATTCAATGGTGTCAGGCGGCGGTCGCCCTGCCTTCTGATGGGAATTTCGGTTGCGGCATGGTCACTCCACGATTGCTGAGCTCCAGGACCACAAGCGACCGTATAATCGCCGAAGACAGGGACATAGTCGACGTCGAGGCCGGGGCTGGCTGAATCGTCGGGCCGGAGGAGCAGTGTGCCGTAGACTTGCTCCAGTTTGACCGCGTGTGTCGTTCCGGGGTGGCCCGCCGACGGGCCAAACCAACCACGAAGTAAGCCCGGCAGGGCGTTTCCGGCGGTATCCGCCCGTGTCGCGAACGCAATGGCACCCTTTGTGAACGAGGCGCTGTAATCCGTTCCGTCTGCGATGAAGTCAACATTGCCAGTCGGTAAGTCCGGCGACTGCCGTCGATCGAGCCGGATGATTGGATGCCCGTCGGCGTACGCGAGCCGGCATGTCCACGAACGTGTCGTCGCTTTCTCCTTGTTGAGCACGTAACTCGCGAGGCGATACTCGATCAGCTCGGCGGCCATGGCGTCGAAGACATCGCCCAGCTCGTCGTCGACCGCAAAGGTCGGCACGATGCGGTCCCGATCAAGCCGGAACAGCTTTGCGGTGCCAGCTCCATCAGGCCCGGTGCCGGTGAGGTGGGCGATCGGCCACCTCCGCCAGTATTGAGCCCACTTCTCGCTTGAAGCCATAGCAAGGTCCGGGAATTCCTTGACGGGTACGTCACGTGCGAGGCGGGGTCGGCCAACAATAGTCGCCGCGACACGCCGGCATTATTGGCGATATCGTCACCGATGCGCAGCGCGTTCTCATGAAGCAATGCCCGAATGGCGATTAGCTTGTAGCTCTTGGTGATGCTCTCTACCTGAATTGCGCACAGCGTATCGCCAAAGGCATCCACTACCGCTGCCTCCCGCTCGCCGAGCAGATCGACAGCACGCAAAAAGTTAAACCAGCTGCCGAAGGTTCCATTCACGACAGCGGGGTCGTGGCCAGCCCTAAAGGTCTGCGCTGCTGTCGGCCGAAGCCCTTCCTCCTGCATGTATGAGCGGCAGTACTCTTCGATTGCGTCGCGCGAACTGGTGCGCGAGAGCGCCTTCAGCATCTCGACGACCGTGAGGTCGTAGTCGACCGAACAGCCATCCGGTAGATCAAAGTCTTTGCTTTCTAACGCGGCAAGGACTTGTAACGTGGTAGGTGTTTCTCGTCGGCCGAGGCTCAATAGTGTGCGAGGTTTGAGCAGGAACGAACGTTGGTTGCCGATGAAGTCGATGACCGCGAGCGCGTCTTTGCCGTCTTGAATGCGAAGGCCGCGGCCCAACTGCTGCAAGAAGATGATCGACGACTCTGTTGGCCGCAGCATGAGCACGGTGTCGATATCAGGAACGTCGAGACCTTCGTTGAAGAGGTCGACGGTGAAGATCACTTCCAGGTCGCCACTGCGTAACTCGTCGATTGACTGATGACGCGGCGCACTTGAGGAGCCACTGTGCACGGACGCGCATCGAACCCCGCGCTGATGGAAGAAGTCGCTCATGAAGTCGGAGTGGTGCACCGACGCGCAAAATGCCAGAGTCCGGGCACCGTGGTGCGATTGCCACTCATCGAATGCTGACTGCGCGCGTTCCTGTGTCTCAACGGCTCGCTCAAGTGCTTCGGGATCGAATCGACCGTTGCGCCAAGGGATCGGTTCGAAGTCAACAGGTCCGGCACACCCCAGTAGTGGAACGGCACGAGTTCGTTGCGGCGGATGCCCTCGACGAGATCGCAATGGAAGACAAAATTGTCGGCGCATAACGAGAGCAAGTCCGCGCCGTCCGTGCGTTCGGGTGTCGCGGTCAGGCCGAGCAGAAACCGAGGTGTGAAATGGTCGAGCACCTTCCGATATGTCGCGGCCGCGGCGTGGTGGAACTCATCGACAATGACGTAATCGAAGGTATCGGGAGCGAACCGGTCCAACCTGCCGGACAACGTTTGCACTGTCGCAAAGACAAAGTCGGCTTCCGGCTGCTTTTCGTCGCCGAAGTACAGTCCGATCGAGGCCTTCGGATTGACCTTGCGGAATACGTCACGACTTTGCTTGAGGATCTCCTCGCGATGGGCGATGAACAGCACACGGGCAGCACGTGCCTGCAGCACGTCGAAGGCGGCCAGCCAGGTTTTACCCAGACCGGTTGCCATCGTGATCATTCCGGCGCCGAAGCCATCGATTCGTGTTTGGGCGAGGGCGCGCAGGGCTTCCTCCTGTATGGGCCGCGGTACAGGAGGCGACACTGGAACGTCGGCGACCTCCACGGTTTCGGGGACCCAAATGGGGGCAGGCTCATATGACGCAATCAGTTCGTCGGTCAGCGGGATGCTGCGGTGATCGTGCCACAGGCTCAAAAATCGTTGCTTCAACTCGTCGATGGCACCGACTAGGAGGTTCCATTCGATACCACCGTCTAGGCCGGGCCGACTGAGGTTGCTGCTCCCAACGAATGCCGCCTCGGCGCTGCCCGCCGCCGAGTAGAACAAGTACGCCTTCGGGTGGAAGCTCACCTCGGGGTCGTGGAATAGGCGAACGCTCATCGCTTCGGGATCGTCTTCGATCAAGTCGTGCAGACGCGCCAAAGCGGCGGGCTCGGTGAGGCCGAGGTAGTCGGTGGTTAGGATGCGGATATGTGCGCCCCGCTCAAGCGCGTCTTCGAGCGGTCCGATGAGCAGATTGAGGCCCGACATCTTGATGAAACTGACGACGATCTCGATACGGTCAAATTCGACCTTGCGGAGATGGTGAACGAGGGCAGGAAGAAGTAGTCGCACTTGGCCGTCTATTAGCACCGGCGTTCGGAAGTCGAGGCCTGGCGCTGATAAGTCAGAGGTAGTCGATTCGTCGGCGGCAGGCTCCGCCAGTTAGTTGCCCTTTGAGGGAATGACCGCTCTCACCCCACCGCGCGGGTCCGCCACGTCGCCGTTAAACCGGGGAATGACGTGCACATGCAGATGATCAACAGTTTGGCCGGCGGCTCGGCCGGCGTTAAAACCGACGTTGAAACCGTCGGGACTGTGGAGTTCGTCAATTTTCGTGCGCACGATGTCGACAAGTTCGAAGATGTCCGAACGCTCTTCAGGCGTCGCCTCCCACCAATCGCTAATCTGTCGCCGTGAGACAACCAAAGCGTGTCCCGGATTTACCGGATGTGCATCCCAGATCGCGAAGGCTGATCGATTAGCCGCGATCCACTCGGCACGAGGTACGTCGAAAAAGGGAGACTCAGGTGTGATCATCGGAAGCTTCCGCGCATCGACTTGATGTCCTTAAATCAGTTGTAGGCCGTACTGCCGTCAACACCATGCGTTGTGCTGACGACCTTGGCGGCGCAGTGGTCTCGGTCGAATCCGTGGTCCCGGCACCACGCCAACGCACCTGCGGAGTTGCCAAAGGTGATGCCTGCGACGGTGACCCAGAAGTCTGGTGCCGAAAAGGTTGACCAGTCGCCGGACCACAACAGTCTCGCTCCGGGGAAGCGCTGCCTGAGTTGCAGGTGCTCTTGCAGAGTCATCGCGTTGTCCCAGACCATCCCGTTGTCGACGACGCCGGGTCGCTTAGAACTCAATTGCGGCACCCAGCTGTCGGTGAGCCGCGCGTTGACGAACGGTCGGTCGTCAGTGGCGATCTCCCGGAGCTCCTGCAGTGGGTCTTGCGCTACAGAGGTGGGGGTAGTGGGTGCATGTGCCGGCTGTGTCGCTGACGACGACTCAGTGGAGTACCAGGTCGGCGCCGGAGTGGAGTAAGGCACCAGCGACGGGGTCGGCGGCTCCGAGCTGTTGGAATGTTTGTCGGCAAGAAGGCCGATGATCACGCCAACACCGCACACCAACGCCACTGCGATCCCTATGGCGGTGCCTACCAGGAATTGTCGTGAGCGACCTTGCCGGGCGGCAACTACAGGCGTTGGACCCGTTGCCGGATAGGCGTACTCGGCGTTTAACGGCGGATAACTAGGGGGACCACTCCTGTATTGAGGCCCTGCCAAAGTATTGACGAGGGAAGGGTTCGTCCGCTCATCGGTGAGCGCACGCTGGGCGGCGCGTCCCAGCGCTCCCGCACTGCCGTAACGGTCATCAGGGTGTTTCGCCATGCCGCGGGCGATGACGTCATCGAAGGCGGCCGGCACGGTTGGATTGATGGCACCTGGTCGCGGCGGCGGCGACGACATGTGAGCGCCGATGGCCTGCTCAGCACTGTGAACAGGAAACGGCTTGGCGCCCGTCAACGCTTCGTAGAGGACACAGGCGAGCGAATAGACGTCGACAGCCTGCGTTGCTTCCTGGTCGCCGAATCTCTCGGGAGCCATGTAGTCAAAGGTGCCGACTTGGTGACCGGCGATCGTCAAATGCGTGTCACCGAGTGTTTCAGCGATGCCGAAATCCACCAGATACGCGAAATCTTCCGGTGTTACGATGATGTTCTGCGGTTTGACATCTCGATGGATCAGCCCCTGGGCGTGCGCAGCGTCCAGTGCTGCCGCGATCTGGCGAATGATGTCGGTGGCGCGGTGCGGATCAAGAGGGCCGCGTTTAAGCATTTCATGCAACGTCTGTCCCCGGACCAACCGCATGTCGATGTACAGATTGCCGTCGATCTCTCCCCAGTCATGGATCGGTATGACGTGCGGCTCCTGCAGGATGGCTGCGGCACGCGATTCGCGCAGAAACCGCGCCCGATACGATTCATCTTCGGCGTACCGGTCGGTGAGCACCTTCAGCGCGACGGTCCTACCCTTGGTGGTGTCGTACGCCTCGTAGACCTCACCCATGCCGCCCTTGCCGAGCAAGCGTTTGATCTCGTACTTGCCAAACCTCTCGCTGACGAGCGACTTCACCACACCCCTCCTCTCCTAGCTGTGGACAGTATCGGGTGGTGGGGACAAGCTACGCAGGCGTTTGCCCAGGAAGCTCCGTCTCCAGTGCAATGCCGCCGAGAATCGTCAGCCCACGCCTTTCGTCCTCTGCCGCGTGGACGGTCGTCTGTCGCGGCCTTCCGGGCTGTGGCCTCAGATCTTCAGCTAAGAAGGACCCCACCGTCGACATCCTTACGGTCTGCGGCTACAGCAACACCGTCACCTACCACTCGGGCACACCCAAGATCACCGATTCGGATTACGACAACAGCATTCGGCAAGGGCGATCGCCACGTCGGCTAAGTGGTGAACGCCGTTTCACCCACCGGAGCCCGGGAAGTGCAGCGACGCATCGATTTCCCCGTAACCTTGCACGGTGTGCCCGCCCGCAAGCCCTCGGCTGAGCGCCGACGCTGGCGAGTTTGCTGCGGGGATCGTGCGAGTGGAGCACGCGTTTGTCGCGGCAATGCGCGAGGGACGCACTCGTTCATCGGCCACCGTGCCTGCCGTCGCTGAAAAGTCGCTCGGAGGCGGGCGTGTCGGTCAATGGTTCTCAGCGATCACCTTCTACCGGCGTGACGGCCGCGGCGGTCGGCAGGCGTCGGGTTAAACCCGTGCAACACGGTGCGACCCCTATCTTCGCGCAGCAGTGAAGGGCAGGCGTCGGTAGCCATACCCCTCCGATAGCCTCACAAGCAGCTGCCACACGTCCGAGGGACATCGATGACCGAAACAGGTGATACTCCCATCGCAGTGGCCGGTCTGCACGCCGTCGGGCGCGGCGTCCAGCGCCCCGAACACGTCGTGGTGGCTGGCGATGGCAAGGTGTTCGCCTCCGACAAGGCCTCGGCCGTCGCAGAACTGATCGATGAGCACACGGTTCGCCGCATAGGGCAGGCGGGTGGCGAGCCCAACGGGATCGCGCTGGATCGCAACGGCCACTTTCTGATCGCCAATTTCGGCTCGGGTGTGCTGCAGGATCTCGACCCGGTGACCGGCGCGATCACGGCGGTGATAGGCGGACAAATCGATGGACGCCCGTTGCGATGGCTAAACTTCGTTCTGGTGGATTCCGCCGGGGCGCTGTGGTGTTCGGTGAGCACGGTGGCCGACGATCTCGTCGACACCATCGCGCGAGGCACCCCCGACGGGTTCATCTTTCGCGTCGCACCAGATCGCCAATCGGCGCGAGTGGTCGCCGATGCAGTGAGCTTCCCCAACTGCATGGCGCTGGATCGCAATCAAAACTATCTGTACGTGGTCCGCACGCTCGCCGCCGACGTGGTGCGGTTTCCGATCGAGGGCGAAACACTCGGCCCGCCGGAGCGATTCGGCCCGCCGCTGGGTGGCCGGCGCCCCGACGAGTTCGGCCCGGACCACGGCCGGTTCATTGCCGACCCGCAGGTTGGCCGCCGGTGGGGGGTGGCCGACGGATGCGCGTTCGACGCCGAGGGAAACCTCTGGGTCACACTCGTTTTGGCCAACAGGATCGTGGCGATCCGCCCGGACGGCACGGCGACGGTGGTACTCGACGACCCCGACGGTGCGATGTTGAGCGGTCCCACCAGCATCGCCTGGGGTGGGCAGGACATGCGCGACGTCTACATCGGCTCGATCCTCACCCCGTACGTGCTCAAGGGCAGAAGCTCGGTGCCCGGCCTGCCGATGGTGCACCAGCGCCAGTCGCGCTAGCCGCGCCCGCCAGGTTCAGAAGGCCCCGGTCTCATGAAGTCCGGCATCGCCTCGTCGGGGTTGGGCGGAATCATGGACGCGGGCAAGCCCCACAGCTGCCGAATGGTGGCACCACCGTCGACGATGAGTGTCTGACCGGTGATGCGGGCAGCCAGCTCGGAGGACAGGAACAACGCGGCGTTGGCCACGTCGTGCGCGCGCGGCGCCGCCAGCGGGTTGATTCCATCGACGGCGTATTCGTTCGGCGGCTGGTCCTCGTTGCCGGAGCCCACATTGCCCGGCGCGACCGCATTGGCGCGAATGCCGTACCGGCCCAGTTCGTCTGCGAAGGTCTTGACGAGCGAGATGACGCCGGCCTTGGCGGCGCCGTAGGCGGCGTGGTAGGTCGCCGAGGCAATGCCGTCGACCGACGCCAGCGCGACCAACGATCCACCGCTGCCCTGGGCGATCATGTACCGTGCCGCGGCCTGAAAAAGGTAGAACACCTGGGTCAGGTTGTAGTGGATTGCCGCGTCCCATAACTGGGTTGGGAAGTCCTCGACCTTCGACCAGGTCGCACCACCGATGGTGTCGACGCACACGTCGACACCGCCCAGCGCTGCGACGGCGTCGTCGATCGCCCGACCGACCTGCACGGGGTCGGTCATGTCGGCGACGATCGGGATGGCAGTGCCTCCGCTGCCGACGATCTCGCCGGCGACGCGATTCGCGCGCTCCTCGTCGATATCGATACAGGCCACCGAGGCGCCCGCCTCAGCGAGGGCCAACGACGTGAACCAGCCGTGGCCCGCGCGCTCGGGGATGTAGCCCGCACCCGACACCACCGCACGCTTGCCCGATAGTCCCAGGTCGATCACGGCCGGCTCCCTTGCATCCCAACCAGTCAGCCGCGCGCCGGTGATGGCTGACGGCCGTACGGTTGGAGTGTCGAGACAGCCTCGACCACTGTCAACGACGACTCCCTGCGCCCGGGCTCCAGGCCCCGGCTGTGTCGGACAGCATGCGAAGTGTCGAGCCTTCGGGATCTAACTGTACTGATCACTCGCCGTAGCGGCAGGCCTTCTCAGAATCAGTTGTACTGCAGTGCCGTGACTAGCATGACCGCTCAGTCGAGCACGACGAGTCGGGTTCCTCGACTCCAGCGCTGGCCGCCAGACATTCAAAGCTTTTGCTGTGCTCTATATTTGGTCCTTCGTCAGCATGTTTGCCCCGCAACGGCTCTGCCAGCTGTGCACCCAAGGAGACGAGCCCTCGGCCGACCACCGCAAGTACCCGGTTCGTGGTGGTTGCTGCGGCTTCGATGGTGGCGAAGGCGGCATCGAGCAGGCTCGGAACGTGGAAGTCCTCCCAGGTCTCGACCTGGTGCTGGCGCGCCTTCGCAAAACTGTCGAACTCGTCGCGCAGGGCGCAGCGCTTTTTGGCCAGCTCTCGCACCGATGAGAATCGGAAGCCGTCGATGGCCGCTGACCTCGCGAAGCGGTCCAATCTTTCCTTGGCGTCCCGGTAGATGTGGATGTCTTCCCGAAGGTGGTGGTCGACGAGCTCGCGAGCTTCATCGATCGCCCGCAACAGCTGCTCGGGTTGCGTCGCCTCGATTCGCGCGAGGCTCAGCCGCTGCCATTTGTGCAGCGATTCTTCCGCGATCACCAAAAGGCTCAACGCGTCGCCGAGCCGGTTGTCGTTGATCGCGTTTCGTAGCTTCGCGGCGCGCTGCTGCACGGGCAGGGTGTGATCGAACGAAGCCAGGATCCGCACAACGTGGTTGCGTAGTTGCTCGACGGCGACGTTGAGCGCCGGGCCCAAGGCGGCCACCGAATCCCAGTACGCATCGGGGAGCGACCCGTACTTTTCCAACGAGTCAACCATCCGCGAGATCGTCAGGTTATTGCCTAGGACGTCACCGGCGCGGTGTGCCCGGGCTACTTCCAGCACGAGCTCGACTTTGTCCTCCACGCGACGGACGGCGTCTTCGACCTCGGCAACTGCGGACTTCAGCGCCATCTGCACCGCGATCATCTGCGCTGACATCATCGCTTCCGGGCCGAGCCCTGCCGGCCGCCACTGCAGTGGTGTCAGGAACTGGCCATCCTCAACGAGTGTCGTCAGCCGAAAGAAGCCGTCGCTGCCGGGAATCAGCTCGCCATCCTTCA
>NZ_JBKQQD010000072.1:0-3551 GCF_052144515.1 Mycobacterium sp. | reverse complement strand
CGACCGCGCGGCTAGTGGAACAACATGTAGTCCTCAGCGAGCCGGAGATGGTCTACATCAAAGGCAGCGATCAACCGATCGCCGCTCAGCGATTACTAGGCGTGCCTGAACAGGATCATCGTGTCGCACCTACTGAGTCGACTCTGGTCGGTCGGCGCTGGGAAATGGCTGCTATCGAGGCCCTACTGGAGCGCGCCATCGATGGCCACGGCGCGGTCATCACCGTGGTGGGCTCACCCGGTATCGGTAAGAGCCGCTTGGTGCGCGAGGTCCGCGCGCTCGCCACTGCCCGTGAGGTCGAGGTGTTTTCCACCTTCTGCGAGTCCCACGCCACCGATGTCCCGTTTCGTGTGGTGGTGCGTCTGCTGCGCGCAGCGACGCAGGTCAGTGGTCTGGATGACCACGCCGCGCGGGCACGGCTGCGCGGAGTGATGCCGGACGCCGATCCGGAGGACATGCTGCTGCTGGATGACCTGGTGGGCATCGCTGATCCCAATGTGGAGCTGCCGAGGATCGATCCGGATGCGCGTCGGCGGCGGTTGATCAACGCCGCCCAGCTGGCCCGAAAAGCCGCGGCGGTCTACGTCGTTGAGGATACGCACTGGATCGACGGGGTCAGCGAATCCATGCTCGCGGACTTTGTGGCGGTGATCCCGCAGACGCACTCGCTGGTGCTGATCACCTACCGCCCCGAATACACCGGCGCGCTAAACCGGGTGCGCGGTGCTCAGAGCATCGCCCTGGCCCCGCTAACTGATCCTGAGACCGCAGCACTGGTCTCACAGCTGCTCGGGCCGGACCCCTCCGTGGGCGAGCTGGGCCAGATGATCGCCGAAAGGGCCGCCGGCAACCCGTTTTTCGCCGAGGAGATGGTGCGCGAGCTGGCCGAGCGTGGTGTGCTGCGCGGAAACCGCAGCGCCTACGTTTCGACGGTCGGGGCTGCCAAGGTCAGCGTGCCCGCCACGGTGCAGGCGACCATTGCCGCCCGCATCGACCGCCTTGCCCCGGCGGCCAAGCGCACCTTGAGTGCAGCAGGGGTCATCGGCTCGAAGTTCAGCCGGGACCTGTTGGAAACGCTGGGCATTGATCCTGTCCTGGACGATCTGGTGGGCGGCGAGTTGATCGATCAGATCACATTCACCGGCGATCCCGCGTATGTGTTTCACCATCCGCTGATCCGCACAGTGGCTTACGAGTCGCAGCTGAAGTCGGATCGTGCCGAGCTGCACCGGCGCGTCGCGGCCGCGATTGAGTCGCGTGACCCGGCGGCGGCCGAGCAGAACGCGGCCCTGATCGCCGAACATGTGGAGGCCGCCGGTGATCTGCACGCCGCCTACGGCTGGCACATGCGGGCCGCAACCTGGGCGACCAACCGCGACATCGCCGCGGCGCGGCTGAGTTGGGAGCGTGCCCAAAAGATCGCCGACGCCCTACCCGCCGAGGACCCGAACCGGGCAGCCATGCGCATTGCCCCGCGCACCATGTTGTGCGGGATCGCCTGGCGAGTCCACGAACACGTTGCCGGGGACCGCTTCGATGAATTGCGGCAGTTGTGCACCGCCACCGGGGACAAGGCGTCACTGGCGATCGGGATGGCGGGGCTGGTGATGGATCACGCGTATCAGGACCGAATCCGCGAGGCGTCGCAGCTGGCATCCGAAGCCTGGGCTCTCATCGAGTCGCTCGGCGATCCGACGTTGACGGTGGGGCTGTCCATCCAGGTGATCTATGCCAAGGGTCACAGCGGCGAGTGGTGTGACGTGCTGCGGTGGTCACAAACGGTCATCGACCTGGCCGACGGTGATCCGTCTAAAGGGAACTTCATATTCGGGTCTCCGTTAGCGCTCGCCTTCACTTCGCGGGGTATTGCCCGGTATTTTCTGGGTCGTCCGGGATGGGCAGACGACCTGCGCCACGGCCTGGCCATGGCCCGTAACACCGACCCCCCTTCCTACGTCGCGGTCGTCGGCTTCGTCAGCGGGGCAATGCCGTTTGGCGTGCTGAGGCCTGACGATTCCGCGGTGCGCGAGATCGAGGATGGCCTCCGGATTGCCGAACGATCCGGTGATGACTGGGCGGTGGCTCTCGCCCGGATGACGCTGGGCCGTGCGCTGGTGCACCGCAACACGGCTGCGGAGCGTGACCGCGGACAGAACCTCCTGGCCGAGGTCAGCGAGACGTTCCTGCGACGGGCAGACTTCCTGTGCGAGTTACCGAGTGTCAATGTGTATTTGGCACGTGAGAGGGCTCGGCGTGGAGATCGCGATGAGGCCATCCCTCTCATGCGCGCCGCCGCCGACCATCTGTTCCGCCAAGGACAGCTGCTGGGGTTTGGCATTCCAGCGACCGGTGTTCTGGTGGAAACACTGCTCGATCGCGGGACCGAGAGCGACGTGGCCGAAGCCCAGGCCGCAATCGAGCGGTTAGCGTCCGTGCCAGCCGATGAGGGTCTGGTGATGCGCGACATCTGGCTGGTGCGGCTGCGGGCTCTACTGGCGCGGGCGCACGGCGACGAGGCCCGCTATCGCGAACTACGGGATCAATACCGACAGACCGCGAAAACCCTTGGTTTCGAAGGGCATATCGACTGGGCTGAGGCGATGCCATGATGGCGGCTGCTCCTACGGGGGTGGTGACGTTTTTGTTCACCGATGTGGAGGGTTCGACCCGTCGGTGGGAGGCCGATGCGGAGGGGATGCGGGCGGCGCTGGCCGCACACGACGAGGTGTTGCGTACGGCGATCGAGGCGCACGGCGGCTGGTTGTTCAAGCACACCGGTGACGGGGTGTGTGCCGCGTTCGCCTCGCCCACGTCGGCGGTCGATGCCGCCGTGGCTGCGCAGCGGGCGCTGGAGTTGCCGGTGCGGATGGGGATCGCGACCGGGGAAGCCGAGCTGCGGGGGGCGGACTACTTCGGTGCGGTGCTGAATCGTGCGGCGCGGGTGATGGCCGCGGGGCATGGTGGTCAGATCCTGTTGGCCGAGTCGACGGCGGGTCTGCTCAGCGGAGTGGACCTGATGGATTTGGGGCCGCGGCGGTTGCGGGATCTGCCGACCCCAATCGGGGTGTTCCAGGTACGAGCAGCAGGGTTACGCACGGAGTTCCCGGCCCTGCGGGCGCTGGATGCGAGTCCGGGGAACCTGCGGGCTGCGACCACGAGCTTTATCGGGCGCGAGTCCGAGGTCGCCGAGCTGCAAGCCGCGGTGAAGGGTCATCGGTCGGTGACGTTGACCGGGGTGGGCGGGGTCGGCAAGACCCGCCTGGCGCTCGAGGTCGCCGAACGTCTGCACGATGAATTTCCGGATGGTGTCTGGGTTTTCGAGCTGGCTGCGGTCACCGATCCGGCGGCGATAC
This sequence comes from Mycobacterium sp., assembly GCF_052144515.1. Classification (GTDB taxonomy): domain Bacteria; phylum Actinomycetota; class Actinomycetes; order Mycobacteriales; family Mycobacteriaceae; genus Mycobacterium. Next base: position 198 of record NZ_JBKQQD010000072.1, on the reverse strand, counting down.
CTGATGCAGTGGCGGCGGTGCTGGGCATCACCCAACAACCTGGCAAGACCGTCAGTGAGTCGGTGGCCGCTGCGTTGGAGGGCAGAGTCCGGTTGCTGGTGTTCGACAACTGCGAGCATGTGCGCGATGCCGCCGCCGATCTAGTCGAGGCGATCCTCGCGGCCTCGGCGACGGTGAGGATTCTGGCCACCAGCCGTG
>NZ_JBKQQD010000071.1:0-61168 GCF_052144515.1 Mycobacterium sp. | reverse complement strand
CGCGTTCGACGAAGAGGCTCACCGCCGCAGAGTCGATTCCCGCTGCGGCGTCCAGAGAGCGCACCGGCCACACCTGCTCGTCGGGGACTCCGAGTCCTTCGCGGCTGGTGGCGAGGATTCGTACAGTCGCCGAGTGCGCGAGTATGGCTTCGATCAGGTCGGCGGCGGCGTCGAGAACGTGCTCACAGTTATCGATCACCAACAGCCGGACCCGGCCCTCCAACGCAGCGGCCACTGACTCGGTCACTGTCTTGCCCGGTTGCTGGGTGATGCCCAGCACCGCCGCCACTGCATCGGGTACCGCCGCCGGATCAGTGACTGCTGCGAGTTCGAAAACCCAAACCCCGTCCGGGAACTCATCGGCCAGTCGCACCGCGACTTCCAACGCGAGGCGGGTCTTACCAACTCCACCTACGCCTGTGAGTGTCACCAACCGATGCGCTTTGACCGCCGCTTGGATCTCGGTGACCTCGGACTCGCGTCCGATCAAGCTGGTGGTCGCAGCCCGCAGGTTCCCTGGACTCACATCCAGCGCCCGCAGGGCCGGGAACTCCGTGCGCAGGTCGGGCGCTCGGACCTGAAACACCCCCAGCGCCGTCGGTAGGTCGCGCAACCGTCGCGGCCCGAGATCGACGAGGTTTACTCCGCCAAGCAGACTCGCCGTCGACTCCGCCAGCAGGATCTGACCGCCGTGCCCGGCGGCCATCACCCGCGCCGCACGGTTGAGCACCGTTCCGAAGTAGTCGGACTCCCGCAGTTCGGCTTCGCCGGTTGCGATGCCCATCCGCACCGGCAACTCCAGTTCCCGCTGCGCGGCCACCGCTGCACCCACCGCTGACCTGGGCGAGGCGAACGCGGCGCATACACCGTCACCGGTGTGCTCGAACAACCAGCCCCCATGCGCCTCAATCGCCTTACGCAACACCTGATCGTGGGCGGCCAGCGCCGCCCGCATCCCATCGGCGTCGGCCTCCCACCGACGGGTCGAACCCTCAATATCGGTGAACAGAAACGTCACTACCCCCGAAGGAGCAGCCGCCGCAGGAGCGGACACCCCAGCAGAATCTCACAACAGACGCGTTCATACCATGCACATCGCCGATCCGGCCCTGCAGCCAGCAGTAGTCCAATGAATGTTTTGGTTATGCACTCTAAACTGGACAACGGGTTATTTAAGAGGAGCGGCAACAGAAATGGCAGACGACGCCAGCTCGTTGAGCTTCCTCAGTCGACGCCCCTTTTGGTGGTTCGTGATAGGTCCGGCTGGCGCTGTTGGCTCGGTGTGGGGGAAGCGCTTAGGCGAGGACCGTCCACTTCTGGGTCATATCGTTTTCATCCTCGGCCTAGTGCTTATTGCGATCGGTCACGGCTGGGCCATCGACTGGGCGTACGTTCGTCTTGCCGGTCATCATCGGCATCATTCAGCGACGCGCGTAAACGCAAGTAGCACGGACACCTGCGCATCGTGTTGTACGCCCGGAGCGCCACGATGCACCGGCCCGGCTGGCATATCCCCACTCTCATGCCAAGCCAAGTTCTCTCAACAACGCCCACTCGGCTTCGAACGGCCTCTTCCGCATACGCCGAACCGGCTTCCCGCTTGCTGGCTTATTAGGACTGCCCACCGGCTCTTGTATCCGCACGTAGCGCCTGATCGGTGCGTCCATGGGCTGGCCATTCCAACGACGCCGGTAGTGGGTACTGCACCAGCCCGACGTGTATGCCCGTCTTGTGCAGTCCTCATGCTTGCAGCGCATAGCGCCTCCGATCTCCTTGCGTCACTTGTTCGAATGGGGGGGACCCCCCAAGGGCCGAGAGGCGGGACACCTCATGCAAGTTAAACCCTCTCTCTCCGGGAAAATCCGGTCTGGACATGCAAAAGGCAATTGGGAGCTAAGGGCAGCGGGCCTTGTGCCGCAACCCCATTCATTCGTTTGTCCTCATAGCCTCCACCAGAGGCTCGATCTCCTTCGGTCCTACGAGCACATACACAGGACCTTGGGCGATGGACAGGCCGCCGTTGGCGCGTGGTGTGACGACCAGCTCGGAGCGTGGCCTGGTGCTTGGGATGCGGGTGCGTTGCGGAGACGGGATTCTGCAGTCTCCTCCCGCCTTCCCGTCTTCCCATCTTGGTTGCGCTCAGAGGCTTGTCGTCCACTTCTTACCTTCCCTGGTTCTCTTCACACCGAGCCGGTCACCGGCACCTCGTAGCTGGTCTGGGCTGTAGCCCTGTCCCATGGCCATGGCTTCGAGGTCGGAAGATGGCACTGGGCCATCGGACAGAGTGTCACTGAGCCACAAGTCAATTGCCGTGGTCTTGGGCCTGGGCTTAGCGGCGTCGGCCTGTTCGGAGAGCAAGTCCTGAATCGACCTGCTGTCATCACCGATGGAGTCCAGGCGGGCCACGGTCCCGTCACTTTCCTCAGTTGGAGGGAAGTGCTGAACCGGGGTCTTGATGAAGCGATGGGCCACGCCCTTCGCCCCGAGGTTGCTCTTGTCGGGGCCGACCAGCAGGGCCTTAGTGTCGGGGTCTTCGACCACATACATGGTGCTGCGTGCTACCTGGCGTAGAGCGCCTGACAACCCGTAGGTATTCCGAATATCTTGGCTTTCCTGTCGATTCGTATGGGTCACGAGGAGGATGGCCGCTCCTGTCTCAGCCGCGTAGTCCTTCCATGGGCTGACGGCTCGGCGGGCCTTCTGGGGATCCTTGACTTGTAGACCACCTGGGACCGTGTCAATCCAGGCATCCACCACTATGAGGCTGGGCGTGATCCCGATGCGACCCTGCAGTGCCGACATGTCATCGGGGAAGGTGGGCGTACCAGTGCCATCATCGTCCGCGCACAGGACGTGGACGCGGTCCAGATCGGCACGGGCTACTTCCAGCCGTGGACGGATGGTGTCCTCCCAGCCGTCCTCTGTGGCGATCAGGATGGCGTCAGCAGGATCACTGCTGATGGTAAATGGTCCCCAAGATTTGCCGGTGGTGACAGACGTGGTTGCTCGAATTGCCCAGAGCGACTTGCCAATTCCCTCAGCGCCAACCAGGAGGTTGACCTTGCCAGCGGCCAGGTAACCGGGTGCTAGCCTCCAGGCCACGGGCCTTGATTCCGCCATATCACTCGCTCTGCGTAGGTGTACTGCGCTCACTGCTTACTCCTCTGGGCCGTAGCCCTCCGATATGTTCAAGATGGGAAGGGGGAAGATGGGGAAGTTGGGGATGCGGGGACGGTTATCTGCCGCGCCCTACAGGACCCCACCTCTCGCGGTCGAGGCTTCCTGTGCGGCAATCCATGCCAGAACGTCCGAACGCCAATATCTGACGTAGCGCCCGCACTTCCAGCTCTTCGGACCGATACCGTTGGCGCGATACCAGCGATAGGTGGCTACGCTGTGGCCGCTCAAGTTAGCGGCGGCGTTGATGCTGAGCAACTCGTCGTCGGGTCTCGTTGTGTTAGTCATGATCTCTCCATAAGGCTCGGTAGCTGTTGTTAGCCAACTACTTCCAACTCGTCCTCTGCTAGTGGACCACGATCCGGTTTAGACCTTTCCGGAAAGTCTGTGCCCTTAGTCACACGCAGAATCTGCCGGTCCACGGTCGGACGCGTACCCTACGATTTCGAGCCATGAGCCAACAACGAGCACAGCGCCAAGGAATAGAGAACTTGTGGGTCAGCCGCTCCGGTGAGCGAACCAAGCTGCACGGCAAGGGGAATCAATGGCGAGCACGCTACGTCGACAGCAACGGCAAAGAGCATACCCGGCGATTCAGGTACAAAGCCGACGCCAACGAGTGGCTAAAGCAGATAACCCGCAGCGGGGCAGATGTCGCGCCACCCGTGACCGGGGAATGGACTGTAGCCCAGCAGTACTCATTCTGGATTCGCAAGGCGGACATCGCGGAGACCACCAGGGCCACCAGGCAACACACTTGGCGAGCACACGTTGCTGACAAGTGGGGTGATTTGCTAGTAACGAAGGTGTTTCCCTCAGACGTAAAGGCTTGGTTGGCTGACCTGGTCGACGCTGGAACCGGGGTGCCGACCATCGAGAATGCGCTTGGTGTGCTACGGATGGTGCTGAAAGACGCGGTCGATGATGGACGGCTAATCCGGAACCCGTGCGATGGGATTAACGCGCCCAGGCGTCAGCACAGGTCGCGGGCCTACCTGACTCACCACCAGGTGGAGCAACTGGCGCTGGCTGCCGGAGAAAATCAGGGGTTGGTGATCCGCCTCCTGGCCTACACGGGCCTGCGCTGGGGTGAACTCGCGGCGCTCTCGGTTGGGTCGGTGGACATGCTTCGTCGTCGCTTGCAGATCTCGCAAGCGGTAGCCGAGGCGGATGGCTGTCTGGAGTGGAAGTCGCCGAAGGATCACGAGCGCCGCTCAGTGCCCTTCCCCGCGTTCCTCGCGGATGAACTCGGCAAGCAAATGCTCGGCAAGGGCCGAGAAGATCTGCTGTTCTCAGCGTCGAAGGGCGGGCCGCTCCGGGTCTCGCACTGGAGACCGCGTGTGTTTCAACGCTGCCCGCGACTCGCTGGAGGACTTCCCGAAGGTGACTCCGAACGACCTCCGGCACACCGCCGCCAGCTTGGCAGTGTCTGCGGGCGGCAACGTCTTGGCGCTCGCGCGGATGCTAGGCCACGAAGACCCGAGCCTCACCCTTCGGACCTATGCCGACCTGTTCGACTCAGACCTGGATGCATTGGCGGACGTACTCGACCAGCACCGCACGGCGGCGCTTCAACCATCAAGTGCCAACAGTGACAGTGAATCTGAGGGAGGAAGCGTACCCGGTACGCTGCGGCAAACCGCATAGCTGCACTGAATACGGCATCTACCAGCCCTAATACCGGTCGGGGTGGCGGGATTCGAACCCACGGCCTCTTCGTCCCGAACGAAGCGCGCTACCAAGCTGCGCCACACCCCGCTTGAAGCCTCGACAGCCTATCGCACCGGCCCATCGACTGGCCAAACCGCGAGGCAGCGCATCACTGGGGCGTCAGCTCCAGGCGCATGACCGTTCGAATTCGAGCAGCGCCTCGGCGGGTCCGCTGGGATCAAGGCCCTGGGCACTGACCCACTCGTCGCTGAAGTAGGTGTCCGCGTAGCGGTCGCCGCTGTCGGCAAGCAGCGTGACCACCGAACCGCTGCGGCCCTCGGCCACCATCTCGGCGAGCAGCCCGAAGGCGCCCCACAAGTTCGTTCCCGTCGACGGGCCCACGCGGCGTCCCAGTACGGCGCTGACGTGGCGGGCGGCAGCGATCGACGCCGCATCGGGCACCGAGACCATCCGGTCGACCACGCCGGGCAGAAACGACGGCTCGACCCGCGGCCGGCCAATGCCCTCGATACGCGACGACGTAGGCATGACAATGTCATCTCGGCCTTCGGCGTAGGCAGGAAAGAATGCCGAGTTCTCCGGGTCGACCACACACAACCGAGTCGCGTGTCGCCGGTAGCGGATGTAGCGGCCGATCGTCGCGCTGGTTCCGCCGGTGCCCGCGCCGACCACGATCCAGTCCGGTATGGGGTGCTTCTCGTCGCGCATTTGCGCGTAGATCGACTCGGCAATGTTGTTGTTGCCGCGCCAGTCGGTGGCGCGCTCGGCGTTGGTGAACTGGTCCAGGTAGTGCCCGCCACTCTCCCGCGCAATACGCTCGGCCTCGGCGTACACCTGACTCGAGTTCTGCACGAAATGGCAACGCCCGCCTTGTGCTTCGATGAGCGCCACCTTGGAGGGACTGGTGGTCGCGGGCACCACGGCGATGAATGGCAGACCGAGCAGGGACGCGAAGTAGGCCTCGGATATCGCAGTGGAACCCGACGACGCCTCGACCACCGTGGTGCCCTCGTCGATCCATCCGTTGCACAGCGCGTACAGAAACAACGAGCGCGCCAACCGGTGTTTGAGGCTGCCGGTGATGTGGGTCGTCTCGTCTTTGAGATACAGCTCGATTTCGACGTTCGTGCCCCAGGTCGACGGCAGCGGGTACCGCAACAAGTGGGTGTCGGCACTGCGCCGGGCGTCGGCCTCGATTAGCCGGATCGCGTTGTCCGTCCAGCAGCGCGGCCGGCTGCGGACCGCGATCCGGGCCCGGTCGTTCAACGCAACGAGGCTGCTGGCTGAATGCGGCCCAGGTCGCTGGTGGAGTCTCGGCCACCCATCGGGCTGGCGATCAATGTCAGCAGGGTTGCTTCGGGCCGGCAGCAGAATCGCACCGGCGCAAACGGCGAGGTGCCGATACCGGCGGAAACATGCAGCCGCATGTCGGCGCCCCAGCGTGACGGCCCCTTCGCCCGGGTGCGGTCCAGGCCACAGTTGGTCACCAGCGCCCCGTAGAACGGCAGGCACAGCTGCCCGCCGTGGGTGTGGCCTGCCATCACCAGCTGATAGCCGTCGGCGGCGAAGCGGTCGAGCACCCGGGGTTCGGGCGAATGGGTAAGCCCCAGCCGCAGGTTCGCCGCCGGGCTCGCGGGGCCCGTGATCGCGTCGTAGCGGTCCCGGTCGATGTGCGGGTCGTCCACGCCCGCCGCCGCGATGTGCAGACCGGCCACCTCGAACTCACGGCGGGTGTGGGTGAGGTCGAGCCAGCCGCGCTCGGTGAACGCCGCCCGCAGGTCCTGCCAGGGCAATGGCTCGCCGCGAACCCGGTGACCGGGGTTGGCCAGGTAGTTCAACGGGTTCTTCAGCCGCGGCCCGAAGTAGTCGTTGCTGCCGAAGACGAAGACACCGGGCCGGGACAACAGGTCGCCCAGCGACTGGACGACGGCCGGCACCGCCTTCGGGTGCGCCAGGTTGTCGCCGGTGTTGACCACCAAGTCGGGCTCCCAGCTGGCCAGCTCACGCAGCCAAGCCTGCTTGCGGCGCTGATTGGGTGTCATGTGGAGGTCGCTGATATGCAGCACCCGCAGCGGTGTGGAGCCCGGCGTCAAGACGGGCATGGTCAGCTCGCGCAGCACGAACGCGTTGCGCTCGACGATCGCGGCGTAACCGATCCCGGCGACGGTCGAGCCGAGCGCTACGGCGCCGGTGCGTATCAGGGCGGGCAGAACGTCAGCCATGCAGGAAGCCTACTGCCAGTGGCGAACTGACGGCGCGTCTCTGGCCCAGACGAGGCCTCGTCGAGACCCGATGACGGGCCGATAGCCGGTTATGGCGGTGGTGGGGGCGGCGGCGGAGCCAGCAGCGGAATGGTGATCGGCGGCAAGCCCGGAATCTCCACCACCTGCGATCCGACCGGGATCGGTAGCGGTGGCCCACCTTCCGGTGGCGGTGGTGGTGGCGGCGGTGGCGGCGGGATCCCATTACTGACCTGGATCGTGATGATCGAACCCGGAATCGTTTGGCCGTTGGGAGTCGTCCCGACGACTTCGCCGAGCTTTGCGCTGCTGTTGACCGAGTTGGTTTGGTCGGCCACCTGGAAACCGGCTTCCTTCAGGCGCGAGCGTGCCGCGTCCACCTCCAGCCCGGCAACGCTGGGCACCCGCGAAGCCGGGGAGCCGTCGACGTAGCGGGGGTCGGTGGGCGGCAGCTTCACCTCACCGAAACTCGTGGCGATCGGTTTCATCGCGGTGAACCATGTCCGGGCCGGCTCATTACCGCCGTACAGGTCACCGTCGCCGCAGTGGCGCAGCGGTGCGGAACACAGATCCGTGGGATTGGGTGAGTCGTCGTAGATGTAGTTCGCCGCCGCATAGTGGCTGGTGAAGCCGACAAAGCCGGAGGAGCGGTGGGCTTCGGTAGTGCCGGTCTTGCCCGACACCGGCAGGTCCCAGCCGGCCGCGCCTGCCGAACCCGCCGCGGTGCCGCTGCCGAGCGCGTCTTTGCTCATCGCGTTGGCCATCGTGTTCGCCAGGCCCTCGGGCACCACCTGGTCGCAGGTCTCGGTGGTGACGGCGACTTCGTTGCCGTTGCGGTCGATCACCTTGTCGATCGGGCTGGGCGGGCACCACACGCCGCCGGAGGCCAGAGTGGCCGCGACATTCGACAGCTCGAGCGCGTTCAACTCGATCGGGCCGAGAGTGAACGAACCGATGTTCTGCCGTTTGACGAAGTCGGCCAGGCTCTCGTTGCTGTCCGGGTTGTAGTCGCGGGCAGTGCCGGGATTGGCGTAGGACCGCAGGCCGAGTTTGATCGCCATGTCCACGGTGCGGCTCACCCCGACTTGCTGGATCAGCTTGGCGAACGCGGTGTTGGGTGAGGTGGCCAATGCGTCGGTGACATTCATCGAACCGCGGTAGTTACCGGCGTTGACGACACACCAGGTGTCCTTGGGGCAGCCCTTGGCCCCGCCGCTTCCCATGCCTTTGGCCTGGAACCGGCCCGGGACTTCGAGTGTGGCGTTGATGCCCATGCCCATGTCCAGTGCGGCGGCGGTGGTGAAGATCTTGAAGATGGACCCCGCGCCGTCGCCGACCAGGGAGAACGGCTGCGGTCGCATGGTTTCACCGGCGTCGGTGTCCAGCCCGTATTTGCGGTTGCTGGCCATGGCCATTACGTGGTGGGAGTTCTTGCCCGGCGCGATCACGCTCATCACGCTGGAGATGCCCGGCAGGGTCGGGCTGGCGAACTTGTCGATGGCCGCCTTGACCGGGATCTGCACGTCGGGGTCGAGCGTGGTGCGGATCAGGTAGCCGCCCCTGGCGAGCTGCTCCTTGCTGATGCCGGCGCGCGACAAGTACTCCTGGACGTAGTCGCAGAAGAAGGCGCGGTCGCCTGCCGCGATGCAGCCCCGGGGCAGCTCGTTGGGCTGCGGCAAGATCCCCAGCGGCTGGGCCTTGGCGGCGCGCAATGCGTCGGCCTCCTGGGGCAGGTTCTCGATCATGGTGTCCAGGACCAAGTTCCGCCGGGCCAACGCGCCCTCAGGGTTGACGTACGGGTTGAGTGCGCTGGTCGACTGCACCATGCCCGCCAGCAGTGCCGCCTGCTGCCAGTTCAGGTCCGACGCGTTGATGCCGAAGTAGGTCTGCGCGGCGTCCTGCACGCCGAACGAGCCGTTACCGAACGAGACCAGGTTCAGGTAGCGGGTCAGGATCTCCGGTTTGGTGAAGGTCTTGTCCAGCGTGAGCGCCATCCGGATCTCGCGCAGCTTGCGCGCCGGGGTGGTTTCGACGGCCGCGCGCTTCTCGGCGTCGGTTTGGGCAGTTACCAGCAGTTGGTAGTTCTTGATGAACTGCTGTTCGATGGTCGAGCCGCCGCGGGTGTCGACGTCGCCGCGTGCATAGCCGGCGAGTCCGGTCAGGGTGCCCTTCCAGTCCACACCGTTGTGCTCGGTGAATCGTTTGTCCTCGATGGAGACGATCGCCAGTTTCATAGTGTTGGCGATCTTGTCGGTGGGTACCTCGAAGCGGCGCTGCGAGTACAGCCACGCGATCACGTTGCCCTTCGTGTCGACCATCGTCGACACCGCGGGCACCTGCCCCTCGAGAAGCTGGGCCGACCCGTTGGCGACCACTTCCGAGGCGCGGTTGGACATCAGCCCCAGGCCACCCGCGAACGGGAACATCAGGGCGGTGGCCACGACACTGGCCAGCAGGCAGCACCCAGCGAGCTTGAGGACCGTGAGGACGGCCGGGGGGCGCTCTGCCATGCGTACTACCCTAACCGCCCGCCCTGACGTCGACGTGCCCCGCGACCCCGAAAAGCCTCCCCACCAGGTGACCAGTGGTCGCCTCATCGGTCCCGGCCGACACTTTTCGCCTGCGTCACCGGTCAACCGCCCAAAACGGGGCCGCAGTGTTCCTGTTGGCCCCACGCTGCGCACCGAGACGGCACGCCCGTCCCAAAAAAAGCGTTATGAGACTGTTGCGCAATTGCTACCTGACCACCTAACTTAGACACACGGTGAGATTCAGGTAACACCGAAGTGCATAGTGTGGCCTAGGCCGCAGCTGGTCTGCGCTCGAGGAGGGCGGTCGCAAACCGCGACCGGGAGGAAGGAAACAGCTCTTGTCAGGTACGCGGCCGGCCCCGCGACGAACCAACCTGGTGGCTACCAATGCCACGCTGCTGCGCAGCGTCGACGCGGAAGAGCGGATCGCATGGGTGTCCAAGGCGTTGTGCCGAGCCACCGATCCCGACGAACTGTTTGTCCGCGGAGCCGCCCAACGTAAGGCCGCGGTGATCTGCCGTCACTGCCCTGTCATGCAGGAATGCGGAGCGGACGCGCTGGACAACAAGGTCGAGTTCGGCGTTTGGGGCGGGATGACCGAGCGTCAGCGCAGGGCCCTGCTCAAGCAACACCCCGAAGTGGTGTCGTGGGCGGACTTCTTCGACAAGCGCAAGCAGCGCAGCGTCGGCTGACTCTGTCCTGCCGCGCTTCATTGTTACTTTTCTGTTACAGCACTGACGAAATAGGCTCCAATTGGGTTGCACCCCAACAGAAACTGGCGCGTGTCGAATTGCGTTGAAAATAGCCCTAATTGGGCTTGATGGGGTCCCTGCTTCAGCGGGCGGTTGCGCGGCCCGCATCGTCGCCGACCGCTGTGATCTGATCGGCGAGCGCGCGTAGCGCCTCCAGGTCGCTGACATCGAAGGGCAGCGACGGCACCCCGATGACCGGCACGTGAGGGTTGGCCCCGGTGAACCGCGACAGCAGCCGGACCTCCCGCTTGGCGGTTTGTCCGCGATTGGCGTGGATTCTCAGCACGGCCGCGGCCAGTGAAGCGGCCGCCGAGTCGCCGGCCTCCGAGGCATCCAAAACCTCCAACGTTTCGGTCCCGTCGATCGCCCGCTCGACCGGCAGTGAACACAGCATCGGGTGGGTGCGATTCAAGACGAGCCCCGCCAGCGGCATGCCTTCCTCTGACAGCCGGTCGACGAAGAAGGATGCCTCGCGCAATGCGTCAGGTTCGGCCGCCGACACTACAACGAACTGGGTACCGCGCCGTTTCAGCAGCGAATAGGTGCGATCCGCCTTCTCGCGCCAACCGCCGAACGTCGCTTCCAGTGATTGCACGAAAGATGCTATGTCACTGAGCAATTGCGAACCCATTATTGTAGAAAGCGCCTTCATCGCCAAACCTATTGCGCCGGTAACCAACCGCCCGATGCCCCGGCCCGGTGCGAGCAGCAGCCGCCACAGTCGGCTATCCATGAAGCTGCCCAGCCGTTTTGGGGCGTCCAGGAAGTCCAGCGCGTTGCGCGACGGAGGAGTATCCACCACGATCAGATCCCATCGGTCCTGGCTCAGCAGCTGACCAAGCTTCTCCATCGCCATGTACTCCTGTGTGCCGGCGAGCGAAGTGGCGACGGTCTGATAGAACTGATTGTTCAAAAGCGCTTGTGCTCGATCTGCGCCGGAGTACTGGATCACCATTTCGTCGAACGTTCGCCGCATGTCGAGCATCATTGCGTGCAGCTCGCCGGACACCTCGGGCGCCAGCGGGACTCGCTGCGGGTTGTTGCTGAGGTCGTTGACTCCCAGTGCTTGAGCCAGTCGTTTAGCTGGGTCAATCGTCAAAACGCAGACAGTGCGGCCATATTCGGCCGCACGCAATGCCATCGCGGCCGCGGTGGTGGTCTTGCCTACGCCGCCGGCACCGCAGCACACCACTACCCGGTTGGCTGTGTCGGCCAAGATCGTGGCCATATCAAGTGTTTTCGGTTTTATGCTCATCGAACTCCTTGCTGCGCAAGAGATTCCGAAAGTTCATACAGGCTGCCGAGGTCGACGCCGTCGGAGATGGTCGGCAACTCCAGCCGCGGCACCTTGAGCGCGTCGAGCTGTTGGGCGGTCTCGGCGCGTGCGGTGATTCGGGTGGCGTGCTGGATGGTCTCGGTTAGCAGGCCAGCGAAGTCGGTGTCGCCGAGCTTGATGCCGGCCATCTTCAACCCGGCTCGCACCGAGTCCGCATCGACATCGCCTTCGGCGGCCTTTGCCAGGTCGCCGGGTTCTAGGTAGGAAGGGATGTTGCGATTCACGATCACACTGCCGATCGGCAGCTCGAGCTCGGAAAGTTCCTCAATGGCTTCCAGCGTCTCCTGTACCGGCAGTGCTTCCAGCAGAGTCACCAGGTGAATGACGGTCAGGTCCGAGTGCAGCAACTTCACCACGCCGTCGGCCTGCGAGTGCACAGGCCCGCCCTTGGCTAAGTCGGACACCGCTTTGGTGGTGTCCAGGAAGCGTGCAATGCGGCCCGTCGGTGGGGCATCGACAACTATCGCGTCGTAAACCGGAAGCCTGTTCTTGTCGACGCGCACCACCGCTTCTTTGATCTTGCCGGTGAGCAGCACGTCGCGCAGGCCGGGCGCGATCGTCGTCGCGAACTCGACCGCGCCGATGCGGCGCATCGCCCGGCCCGCGATGCCGAGGTTGTAGAACATTTCGAGGTATTCCAGAAACGCGGCCTCGATGTCGATCGCCAAGGCGTTGACCTGGCCGCCCCGCTCGGCGGTCGCGATCTTGACCTCTTCATAAGGCAGCGGTGGAACGTCGAAGAGCTGTGCAATGCCTTGGCGCCCCTCGACTTCGACGAGGAGGACCTTGCGGCCTCCCGCTGCCAGGGTCAGAGCCAGCGCCGCCGCGATCGTCGATTTACCCGTACCGCCTTTGCCAGTCACAAAATGCAAGCGGGCCTTCGACAAGCGCGCCGGCCAGCCGACGGAACTACCGCCGCTAATTGTCTTTGCCACCATCGCATGCTAGCCCGCTCGCCCTACCGTCCTTCGCAAAGCGGCCGGAGTACTTCCGACGCCGGGCTCGGGCGCCCGATAAGCTGCCGTCATGAGCCAACCCACCGCATGGGAGTACGCCACCGTTCCGCTGCTAACGCACGCCACGAAACAGATCCTCGACCAATGGGGCGCCGATGGCTGGGAGCTGGTGGCGGTGCTGCCGGGGCCGACGGGTGAGCAACATGTCGCGTACCTGAAACGGCCGAAATGACCGGTGGATCTGCCAGGACCCGGCTCGGGCAACTGGGTGTCGCGCTGCCGCAGGTAGCGGCGCCGTTGGCGTCCTATGTTCCCGCGGTGCGCACGGGCAACTTGGTCTACACCTCCGGCCAGCTGCCGATAGAGGGCGGAAAGTTGGCCGCAACCGGCAAGGTCGGCGGCGAGATAACCGCGGAGCAGGGCAAAACCCTGGCACGCCTATGCGCGCTCAATGCGCTCGCGGCGGTGGGGTCGGTGGTGGATATCGACGCGGTGGCCCGGGTCGTCAAGGTCGTCGGGTTCGTCGCCTCGGCACCGGGTTTCAATGGTCAGCCAAGCGTCATCAACGGGGCCTCCGACTTGCTCGCCGAGGTGTTCGGCGACAACGGCGCGCACGCGCGCTCGGCGGTCGGCGTATCCGAATTGCCGCTGGACGCCCCGGTGGAAGTCGAGCTGATCGTGGAGGTCGGCTGACATCCGATGTCCGATGCAGCCGAGCCCGCTCAGTCGCTGTCCCATCCCGCATACGGTCGATGCCGTGCGGTGACAGACACCGCCTCGGTGCTGCTGGCCGACAATCCCGGTTTGCTGACGCTGGAGGGCACCAATACCTGGGTGCTGAGTGGCCCGGGTAGTGACGAGTTGGTCATAGTCGATCCCGGGCCCGACGACGACGAGCACATCGCGCGGGTTGCCGCGCTGGGCCGCATCGCGCTTGTGCTGATCAGTCACCGGCACGTCGACCACACCGACGGTATCGACAAGCTGGTCGAGGCGACGGGGGCGACGGTGCGATCGGCGGGCAGCGGGTTCTTGCGCGGCCTGAGAGGAGAACTGGTCGACGGCGAGGTCATCGATGCGGCCGGCCTGAAGATCAAGGTGATGGCGACTCCCGGCCATACCGCTGACTCGTTGTCGTTCCTGCTCGACGACGCGGTCCTGACGGCCGACACGGTGCTGGGGCGCGGCACCACCGTCATGGATGAGGAAGACGGCAGCCTGACCGACTATTTGGAATCACTGCACCGGCTGCGCGGCCTGGGCCGTCGCATGGTGCTGCCGGGGCACGGGCCGGACCTGCCCGACCTGGAGACGGTCGCGTCGGGATACCTGGCGCACCGGAAAGAGCGGCTGGAGCAGGTGCGCTCCGCGCTGCGAGAACTCGGTGAGGACGCCAGCGCCCGTCAGATCGTCGAGCGTGTCTACGTCGACGTCGACGAGAAGCTCTGGGATGCGGCCGAATGGTCCGTGCGGGTGCAGCTCGACTACTTGCGCGGCTGAAAGATTTACCCGCCGGGCGCGGCTGGCGAGCGTGCGCAGTTGCACGCAGTTTGCGGCGTGTCCCTGTGCACACACGCACGCTCGCGAGTCCTGGGGCGCTTACCTCGCTCGGCGGGCCAGCCTTTCGGAATCCGAGATCAGCACGCTCTTGCCCTCCAGCCGGATCCAGCCGCGATGGGCGAAATCGGCCAGCGCCTTATTCACCGTCTCCCGGGAGGCGCCTACCAGTTGCGCGATCTCCTCTTGCGTCAGGTCGTGGGTGACCCGCATCGCGCCACCTTCCTGGGTGCCAAAACGCTGGGCGAGCTGCAGCAATTGCTTGGCCACCCGGCCGGGCACGTCGGTGAAGATGAGGTCGGCCAGGTTGTTGTTGGTCCGCCGCAGCCGTCGGGCCAGCACCCGCAACAGCTGCTCGGCGATCTCGGGACGATCGGCGATCCATGCCCGCAGCGCATCGCGGTCCATCGACACCGCCCGCACCTCGGTGATGGTCGTCGCGCTGGACGTCCGCGGCCCCGGGTCGAAGATCGACAACTCGCCGAACATGTCCGACGGGCCCATGATGGTCAGCAGATTCTCCCGGCCGTCCGGCGAGCGGCGCCCGATCTTGACCTTTCCCGAGATGATGATGTAGAGCCGATCACCCGGCTCTCCTTCGGCGAAAACCGTGTGTCCGCGCGGGAAGTCGACGGGTTGCAGCTGTTTGGTCAGTGCGGCGACCGCAGTCGGCTCAACCCCTTGGAAGATTCCTGCCCTTGCCAGGATCTCGTCCACGTTGCCTCTTCAGCTCTCCAACGAAGTGATACGTGCAGGCCAACCTCTTGCGACTGGCATGAATCAGAGGTTAGGCCAATCGGTTCGACCTGCCAACGCTACACACGATTGACGTGTCGAGTCCCCGTAACCTCTGGATTGGCCCGGGAATGCTTGTGCATCTGTGTCGGCAAGGCGGCCTCGTCGTAGATGTCGAGGTCGCCGGCAAATAGCGGTCCGACGTCCTCCGGCTTGGCGTGGCGGCCGGGCGGTGGGGAATCGACGATTCGCTGGGCCTGGCGTCGGTGCAGATAATCCAGTGCCTCCGGCATGCCCTCTCGGGCCAGCGTGTGCATGTCGACCGCGTCGGCGTTCTCCAGAAACTCGTCGACGTCGGGTGCGGTGACGCTGTCATGGGCCAGTTCCTTTTCGAGGCGCCCGAGCCCCAGCGTTGCGAGCATAAGCAGCCCCGGAACGAGGGCGGCCAGCAACCATGACACTAGGAGAGTAAACATGGCCTTGC
Organism: Mycobacterium sp.; assembly: GCF_052144515.1. GTDB lineage: Bacteria > Actinomycetota > Actinomycetes > Mycobacteriales > Mycobacteriaceae > Mycobacterium. Next base: position 45,729 of record NZ_JBKQQD010000071.1, on the reverse strand, counting down.
ATCAACACAAGGTCTCGGTGAGATCACGAAATCAGTACTCTGTCGTAGGTGACAGCGGCAAAGTCGTCTGGGCGCTCCAAGTCAACGCCGGCCAAGCCCGCGGCCGACGCGGCTCGACGCTGGGTAGGCGAAACCCGGCTCGGTTTGGTGCGACGGGCCCGGCGCATGGATCGCGCACTGGCGCAAGCATTTCCGCACGTTTACTGCGAGCTTGATTTCACCTCGCCGCTGGAACTGACGGTGGCCACCATTCTTTCGGCGCAGAGCACCGACAAGCGGGTGAACTTGACGACGCCCGCTGTGTTCGCGAAATACCGGACAGCGCTGGACTACGCGCAGGCTGACCGCACCGAACTCGAAAGCCTCATCCGGCCCACGGGTTTCTACCGCAACAAGGCGACGTCGCTCATCGGCCTCGGGCAGGCGCTGGTCGAGCGGTTCGACGGCGAAGTGCCGGCGACGATGGCCGAGCTGGTCACGCTGCCCGGAGTGGGGCGCAAAACCGCCAACGTGATCCTGGGCAATGCGTTCGATATCCCGGGAATCACTGTCGACACACATTTCGGGCGCTTGGTGCGGCGCTGGCGATGGACCGCCGAAGAGGACCCGGTCAAGGTGGAGCACGCGGTCGGCGAACTGATCGAACGCAGTGAGTGGACCCTGCTGAGCCACCGCGTCATCTTCCACGGCCGCCGGGTATGCCACGCCCGCAAACCGGCATGCGGTGTCTGCGTGCTCGCCAAAGACTGCCCGTCCTTCGGGCTCGGTCCCACCGAACCGCTGCTCGCCGCTCCCCTGGTGCAGGGCCCGGAAACCGAGCACCTGCTGGCGCTGGCCGGGCTGTAGGCGGGGGTCCGGAGCACTTCGAACTTGAGCAAGACGTTGACCAGCAAAACCCGTTGGACCCTCGCAGTCCTGGCGGTGGTGGCAGCGCTGATCGCGGCGCTGGCGGCCCAGCTGCGCGACAACTCGGCAACGACCTCGACGCCCCAGACAGCCGCCGATCGCGAACACCGCGACGCCGACACACCTGGCGCACTGGCGGGGCCGCGAGCACAGGTGAACCTGCCGCCGTGCCCCGCCGCCGGCAGTGGTGCGGGCCCGGCGGCGTTGCGCGGTGTGGTGGTGGAATGCGCGGCGGACGGATCACCCGTCGACGTCGGGCGCGCGCTGGCCGGACACCGGGTGGTGCTCAACCTGTGGGCGAGTTGGTGCGGGCCGTGCATGCGCGAACTGCCCGCGATGGCCGAGTACCAACGACGAATGGGGCCCGACGTGATGGTGGTGACCGTGCACCAAGACGAGAACGAGACGGCGGCGTTGCTGCGGTTGGCGGAGCTCGGTGTTCGGCTACCGACTTTGCAGGACGGTCGACGTCTGGTCGCGACGGCGTTGCGGGTCGCAAATGTGATGCCCGCGACGGTGGTCCTGCGGCTGGACGGTAGCGTTGCGCAGACGCTGCCGCGGGCTTTCGCGAGTGCCGACGAGATCGCGGCGGCGGTCGGAAACTATGCCGGATAAGCGGGATAAGTGGACCCAACGGAGGCGCCGGTGAGTGCAGCGGTCCCCCTGACGCCGGACGTTGGCCCGTCCTGGCTGCATCCGCTCGTTGACAACATCGGTCAGATACCGGATGCGTACCGGCGCCGGCTGCCGGCCGATGTGCTGGCGATGGTGACCGCCGCCAAAGCTGTGTCATCGGTCCGCCGCAACAGCCGCGACGCCGCGGTCCTGGTGTTGTTCTCGGGTTCGGAGACCGGCCCGGGCGACGGCGGCCTTCCCGACGATGCCGACCTGCTGTTGACGGTGCGCGCCTCGACGTTGCGTCACCATGCGGGCCAGGCCGCTTTCCCTGGCGGCGCATCGGATCCCACCGATGACGGGCCGGTGGCCACCGCCCTGCGTGAAGCCCACGAGGAAACCGGGATCGACGTCACCCGGTTGCATCCACTGGCCACAATGGAACGGACGTTCATCGCGCCGTCGCAGTTCCACGTCGTCCCGGTGTTGGCCTACTCACCGGATCCCGGGCCGGTGGCCGTCGTCGACGAGACCGAAACGGCGATCGTGTCGCGGGTTCCGGTGCGCGCCTTCACAAACCCGGCCAACCGCCTGATGGTCTACCGCGGCGACCTCGGCCGCCGCTGGGCGGGCCCGGCGTTCCTGCTGAACCAGATGCTGGTGTGGGGATTCACCGGCCAGGTGATCTCCGCGGTGCTCGACGTGGCCGGCTGGGCCAAGCCTTGGGACACCGACGATCTCCGTGAGCTGGACGAGGCGATGGTGCTGGTCGGCGAACAGGGCGACCCGCGATGAATTCGATGACCCCGTCGCAGTGGCTGGATGTCGCCGTCCTGGCGGTGGCCTTCATCGCGGCGATCTCGGGTTGGCGGTCGGGGGCGCTCGGCTCGCTGCTGTCGTTTGTCGGTGTGCTGCTGGGCGCGATAGCGGGTGTGTTGCTGGCGCCGCACATCGTGGCCCACATCGCCGCGCCGCGCGCGAAGCTGTTCGCCGCCTTGTTCCTCATCCTGGCGCTAGTGGTCGTCGGTGAGGTCGCCGGTGTGGTGCTGGGCCGGGCGGTCCGCGGCGCGATCCGCAGCGGCACAATCCGATTGGTCGACTCGGTGATCGGGGTGGGCGTGCAGCTCATCGTGGTGCTGACCGCGGCCTGGTTGTTGGCGACGCCGCTGACGCAGTCGAAGGACCAGCCCGAGTTGGCTTCCGCGGTCAAGGGTTCGCGGGTACTTGCTTCGGTCAACGAGGTCGCGCCGCCGTGGCTGAAAACGGTGCCCAGGCGGTTGTCTGCGCTGCTGAACACGTCCGGCCTGCCCGCGGTGCTGGAGCCGTTCAGTCGCACCCCGGTGATACCGGTCGCGTCACCAGACCCGGCGCTGGCCAACAATCCGGTGGTGCTGGCCGCCCAACCGAGCGTGGTCAAGGTCCGCAGCCTGGCGCCCAGCTGCCAGAAAGTGTTGGAGGGCAGTGGATTCGTGATATCGCCCGACCGGGTGATGACCAACGCGCACGTGGTGGCCGGGTCCAGCAGCATCCAGGTGTACGCCAGCGGCAACCCGCTCGACGCCACCGTGGTGTCTTACGACCCGTCGGTCGACATCGCTATTCTTGCCGTGTCGAACTTGCCGCCGCCGCTGCCTTTCGCTCAAGCCGAGGCGAAAACGGGCGACAGCGTTGTGGTGCTGGGTTATCCCGGCGGCGGTAACTTTACGGCGACACCGGCCCGGATCCGCGAAGCCATCAAGCTCAGCGGACCCGACATCTATCGCGATCCGGCGCCGGTCACCCGCGACGTGTACACCATCAGAGCCAATGTGGAGCAAGGCAATTCGGGTGGACCGTTGATCGACCTCAGCGGTCACGTGCTCGGCGTGGTTTTCGGCGCGGCCGTCGATGACGCCGACACGGGTTTCGTGTTGACGGCCGGTGAAGTGTCCAGTCAGCTTGACAAGATCGGCGACACCCAACCGGTGCCGACGGGCGCCTGCGTCAGCTGAGCAGTGGCCCGTGCACCTGCTCGAAAAACTTCATCAGGTACCTGTTGGTTTCTTCAGGCGCTTCTTCGTGGCTGAAATGTCCTGCGCCGGCGATGGATATATAGCGTCCGTGCGGCGCGTACCGCTGAGTGCGGTCGACGGGATCGGCCAGCACGTAGGGATCCGCGTCGCCGCGTAGGTGCAATATGGGGACGCTGGGCCGTTGACTCATTGATTTCATGAATCGCCGGCCTTCGTCGCGCAGTTGGCTGCGCAGCGCCCAGCGCTGATACTCCAGTGCGCAGTGCGCCGCCGCTGGGATACGTATCGCCTGGCGCAGATGACCGATGGTTTGGGAGAAGTCTTCTGAAGCGACCCATTTGGCGCTGCTACGGCTGCGGACCAGACGCTCGATCTCCGCCGCGTTGTCTCTGGTGAGCAAGCGCTCCGGCCAGATCGGCACTTGGTAGCGCAGCAGCGTCGGCAGCAGTGCGCAGCCCTGGTCGCGCCGGGTCAGGGTCGATTGTCGCAGCGCGGCCGGGTGCGGCGAGCTGATCAGCGCGATGGCGCGCACCAGCCGCGAATGCAGCAGCGCGGTGCTCCAGCAAGCCAGCCCGCCGTCGGCATGGCCGACCAGCGTCGCCGACGAGTGCCCCAGCGCGCGGATCAGTCCGGCCGTGTCGCCGGCGAGCGTCCAGCCGTCATAGCCTCGGGGTGGCTTGTCGCTGCCGCCGTAGCCGCGCAGGTCCACCGCGACCACTCGGGCCCCGGTCAGCGCGCGCAGCTGATGACGCCAGGACCACCAGAACGAACCGAAACCATGCAGCAGCATGACCAATGGCCGCGCCGTGGCGGGCGTGCTCACGTCCTGGCCGGGTACGGCTGCTAAGGCTTCGACGACTTGGAATCGGATGCCGTTCGCGTGCACGTCCAGATGACGCCATGGCCCCGCGATGCGGGTTACCGACGGATCTGGTGCCGGCATTTACCAGCCCGTGGGATCGGCGGGAGTGGTGCTGTCGGGCTTTTCATGCCTGCCGTGCGACTCGGTGAGCTGCTTGCCCGCCTGGGCCTTGTCGTGGCCCGGAGTGAGCGCGGTGCGTGTCTCCTTGACCGACTCGATGGTCTGCTGTGGTCCGCGGATCCGGCGGACCTTCAAGAAACCCAACAGGGCCAGCACGGCCCCGACCAGGACCATGGCCCCGAAGACGATCAGGAATGCCACCCAGCGCCACAGCCAGATGTTGAGCACCTCGGCGGCGAAGAAGAAGAAAAAGAAGGTGGAGTAGAACAGCACCACCAGCGCGGCGATGAAGTAAACGCTGCCGGTCAGGCCCTTTTTCACGTCGCGGGTGATCTCGGCGCGGGCCAGTTCGACCTCCGCGCGCACCAGGGTGGACACCTGGGTTGTTGCGTCTTTGATCAGATCACCGATCGACGGCTCAGCGGGCCTGGCGTGTGGGTCGGCCAGTGGAATCGTGGTCAGCGTGTTGGGCACACCGTTGTTGCGGTCGGCTTTGCTCACAGACAGTCCTCCTTCGTTTGATTGCCCGGCGCGTCGTCGCGGTTCATGTTGCCATGCGCCGCGATGCCGGACGAGGCCAGCCGACCACCGCGTTTGGGCGCGCGAAACGGCCCGCTCAGGCGGGGGCGGCGGCGATGACTCGCCTAGATCGTCCCCGTGCCGGACCAACGGGCATACCTAGGCCGTTTACACCATCGCAATCTGAAAAGTTCCTGTGGCTTTGCGCAGCGGGGACGTTCAGCAAAGCAAGCGCCGATTCCCTTGAGCCGGAAGCGATCAACAAAGCGCTGCGGCGTGCGCGCCGACCTGGTCGAAGGCGGCCTAGCCACTAGACTGGCCAGGCTTCTCAGATGTCCGACCGTTCGATGGGAGTTGTCGCTTTGCAGACGGGGCACCGCTGCGTTGTCGCGGCGATGGTGACCGCACTCTTGGCTCTGGCCGGCATGCCTGGCAGGATCGCGGCCGCCGACGACAGGCTCCCGATGGGTGGCGGCGCGGGCATCGTCATCAACGGGGACACGATGTGCACCCTGACGACCATCGGCACCGATAAAGCCGGCGAACTCATCGGCTTCACCTCGGCGCACTGCGGCGGCCCAGGCGCGCACGTCGCCGCCGAGGGCGCCGAGAACAGGGGCGTTATGGGTGTCATGGTCGCGGGCAACGACATCCTCGACTATGCGGTGATCAAGTTCGATCCGGCCAAGGTGGCACCGGTGGCCAACTACAACGGCTTTGTGATCAGCGGCATCGGCCCGGATCCGACCTTCGGCCAGATCGCCTGCAAGCAGGGCCGCACGACCGGCAACTCGTGCGGCGTCACGTGGGGGATGGGCCAGGATCCGGGCACCATCGTGATGCAGGTGTGCGGGCGACCGGGAGACTCCGGGGCGCCGGTGACCGTCAACAATCTCTTGGTCGGCATGATCCACGGGGCGTTCAGCGATAACCTGCCGACCTGCATCATCAAGTACATCCCGCTGCACACACCGGCGGTCGTGATGGACTTCAACTCGATCCTGGCCGACATCAACAGCAAGAACCGGCCGGGAGCGGGGTTCGTCCCGGTAGCGGCCTGACGCGGCCCGCGCTATTTCGCGGCGCGGATCGCGTCGAACACGCTGGCATCGACCAGCGTCGACGTGTCACCCAGCTCGCGTTTTTCGGCGACATCGCGCAACAGCCTGCGCATGATCTTGCCGCTGCGGGTCTTGGGCAGTTCCGGCACGATGTGGACCTCGCGTGGCTTGGCGATCGGCGAGATCTCGCGGGCCACCTCGCCGCGTAGCTCGTCGTGGGTGCCGTCGTGGGGCTGGTAGTTGCCGCGCAAGACGACGAACGCGCAGATGGCCTGCCCGGTGATGTCGTCGGTCACTCCGACGACCGCCGCCTCGGCGACCGCGGAGTGGCCGACGAGCGCCGACTCCACCTCGGCGGTGGAGATGCGGTGCCCGGACACGTTCATCACGTCGTCGATGCGGCCCAGCACCCAGATCGCGCCGTCGGGGTCGAAGCGGGCGCCGTCGCCGGCGAAGTAGTAGCCCTGCTCGGCGAACTTGGACCAGTAGGTGTGGCGATAGCGCTCGGGGTCACCCCAGATGCCGCGCAACATCGAGGGCCACGGCTGGTCCAGCACCAGGTATCCGGTGACGTGTGTTTCGCCGTCGGTGTCCGGCGGCAGCGGATCGCCGTGGTCGTCGACGATCTTCGCCGAGATCCCGGGCAGCGGTGTCATCGCCGAACCCGGCTTGGTCGCGGTGACTCCAGGCAGCGGCGAGATCATCGCGGAGCCGGTCTCGGTCTGCCACCAGGTGTCCACCACCGGGGTGCGGCCCCCACCGAAGACTTCGCGGTACCACCGCCAGGCCTCGGGGTTGATCGGTTCGCCGACGGACCCGAGCAGCCGCAGGCTGGACAGGTCGTGGGCGTCGGGGATCTCCCGTCCCCACTTCATGAAGGTTCGGATCAACGTGGGGGCGGTGTAATAGATTGTGACACCGTACTTTTCGATGATCTGGAAGTGCCGGTGCTCATCGGGTGAATTGGGCGTGCCCTCGTAGAGAACCTCGGTGACACCGTTGGACAGCGGTCCGTAGACGCCGTAGGTGTGCCCGGTGACCCAGCCGATGTCGGCGGTGCACCAGAACACGTCGCTTTCGGGTTTGACGTCGAAGATGGCGTGCACCGTGTAGGAGGCCTGGGTGAGATAGCCGCCGCTGGTGTGCATGATGCCCTTGGGCTTGCCGGTGGTGCCCGATGTGTACAGCAGGAACAGCGGGTGCTCGGAGTCGAACGCCTCCGGCGTGTGCTCGGGTGATGCCGAGTCGACCACGTCGTGCCACCACAGGTCGCGGTCATCGTTCCAGGACACGTCAATACCGGTGCGTCGCGCCACCAGAACGTGCTCGACGGGGCTGTCGGGTTCGCCGACCGCCTCGTCGGCGGCGTCCTTGAGCGGCGCCGGCTTGCCGTGCCGGAATTGCCCGTCGCTGGTGATCAGCAGCTTGGCTTCGGCGTCGGCGATCCGCGCCCGCAGCGCGTGCGCAGCGAAGCCGCCGAAAACCACGCTGTGCATGAGTCCCAGCCGCGCGCAGGCCAGCATCGCGATCACCGCTTCGGGGATCAGTGGCATGTAGATGGCGACCCGGTCGCCTGCCACCAGACCGAGGCCGGTCAGCGCGTTCGCCGCTTTGCACACCTCCGCCCGCAGATCGGAATAGGTCAGGGTGCGGCTATCGCCGACGGGCTCGCCCTGCCAGTGAATCGCGACCCGGTCGCCGTTGCCGGCCTCGACATGGCGGTCGACGCAGTTGTAGGCGACGTTGAGCTTGCCGCCGACGAACCACTTGGCGAAGGGCGCCTCCGACCAGTCCAGTACGTCGGTGTACGGCCTCGCCCACGACAGCCGGTCAGCCTGCTTGGCCCAGAAGGCCAGCCGGTCTTCTTCGGCCTCGCGGTACAGGTCGGCACGCGCGTTGGCCTGCTCGGCGAACTGCGCCGACGGCGGGTAAGACTCGGTCGTTTGGGGGGGCTCGGTGTTCGTTCCGGTCACGGGAGTGAGCCTAACTCCGTGGCGATGATGCGGATGCTCTACGTGCCAATCTGCCGGTATCGCGCATCGGTTTGCCGGATAATCCCGGTGTGCCCGGATCTCCTCTAGTCGCCACCCTTGCTGCGGCCGCCGCAAGTTTCGCAGTCAGCACCATGTTGGGGCCACCCGCACGGGCGGTGCCGATCGCCACCGGCGACGAGGGGACGCCCTGCTGGGCGGAGCAGATCGCCGTGAATGCCTCGCCGACGGAAAGCGCGGTGGGCTACCGCAGGGTCATCCTGACATTCAGCCTCGTCGGCGGCGAACCGTGCACGCTCACCGGCTACCCGTCGGTCGACTCGGGCACCGGTGGACCGACCATTCATGCCGAGCCCACGCCGCGCGGGTACATGGGCGGCCTGCCCGCCTCGGTCGACGTGCCGCCCAGTGTCATCCTGTCGGTGTCGACACAGGCGCAGGCCATCGTGGAGGGCGTGGCCATCGACGGCGGCGGTAATCGATGCCCCAGCTACACCGATCTGCGCGTCAGCCCTCCCGACATCAACATGATGTTCACGGTGCCCGCCACCATCGAGGCCTGCCAACTGCAGGTGCACCCGGTCACCGCGGGCTGACCCGGGTAGACCCTAGGGTCGCTTTTATGCGTCGGATGCGGGCCGCGCCGGCCGTCATTGCAACAGGGCTGCTGGCCCTGCTGGCCGCGGCCCCGTTGGCCGGCTGTCTGGCCGGCTGTGGTGGCGGCGTCCTGAGCCCCGACGTCGTGGTCGTCAACGGCGGGGAACCGTCGAACCCGCTGATTCCCACCACCGCGAACGACAGCTTTGGCGGCCGGATCATAGATCGGTTGTTCGCCGGCCTCATGTCCTTTGACCCCGACGGCAAAACCTCCACCGAGGTGGCCCAGTCGATCGAGACCACCGACGACGTCAACTACCGAATCACCCTCAAGCCGGGCTGGAAGTTCACCGACGGCTCGCCGGTGACGGCCCACTCGTTCGTCGACGCGTGGAACTACGGGGCCCTGAGTACCGATGCCCAACTGCAACAGAGCTTTTTCAGCCCGATCCAGGGATACGACGACGTCGCCGCGTCTAAGCCGGTAATCACCGCCATGTCCGGGCTGCAGGTGGTCGACGACCTGCATTTCACCGTGCGGCTCAAGGCCCCGACCATCGACTTCATGGTGCGACTGGCGTTCAGCCCGTTCTATCCACTGCCGCAAGCGGCATTTCGGGACATGGTGGCATTCGGGGGCAATCCAATTGGCAACGGGCCCTACAAACTCGCTGACAGCCCGGACGGGCAGGCCTGGGAGCACAACGTCAAGATCGATCTGAGACCCAACCCCGACTACCACGGTAACCGGATGCCGCATAACAAGGGGCTGCGGTTCGAGTTCTACGCCAACCTGGACACCGCCTACTCCGACCTGCTGTCCGGCAATCTCGATGTGCTGGACACGATTCCGCCGAGCGCGTTGCCAATCTACAAGCGCGACCTGGGCGGCAACGCGACCAGCGACCCGGCCGGGATCAACCAGAGTCTCGACACGCCGCTCCGGCTGCCGCATTTCGGTGGCGAGGAGGGCCGGCTGCGTCGCCTGGCCCTGTCGGCTGCCATCAACCGTCCGCAAATCTGCCAGCAGATATTCGTCGGAACACGGACTCCGGCACGTGATTTCACCGCTCGTTCACTGCCGGGGTTCGATCCGAACATTCCGGGCAGCGACGCGTTGGATTTCGATCCCGATCGTGCGCGGCGGCTATGGTCGCAAGCCAACGCCATCTCGCCATGGAGCGGTCAGTACGCGATCGCCTACAACGCCGACGCTGGCCATCGGGAGTGGGTGGATGGCGTGGCCAACAGCATCAAGAATGTTTTGGGTATCGACGCGGTCGGCGCGCCGCAACCCACCTTCGCCGGATTCCGCACGCAGATCGTCAACCGCACCATTGCGACCGCCTTTCGGGCCGGGTGGCAGGGTGACTACCCGTCGATGCTGAATTTCCTTGGCCCGCTTTTCGTCACCGGAGCCGGTTCCAACGACGTCGGCTACTCCAGCCGGGACTTCGACGGGGCGCTGACGGCAGCCGAATCCGCACCCACGCTACAGGAATCCTATGCGCTGGCCAACGCCGGGCAGCGAATCCTGTTGCACGACATGCCCGTTATCCCACTTTGGAACTTCATCAGCGTGGTTGGGTGGTCATCCGGGGTAAGTAAGGTGACAGTCACCTGGAATGGCCTGCCCGACTACGAGAACATCGTCAAGAGCTGAGCCGGGCTGAAATGGGCTGGTACATCGCGCGCCGGATCGCCGTCATCGTACCGGTTTTCCTGGGTGCCACGCTGCTGATCTACGGCATGGTCTTCCTGCTGCCAGGGGACCCGTTGGCGGCGCTGGCCGGCGACCGACCCCTGACTCCCGCGGTGGCCGCGCAACTGCGTGCCCGTTACCACCTCGACGAACCGTTCCTGCTGCAGTACCTGCGCTATCTCGGTGGGATCCTGCATGGAGACCTGGGTCGTGCCTATTCCGGGCTCCCGGTCAGTTCCGTTCTCGCCCATGCGTTTCCGGTGACCATCAGGCTGTCGCTCATCGCGCTGGCGGTCGAGGCGGTGCTGGGGATCGGATTCGGCGTGATCGCCGGCTTGCGTCGGGGCGGGATATTCGATTCCACGGTGCTGATCACCGGGCTCATCATCATCGCGGTCCCCATCTTCGTGCTCGGCTTTCTGGCCCAGTTCGTCTTCGGGGTCCGGCTGGGAATCGCGCCCGTCACCGTGGGCGAACGGGCGACGTTCTCCCGGCTGCTGCTGCCCGGGATGGTCTTGGGCTCGGTGTCATTCGCCTACGTGGTGCGGCTGACCCGCTCCACGGTAGCCGCCAATGCCCACGCCGACTATGTCCGCACCGCCACCGCCAAGGGGTTGTCGCGGCCCCGGGTGGTGACGGTTCACATTCTTCGTAACTCGCTGATCCCGGTGGTGACTTTCCTCGGCGCCGATCTGGGGGCGCTGATGGGCGGAGCCATTGTGACCGAAGGCATCTTCAATATCCACGGCGTCGGCGGTGTGCTGTATCAGGCGGTCACCAGGCAGGAGGCGCCGACCGTGGTGTCGATTGTGACGGTGCTCGTGCTGATCTATCTGATCACCAACCTGCTCGTTGACCTGCTCTACGCCGCCCTGGACCCGCGGATCCGATATGGGTGAGCACACCGGCTTTTGGCGTGAAACGTGGCGCGGGCTGCACCGGCGCCCGAAGTTCGTCGTCGCCGCTCTGCTGATCCTGTTCGTCGTCGTCGTCGCGTTGTTTCCGGCATTGTTCACCGGAGCCGATCCCGACTATGCCGATCCCGGCCAGAGCCTGCTCGCGCCGTCGGCGGCGCACTGGTTCGGCACCGATTTACAGGGTCATGACATCTATGCGCGCACCGTCTACGGTGCGCGGGCTTCGGTCACGGTCGGGTTGGGAGCAACCCTGGCCGTGTTCGTCGTCGGCGGGGCGCTGGGTGCGCTGGCCGGCTTCTACGGGGGTTGGGTCGACGCGGTGGTCTCGCGCATCACCGACGTGTTCTTCGGGCTGCCGCTGCTGTTGGCCGCCATCGTGCTCATGGGTGTCTTGCACCACCGCACGGTGTGGACCGTGATCGCCATCCTGGCCTTGTTCGGCTGGCCGCAGGTGGCCCGGATCGCCCGTGGCGCGGTGCTGGAGGTGCGCGCCAGCGACTACGTCCTGGCCGCTGAAGCATTGGGGCTGAGCAGGTTTCAGATTCTGCTGCGACATGTCCTACCTAACGCGCTGGGTCCGGTGATCGCGGTGGCCACCATCGCACTCGGGCTTTTCATCGTCACCGAGGCCACGCTGTCCTACCTCGGCGTCGGGCTCCCGACGTCGGTGGTGTCCTGGGGCGGCGATATCAACACCGATCAGACTCGGCTGCGGTCCGGTTCGCCCATACTGTTCTATCCGGCGGGTGCGCTGGCGATCACGGTGCTGGCGTTCATGATGATGGGTGACGCCTTGCGCGACGCGCTCGATCCGGTATCGCGGGCGTCGCGGGCATGAGCGCGCCGCTGCTGTCGGTCGAGGGGCTGGAAGTCAGGTTCGGCGCCGGTGAGCCCGCGGTGTGCGGGGTGGATCTGACCGTGCCGCGTGGGCATACCGTCGCGATCGTGGGCGAGTCGGGATCGGGGAAATCCACCACCGCCGCCGCGATTCTCGGGCTGCTGCCGCCCGCCGGTCGAATCACCGCGGGTCGCATTGTCTTCGACGGCCTCGATGTCACCTCGTTTGGCAGCCGGGCCGACCGCAAGGTACTGCGCTCGATCAGAGGTCGGCGCATCGGCTACGTACCCCAAGACCCGATGACCAACCTGAACCCGGTCTGGAAGGTCGGCTTTCAGATTTCAGAAGCGTTGCGGGCCAACACCGACGGACGCGAGGCGCGACGACGGGCAGTGCAGCTGCTCGCCGAGGCCGGTATGCCGGACGCGGCGACGCAGGCCGGCAAGTACCCGCACCAGCTCTCCGGCGGCATGTGCCAGCGGGCGTTGATCGCCATCGGGCTCGCCGGCCGTCCGCAATTGCTGATCGCCGATGAGCCGACCTCCGCGCTGGACGTGACGGTGCAGCGGCAAGTGCTAGACCACCTACAGCGCCTCACCGACGAACTGGGCACCGCGCTGCTGCTGATCACCCACGATCTGGCGCTGGCCGCCGAAAGAGCCGAGTCCGTCGTCGTCATCCATCGCGGAGTGGTGGTGGAATCCGGCCCCGCGCAGTCGATCCTGCAGAACCCGCAACACGAGTACACCCGGCGGCTGGTGGCCGCGGCGCCGTCGCTGACGCGTCGCAAGACCAGGCCGCCTCCGAAAACCGACCTTGAAACCGACGACATTCTCGTCGCTTCGGAGCTGACCAAGATCTACCGCGAGTCTCGTGGTGCACCGTGGCGGCGGGCGGACTTCTGCGCCGTCGACGCCGTGTCGTTTCGGCTGCGGCGGGCGAGCACGCTGGCGGTCGTTGGAGAGTCGGGGTCGGGGAAATCGACCCTGGCGCGGATGGTGCTCGGTCTGCTGCAACCCACGTCGGGCAAGGTCGTTTTCAAGGGCACCCAGGCCACCCAGATCGTGGGCGAACTCGACCGGGACAGCGCATTGGCTTTTCGCCGGCGAGTCCAGCCGGTATTCCAAAACCCTTACAGCAGTTTGGATCCCATGTACTCGGTGTTTCGCGCAATCGAGGAACCGTTGCGGATCCATCGAATCGGCGACCGCAAGCAGCGCGAGCAGGCGGTGCGCGAGCTGATCGACGAGGTGGCGCTGCCGTCGTCGGTGTTGGGCCGGCGGCCCCGTGAGCTGTCAGGTGGCCAGCGGCAACGGGTCGCGATCGCTCGGGCGCTGGCGCTGCGGCCCGAGGTGCTGGTGTGCGACGAGGCGGTGTCGGCGCTCGACGTTTTGGTGCAGGCGCAGATACTGGACCTGCTAGCCGATCTGCAGGCCCGACTGCGCCTGACCTACCTGTTCATCAGCCATGATCTGGCGGTGGTCCGGCAGATCGCGGACGACGTCCTGGTGATGCGTGGGGGCCGGTTGGTGGAGCACGCGCCCACCGAGGCGGTGTTCACCGAGCCCCGCCACGAATACACCCGCCAGTTACTGAAGGCCATTCCCGGCGCGCCGGCACCTCCCGGCTAGGAGCGATCGCAAGCGCGGCGAAGCCGGGCGCAGCGGGTCGCGACCGTCGGCTAGGTTGGCACCCTATGACGGCTGACGCGTTGGCTCCGCTGATGGAGTTGCCCGGGGTCGCGGCTGCCAGCGACCGGGCCCGCGACGCGCTGGGCCGAGCGCACCGGCACCGGGCCAACCTGCGGGGCTGGCCGGCGACTGCCGCCGAGGCGGCGCTGCGGGCCGCGCGGGCTTCATCGGTGCTCGACGGCGGTCCGGTGCGGCTGGATGAGCAGGCCGCCGCGGTTACGCATCCGGTGTTTGCCGGCGCGCTGAGGGTGGCCCAGGCGCTGGAAGGTGGCGCGGGCTCGTTGGTCGGGGTGTGGCAGCGGGCACCGTTGCAGGCGCTGGCGCGTCTGCACATGCTGGCGGCGGCCGGCCAGGTGGACGACGATCGGCTGGGCCGCCCGCGTGCCGACGGCGGAGTTGGCCCGCGGCTGGAACTGCTCGCCAATGTGGTGACCGCGCGCACGCGGGCGTCGGCACCGGTGGTCGCAGCGATTGCGCACGGAGAGTTGCTGACGCTGAAGCCGTTTGGCAGCGCGGACGGCGTGGTCGCCCGGGCGGTGTCGCGGTTGGTGACCATCGCCACCGGACTGGACCCGCACGGACTGGGTGTACCCGAGGCGAGTTGGATGCGCCAACCGTCCGACTATCGTGACGCGGCCCGCGGATTCGCCGACGGAACACCCGACGGTGTGGCGGCTTGGTTGGTGTTGTGCTGTGGGGCGCTGCAGGCGGGCGCCCAGGAGGCTTTGACGATTGCTGAGTCGTCCAGCGGAGTATCGGCTTCAGACGTGTGAAGCGGGCGGCGTTCCGAAGATTTCGGATCGCCGCCCGCTAACACGGATATCGGTTTCCAATCGTGCATCTTTGGGCTGCGTGGGTGGCCTCGGCGATCTTGCGACGCTTCCGGCTGCAACCCCACCCAAAGGGCCGTCGGTGCCTTCGACTATTCGCAATTACGCAGGCCCGCAACACTTCTGCCATTATCGCGGCTATGACTCCGCGTGGGTGCCGGAACCCGTGCTGGGCGCCCGAAGCGGGAGATCGAACCTTCTCTTCCGGATCGACCTAGGCCTCAACGGGCTTCCGTGGTTCCTTTGTACTCTTAGAGCCTTAACACGGCAAGGCCCAATTCTGTGAAAGTTGCGAAGGCGGCTCGGATCGGGTGCGCTTTCTGTTTGCTGCGGGCTAGAACGCAAAGCGTCGTAGCAGCGAGTACGTGACCGCTCCGGCGGCCAGCGCGGTAATACCCACCGCGGCGGTGGTCGCGATCGCGGCGCCCGATGGTGCCGGGATGCGGTCACGCAGCGACACGGGCCGCGAAAAACTCAGCACCGGCCAATCGCGCTCGTTGGCTTCCTTGCGCAATCCGCGGTCGCCGTTGACCACGTGCGGGTGGCCCACCACCTCGAGCATCGGCAGGTCGGTGATCGAGTCGGAGTAGGCGTAGCAGTGCTCCAGCAAATAGCCCTCCCGGGCGGCCAGCTCGCGGATCGCCTGAACCTTGCCTTCGCCGTAGCAGTAGAACGCCACCTCGCCGGTGTACTTACCGTCCTCGACGACCATTCGGGTCGCCATTGCATGGGTGGCGCCCAGCGCCCGCGCGATCGGCGCAACGATCTCTTCTCCCGACGCCGACACCACCACGACGTCGCGGCCGCACAGCTTGTGTGCGGCGATCAGGTCGGCGGCTTCGGCGAACACCAGCGGAGTCACGATGTCGTGCAGGGTCTCGTTGACGATCGACTTGACCTGCTCGACATCCCACCCGGTACACATGTTGGCCAGGTGGGTGCGCATCCGATCCATTTGGTCATGATCGGCACCGGAGAGCAGAAAGATGAACTGGGCATAGCTGGACTTGAGCACTGCCCGGCGGTTGAGTAGTCCCTGGTTGAAAAACGGTTTGCTGAACGCCAGCGTGCTGGACTTGGCGATGATGGTCTTGTCCAGGTCGAAGAAGGCGGCGGTGCGGGCGCTGGAAGCGGTGTTTGCCGCCGTTTCGGGCGAGGTCTGCTGATGCGCGGCCGAGTCAGAGACGGTCACCAGCCCAGCATAGGTGGACAACGCGACGGGGCCACGGGCTTGCGCAAAACGCCGGATCAGGACAGATAGGATAGGTGGTGTTTTTGCGGCTCACAGTGTTTTTTTCATTTTGCGACTACTTGCGTCAGTCCGCACTGTCATGTGTATAGTAAGCATTACTCGGCCCTGGGCCGAGGGTGCATCAGCCCGACCCCCCGGGGCTGATGCACGACGACCCTCGCCTCCTCCCCCCCTGGCGGGGGTCGTCCCTTTTCTGGGGTAAGTAATCAACGGACCTACAGCGTCGGCCGCTGTCTCGGTTAGTGCACAGTCGCGTCTCTTTCCACAAGTTGGGATTTGGGCCTGGTGTCCCACCCTTGCGGCCCCGCACGGTGAATGGGTGACGAGGACGACTGCCGCCCGCTGCGGCTCTTCGGGCGTGTTGGCGGTGCTGACCGATCCGCAGTTGCGGGACGAGTTCGACCGGGTGGCCGCGGCTGTCGGTGTTCGGGTGGTTCATGCCGGCGCGGGGTCTGCGGTGAATAGGAAAACCTGGTCGGCAGCGGTGGCAGTGGTGCTCGACGAGGCGGCGGCGAACCGGTGTGGGCAGGCCGCGCTGCCGCGCCGCACCCACGTCAGCGTGCTTACCGCTGCCGAAGCTGCGACGGCGACGTGGGCTGCCGGCATCGCGGTTGGCGCCCAGCATGTGCTGAGGTTGCCCGAGCAAGAGCGCGAATTGATCCACGAACTAGCCGAAGCCGCCGAGTCGGCGCGCGACGACGGCGTGCGCGGCGAGGTCGTCGCCGTCGTTGGGGGCTGCGGCGGGGCCGGTGCATCTTTGTTCGCGGTCGCCCTGGCGCAGGGCGCCACCGATGCGCTGCTGGTGGACCTCGATCCGTGGGGCGGCGGTATCGATCTGCTGGTGGGCAGCGAAGCCACGCCCGGCCTGCGCTGGCCGGACCTGGCCTTGCAGAGCGGGCGGCTGAACTGGTCATCAGTGCGCGAGGCGCTGCCGCGACACCGGGGGATCAGTTTGCTCTCGGGCACCCGGCGCGGGTACGAATTGGACGCCGGGCCGGTGGACGCCGTCGTTGACGCCGGTCGCCGCGGGGGAGTCACCGTGGTCTGCGATCTTCCCCGTCGCCTCACCGATGCCACCCAAACTGCACTGGACGCCGCCGATCTGGTCGTCGTGGTCAGCCCCTGCGACGTCCGGGCGTGCGCGGCGACCGCGACGATCGCCCCGGTACTTTCGGCGAGCAATCCTCATCTCGGGCTGGTCGTGCGGGGGCCGTCCCCGGGAGGTTTGCGGGCAGCGGAGGTCGCCGATATCGCCGGGCTGCCGCTGCTGGCCTCGATGAGGGCCCAGCCGCGGCTCGCTGAGCAGCTAGAACACGGTGGCCTGCGATTACGACCGCGAACCCCGCTCGCTGCGGCCGCACGTCGGGTGCTGGCCGTGCTGCCCCGTTCGGGGTCGAGACCCGGGTCAGCGCAGAGTGGTAGGGCAGCGTGAGCGGTTCACTGATCGAACGCGTGCGTGAGCGGCTGGCGTCGGAATTCGCTCCGCTGGGGACCCCTCTGGGGTCCCCTCTGGAGCCCCGAGCGGTGGCCGACGCGATCCGCGCCGAGTCCGGCGGGATGCTCGGCGACACCGAGGTGCTCGCCAATCTTCGGGTGCTGCAGACCGAACTGACCGGTGCCGGCATCCTCGAACCGCTGCTGTGCGCGGACGGCACCACCGACGTGCTGGTCACCGCACCCGACGCGGTGTGGGTGGACGACGGAAACGGATTGCAGCGCAGCCACATTCGGTTTGCCGACGAGGCCGCGGTGCGACGATTGGCGCAGCGGCTGGCGTTGGCCGCGGGCCGGCGTCTCGACGACGCGCAACCCTGGGTGGACGGGCAGCTGACCGGCATCGGTGCCGGACGCTTCGCGGTGCGGCTACACGCGGTGCTGCCACCGGTGGCGGCCGGGGGCACCTGCCTATCGTTGCGGGTATTGCGCCCGGCCACACAGGATCTGGCCGCGCTGACCGCGGCGGGCGCGATCGAGCGACAGGCCGCCGCACTGCTTGACGACATCATCGCGGCCCGGCTCGCCTTCCTGGTGTGCGGCGGGACTGGCGCGGGCAAAACCACCCTGTTGGCGGCGATGTTGGGTGCCGTCCCGCCCCATGAGCGGATCGTGTGCGTGGAGGATGCGGCCGAGCTGGCACCCCGGCATCCGCATTTGGTCAAGCTGGTCGCCCGGTGTGCCAACGTCGAAGGTGTCGGTGAGGTCCCGGTGCGCCAACTCGTCCGCCAGGCGCTGCGGATGCGGCCGGACCGCATCGTGGTCGGCGAGGTCCGGGGCGCTGAGGTGGTCGATCTTTTGGCGGCGCTGAACACCGGCCACGACGGCGGAGCGGGCACCGTGCACGCCAACAACCCGAGCGAGGTTCCCGCGCGGCTGGAGGCGTTGGGCGCGCTCGGCGGCCTTGATCGGGCGGCGTTGCACAGCCAGCTGGCCGCGGCGGTCCAGGTGCTGCTGCATGTCACGCGGGATCGCGCCGGCCGGCGAAGGCTCAGCGAGATCGCGATGCTGCGCCAGACCGATGGGTGGGTTCACACGGTCACGGTGTGGCATGCCGACCGTGGGCTGACAGACGGTGCGGCCGATCTGGGCCGTGTGCTGCGAACCAGAATCCCGGCATGAGCGCCCTCACGTCCGCCGCGCTGCTGTTATCGGTTGCGCTGCTGGTGTTTCCGTCGTCGCCTCGTGGCCGGCTCACACCGGCTGTGCGCACGCGGAGGCTGTCGCCGCTCGACCCGCGCTGGCTTGTCCGCCTCGCGGGGTGCGTCGCGGTCAGCGCGGCGGTGCTGCTGCCGTTGACGACGGTCCTGGCTGTCCTAGTCGTGGGTGCGACCGGATGCGTCCGTTACCGTCGTCGCTGCCGGAGCCGGCGCGCCACCGACGAGGGGCGCACGCTGCAGACGGCCCTCGACGTGCTCGTGGGGGAGTTGCGGGTCGGCTCTCATCCCGTGCGTGCGTTTTGCGTCGCCGCGGACGAAACCGCCGGTACGGTCGCTGCCTCGTTGCGCGCCGTCGCCGCGCGCGCCAGGTTGGGCGCCGATGTGACGGCCGGCCTGCGCGCCGAGGCCTGGTCTTCGGCGTTGCCCGCACACTGGGATCGACTCGCGGTGTGCTGGCAACTCGCCAGTGACCAGGGGCTGGCGATCGCCACCCTGATGCACGCCGCGCAACGCGATATCGCCGAGCGGCAACGATTTTCGGCGCGGGTGGTATCGGGTATGGCCGGCGCCCGCGCCACCGCGGCCATACTCGCGGGCCTGCCGGTGCTCGGGGTACTGCTCGGGCAACTGATCGGCGCCCGGCCGCTGACTTTCTTGCTGAGTGGGCACGCCGGCGGGTGGCTGCTGGTGATCGGGTCGACGTTGGCATGCGCCGGGCTGCTGTGGTCGGACCGCATCACCGATCGGCTGGCTGCATGAGCGCCGGGGCGAGCGCCGAGCCATGAGCACAGCGGCGGTGTTGCTGGCCGTGGCGTTGTTGACCGGTGCCGGTCCCTCACTGGTGCGGGCTCGCGCCGGGATGCCGGCCCGCGCACATCGGCTGCGACCACAGTCGGCGCGCGGCCCAGATCCCCTCGCCGTCGCGTCCAGCCTGGACGTGCTGGCGGTGTGCCTGGCGGCGGGCATGGCGGTGTCGACCGCCGCGGCCGCGACCGCCCCGTCCGCGCCGCCCAAGCTGGCCCGGGTGTTGCGTCGGGCCGCCGACCTGCTGGCGCTGGGCGCCGACCCCGCCGTCGCCTGGTCGACAGCGCCGGATCTGCCGGGGGCGGCCGTCGACGCGCAGACCGACGCGCTGCTGCGGCTGGCGCGGCGTTCGGCGTCCTCGGGCGCGGCGCTGGCCGACGGCGTCGCCGAACTGGCAGACCAGTCCCGCGACGACGCCGCGCACGCGGCCACCGCAGCCGCCGAGCGGGCCGGGGTACTGATCGCCGGGCCGCTGGGGCTTTGCTTTTTGCCGGCGTTTGTGTGCCTGGGCATCGTTCCGGTGGTGGCCGGGCTGGCCGGCGATGTCCTGCAGTCGGGTCTGCTATGAGAAAGGAATATATTGGTGAGCAACATGTTTCGTGCCTTCGTCGCGCGGATGACGCTGCTGGCGGCCGACGAGTCGGGCATGTCCACGGTGGAATACGCCATCGGGACTATCGCGGCGGCGGCCTTCGGCGCGATCCTGTACTCCGTCGTCACCGGCGATTCCGTGGTGTCGGCGCTTACCCACATCATCGGTCGCGCGCTCAGCACCAAGGTTTAGCGCGCGGTGTCGATGGGAGTGCCGGCGCGAGCACCGTCGAGGCGGCACTGGGCATCGCGGCGCTGGTCGTCGTGCTGGTGCTGTGCCTGGCGGGTATCACCGCGGTGTCGATGCAGGTGCGCTGCGTCGACGCCGCGCGCGAGGCAGCGCGACTCGCCGCGCGCGGCGACGACGGGGCGGCCGTCGAGGCCGCCCGCCGCATCGCGCCCGGTGGTGCGTTGGTCCGTGTGCGGCGGGACGGCGACTTCTTCGTCGCGACCGTCGTCGCGCAATCAAAGCTGTTGCCCACCTTGGATATTGGGGCCAAAGCGGTCTCGTCGGCCGAGCCGCGGCGGTGACCGGGGTTCGGCCACCGTGGTAGCGGCCGCGATGGTCGCGGCGCTGCTGTGCATCACCGGCGCCGGCGCCTACCTGGGCTCGGTCGTGGTGGCGCGGCACCGCGCGCAGGCGGTCGCCGATCTGGCCGCGCTGGCGGCCGCCGCGGCGCTACCTTCGGGAGTCGCCGCGGCTTGCGCCCGTGCGACGGCGGTGGCCCACGAGATGCGCGTCGACGACGCCCGCTGCCGTGTCGACGGGCTCGACGTCGTCGTCACCGCGCGGGTGGGCGTCGCCTTTGCCGGGGTGGCGCAGGCCGCCGCGCGGGCGGGACCGGCCGGTCCCTAAGTCCGTCAGGACTCGTCGTCGGTGGCTTTCGACAGTCCCGCATTGTCGAGTTCGCTGTCGGTGGGTAATCGCAGCGAGACCAGTCCGGCGAAAATATCCGGTTCGAGTTCCACCCGGTTGACGGTGACATGTACTGGCACCCAAGCGTTTTCGAAGCCCCGCATCCGCAGCACCCGGCTGGTTGCCCCGTCGGCGAACTCCTTGGTCATGGATTCCATCACCTGCTCGTCGTCCGGATGGACCCGCTCCTGGTCGGTATCGCCGCCCCGCCAATCGTAGAAGGGGCACGGCTCGTCGAGCCATTTCAGCAGGGTCCACGTCTTGAGGTCGAAGAGCGCGCGGTGCACTCCGGCCTGTGCCAGTCCGTTGAGGATCCGCTGCGCCAGGTCGTCCACCGACACCATCGGACCCTTCGGCTCGGCACGCCAGTTCATCGCCCGCGCGACCAGGTGGTCACGGCCGTCTGGTCCAGGCTCCTTCGCGGTGCGCGCGACGAGACCTATCCGGATGGCGTTTCCCTGCCAATCGGTGAGATCCAAGGTGCTGCACAACGTTTGCCCCGCCTCGCCCTTGACGGCCATGGCAAGCAGCTTGGCTTCGTTCGGATTCAGTTCACGCGACGGAAGATCTTCGGCAAAGGCTCTGCCAGAGGTGACCTCGACCTCGGGATTCTTGCCGCTGTTGGCCAGCGACTCCTGGGTGTCGGTGGCCACGCCACGGGTCAGGTCCCACTTCAGCGGTCCGGGGGTCGGCCGCTCGGGCGGCTCGGAATCGGCGGGGCCGGTCCACACATGCACACCGTGCATGCGGCCGTCGGACATCACCACCGGCTCGGTGCGGATCACCCGGTCGCGCTTGGGGGTGATGCTGGTGAGGCTCTGGCCGGTCTGTAGTGTCTCGGCGATCGCCGTTCGGACGGCGGAAAGATAGGGACTGCGCCGCAGAAACGTCGTGATGGGGACGAGGTTTTTGACCTGCCGTCCCTGCGCCACCACGGCGGGTTCGTCCCCCAGCGTCTCCACGAGCAGCCAGTCGTGGGCCATGCGGCCAAGTTTACGTCCGAGTGACGCCTGTCTGATCGGCCGGGGGAGACCCGGTCGTGGACACCTGCCGCGCCGGCCCTGGCGGTTGGGCGCCAATCATGGTTTGCTGCTTGGTTTTTGCTGTCGCCCGACGCGACGATCGCGCGGCCGTCGTCGCCCATAAACGAAGACCGATCTGGTCGCCGCGCCGATAGCCGCTACGTTTGCAAATGTTGCCGCGGCCAGGTATTTTCCTGCTGCGTCCGCATTTAGCGGGCTTGCGAACGGATCGTGATGTCCGACCGTTCGCCGCGCTGTGTGACGGCGCGCCGGCAGTTCTTCAGCAGCGAGGAAATGCCTTCTGGTGGCGGCCGTCACGACGCAGATCCGTGGAGGTCGACCGTCGAGGGGTCGGTCGCCATCCGCTGGATTGCTCAGCGTGGCCCGTGGCCCAATTCCGCGAGTACCAGCCGCAACACCAGCGAAGCACCCGCCTTGTCCAGCGGGTCGTTGCCGTTGCCGCATTTGGGGGACTGCACGCACGACGGGCATCCGCTCGGGCATTCGCACGCCTCGATGGCCGCGGCCGTCGCACCCAACCAGGTGCTCGCCTGACGAAAGCCGCGTTCGGCGAATCCCGCCCCGCCCGGATAGCCGTCGTAGACGAAGACGCTGGGCAGCCCATCAGGCCCGATCGCGGTGGACATGCCGCCGATGTCGCCGCGGTCGCAACTGGCCACCAGGGGCAGCAATCCAATGGCGGCGTGCTCGGCGGCGTGTAACGATCCTGGAATCTGAGGTAAGTCGATGCCTCCAATATCATTGCGCAGCAACGCATCCTGGGTGACCGTGTACATGGCCGCGGTAGTGGGCAACGTGTGTTCCGGCATATCCAGCTCGATGAAGTCGATCACCTCCCCGTTGAGGCGGCGGCGCAGATAGCCGACCACCTGGTGGGTGACCGTCACGGGCACCAAGCCCAGCGTCACCGGGCCGAAAGCCAAACGCTCACCCTCCCCGGTGACCGCGATGTCGGCGAGCTCCCTCGCAAAGGTCGCGTAACCGGGGTCCTCGGCGTGGACGAATGCGATTCCCTCCTGGGGATCGAGCGAATCGACGACGTAGCTCTCGCCCCGGTGCAGGTAAACCGCCCCCGGATGCACCGAGGCCGGAGCCTGACCGGCACCGACGCTGCCCAGTAGCCGCCCGGTGTCCGCCTCGACGATGACGATCTGGCCGCCAGTCGAACCCCGGATGTCCACCGCGGCATGTGGTTCTACGCCGGGGGCCGGAAAGTAATTGCCGCCGCGCCGGCGCAGCAGCCCGTCGTCGACCAGCGCCGCGGTCACCTGCTCTGCGTCCAAAGATCGGACTTCAGCGTCATCGAGTGGTAGTTCGGTTGCGGCGCAAAGTAGTTGGGGTCCGAGAATGTAGGGGTTGGCGGGGTCGATCACCACGCGCTCGACCGGTTTGTCCAGCAGCGCGGCAGGGTGGTGGACCAGATACGTGTCCAGCGGGTCGTCGCGGGCGATCAACACGACCAGTGCGCCCTGGCCGCGCCGGCCTGACCGCCCGGCCTGCTGCCAGAACGAGGCGACCGTACCGGGGAAACCGGCCAAGACCACCGCGTCGAGTCCGGCGATATCGATCCCCAGTTCGAGCGCATTCGTGCTGGCCAGACCGCGCAACCGGCCCTCAGCCAGGGCGTGTTCCAAAGCGCTGCGGTCCTCGGCGAGATAGCCGGCCCGATACGACGCCACTTTGTCGGTCAGCTCCGGTGCGATGTCGTCCAGTCGCGCCTGCGCGCCCAGCGCGGTCAGCTCGGCGGCACGCCGCGACCGGACGAACGTCAACGTCTGCGCCCCCTGCGCAATCAGGTCGGCCATCACCCGCGCCGCCTCCGCACCCGCGGACCGTCGGACCGGGGCGCCGTGCTCGCCGGTCAGGTCGGCGCGCAACGCGGGTTCCCACAACGCCACCGTGCGGGCCCCCTGCGGCGAGCCGTCGTCGACGACCTCCTCGACCGGCTGGCCGATGAGTTCGGTGGCCGTCGCGCCCGGTGAGGCCGTCGTCGCGCTGGCAAAGATCACGGTCGGCGCTTTGCCGGGTTCGGGGGCATAACGCGCGCACAGTCGTAACAGCCGGCGCAGCACCATCGCCACGTTGGAGCCGAAAACACCACGGTAGTAATGACATTCGTCGACGACCACGAACCGAAGACCGCGCAACAGGACAGCCCAGCGCGCATGGTTGCGCAGTATCGACAGGTGGATCATGTCGGGATTGGAAAACAGCCAGCGCGACCGCTCGCGCGCAAAGCGGCGCACCCCGGCGGGACTGTCGCCGTCGTAGGCCGTGGGTGCGACGTCGTTCAGCCGAGGGATGGCCGTGGTCAACGCGTGCGCGGCGCGCAACTGGTCGTGACCGAGCGCTTTGGTGGGCGACAGGTACAGCACCCGGGCCCGCGGGTCTGTCGCCAGCGCATTGAGGACGGGAAGTTGGTAGGCCAGCGATTTTCCGGACGCGGTGCCGGTGCTTACCACGACGTGACGGCCGGCGTGTGCCAGCTCCGCGGCCTGCACCTGGTGTGACCACGGCGAGCTGATGCCGCGGTCGGTAAATGCGCGGACCACGTCGGGCTCGGCCCACGCCGGCCATCCGTGCGGCCGGCCGCTGCGCGACGGCAACTCGGCGACGTGCCGCAGCGGATGCTCACCCGGCGCGGTGCCCGCCAGCGCGGCGGCCAGCAGCTCGCTGCCGAAACTCGCCATCACAAGCCTCTCTCGCCTTTCTCGGTCGCCGGAATCCATCGTCTAGATGACGACCGGGTTACCAGACCAACCTTTCCGGATCGTCGTTAGCGGAAATCTGTTGCGAAGGCGATGAACATGGTTGACTAATCAGCGGTCGCAGCTTCTGTGTTCGTGTCAAACTTTCGCAGGATCGACGTTGCGGCCGCGGTTCCTGCGAGGTTATCGGTCGGGGGAGATTCCGGCGACTACGCATGGTATGGCGGTCGCGGCGGGCCCGGTGCGCCGGAAGGCGGTGCACCGCACCCATGTAGAGAAGGAAAGATCGAGAGATGCCACAGGGAACTGTGAAGTGGTTCAACGCGGAGAAGGGGTTCGGATTCATCGCCCCTGAGGATGGTTCCGCCGATGTGTTTGTCCACTACACGGAAATCCAGGGTTCGGGCTTCCGCACCCTCGAAGAAAACCAGAAGGTCGAGTTCGAGATCGGCCACAGCCCTAAGGGCCCCCAGGCCACCGGAGTCCGCTCCGTCTAGGAGAAGAGCAGAGTCCGACGAAACCCCCCGTGCAGTCCCGCTTAGCGGGCCCGCCGGGGGGTTCTCGTTACCCAGCGGGGTGCCCGCGACACGGCCGGGTGGCGCCGCGCCGGATACTTCAAGCCAAGGATCGGCAAGCTGGCCTACTGTCGGTTGAGTGAGCCAGCTTTCCTTCTTCACCGCTGAGTCGGTACCGCCCGCGGTCGCCGATCTTTCCGGTGTGCTGGCTGCCTCCGGCCAGATCGTGATGGTGGGCGCCCGAGACATTGCCGGTGCCCGGCTTTCGGTGGTCGTGGATCAACCGTGGCGCGCTTCGGCGCTGGCCGAGATGATTCGCGAAGCCGGTTTGGAACCCGAGATCTCCAGAACCGAGGAAGACACCCCCTTGGTGCGCACGGCGGTGAGCGAGCTGTTGCGCCCGATTGCCGCCGAGTGGACGCGGGGGGCGGTCAAGACGGTGCCGCCGCGTTGGCTGCCCGGACCGCGCGAGCTGCGGGCGTGGACCCTGGCGGCCGGCACGCCGGAGGCCGACCGTTATCTGCTCGGTCTGGACCCGCACGCACCGGACACCCATTCGCCGCTGGCGTCGGCCCTGATGCGGGTCGGGATTGCGCCTACCCTGATCGGTACCCGCGGCGGCCGGCCCGCACTCCGGATCAGTGGCCGTCGGAGGCTATCGCGCCTGGTAGAGAACGTGGGGGAACCCCCCGCCGACGCCGAGGCGTTGTCGCTCTGGCCCCGGGTTTAGCGGCGCAGGAGGGCACCCACACCCGAGGGCCGGTTTGCGAAAGCGCACCCAAGGGTGCGAAATTGTCACATGCCCACAGGCGGGCGGTACGGCGGCGTACCTGAATTTCCCCGGGAATTGCCCGGACTTTCAGAGGCCGACCTGTCATTCTTCCTGCGGGGCGGTCCCGCTAGGGGACCGGCATAGGAGATGGAGCGTAGGCGCAGTTGGCTGACGGCGGACATGGGAGCGGCCGGCGACTGGTCATAGTCGAGTCGCCCACCAAGGCGCGCAAATTGGCCGGTTATCTGGGCTCCGGCTACATCGTCGAGTCCTCCCGGGGGCATATCCGCGACTTGCCGCGCGCCGCGGCCGACGTGCCCGCGAAGTTCAAGTCGGAGCCGTGGGCACGACTTGGAGTCAACGTCGACGCCGACTTCGAACCGCTCTACATCATCAGCCCCGAGAAAAAGAGCACGGTCAGCGAGCTGAAGGGGCTGCTCAAGGACGTCGACGAGCTCTATCTCGCCACGGATGGTGACCGCGAGGGCGAGGCCATCGCTTGGCATCTGCTGGAAACCCTCAAGCCGCGCATACCCGTCAAGCGGATGGTCTTCCACGAGATCACCAGGCCCGCGATCCTCGAGGCCGCCGAAAATCCCCGCGATCTGGACATCGACCTGGTCGACGCGCAGGAGACCCGCCGCATCCTGGACCGGCTCTACGGCTACGAGGTCAGCCCGGTGCTCTGGAAGAAGGTCGCGCCCAAGCTGTCGGCGGGCCGGGTGCAGTCGGTGGCCACCCGCATCATCGTGCAGCGGGAACGCGACCGGATGGCGTTCCGCAGCGCGTCGTACTGGGACATCGTCGCCAAGCTGGACGCCAGCGTGTCCGACCCGCAAGCCCAGCCGCCGACCTTCACCGCCCGGCTGGCGACCGTTGACGGGCTGCGCGTGGCCACCGGCCGCGATTTCGACTCACTGGGAACGCTGCGCAAGGCCGACGAGGTTGTCGTACTCGATGAGGCCCGCGCGACCGCGTTGGCGACGGGATTGCAGGGCGCACAGCTGACGGTGGCGTCGGCGGAGGAGAAGCCCTACACCCGGCGTCCGTACGCACCGTTCATGACGTCGACGCTGCAGCAGGAGGCGGGCCGCAAGTTGCGGTTCTCCTCGGAGCGCACGATGAGCATCGCGCAGCGGCTCTACGAAAACGGCTACATCACTTATATGCGTACCGATTCCACGACGCTGTCGGAGTCGGCGATCGAGGCGGCGCGCACGCAAGCGCGCCAGCTCTACGGCGCGGAGTACGTCGCTGCGTCGCCCCGTCAGTACACCCGCAAGGTGAAGAACGCTCAGGAGGCGCACGAGGCCATCCGGCCCGCCGGCGAGACGTTCGCCACCCCGGACGCGGTGCGCCACGAACTCGGCGGTGACGAATTCCGCCTCTACGAGCTCATCTGGCAGCGCACGGTGGCCTCGCAGATGGCCGACGCGCGCGGCACCACGCTGAGCCTGCGCATTGCCGGTCGATCGGGCGAGCAAGAGGTCGGGTTCGCCGCGACCGGCCGCACCCTGACGTTCCCCGGCTTCCTGAAGGCCTACGTGGAGACGGTGGACGAACTGGCCGGCGGCGAGGCCGATGACGCCGAGCGGCGACTGCCCCACCTGACCCCGGGTCAGCGGCTGGACGCCATCGAGCTGACCCCGGACGGCCACGCCACCAACCCGCCGGCGCGTTATACCGAGGCGTCGTTGGTGAAAGCGCTCGAGGAGCTGGGTATCGGGCGCCCGTCGACCTACTCGTCGATCATCAAGACCATCCAGGATCGCGGCTACGTGCACAAGAAGGGCAGCGCCCTGGTGCCCTCCTGGGTGGCGTTCGCCGTCACCGGTCTGCTGGAGCAGCATTTCGGCCGGCTCGTCGACTACAACTTCACCGCGGCGATGGAAGACGAGCTCGACGAGATCGCCAACGGGCACGAGCGACGGACCAACTGGCTCAACAACTTTTACTTCGGCGGCGACCACGGTGTGCCCGATTCGGTAGCCCGCTCCGGCGGCCTCAAGCGGCTGGTCGGTGTCAACCTCGAAGGCATCGACGCTCGAGAAGTCAACTCCATCAAGCTTTTTGACGACGCAGAGGGCCGACCGGTCTATGTTCGGGTAGGCAAGAACGGGCCGTACCTGGAACGCCAGGTTCCCAACGAGGACGGCGAGCCCACGCCCCAGCGGGCCAACCTCAACGGCGCACTCACCCCCGACGAGCTGACACTCGAAGTGGCCGAAGAGCTCTTCGCCACCCCGCAAGAGGGGCGCGTCCTGGGAGTGGACCCGGAAACCGGCCACGAAATCGTCGCCAAAGACGGCCGGTATGGGCCTTACGTGACCGAGATCGTGCCGGAGCAACCCGGCGAGGACGACGGTGGCGCTGGGTCTGATCAGAAGGCGAAGAAGGGCAAGAAGGCTTCTGTTTCTCAAGGCCCCAAACCCCGGACCGGCTCACTGCTGCGCAGCATGGACTTGCAGACCGTCACCCTCGAGGACGCGCTGAAGCTGCTGTCGTTGCCAAGGCTGGTCGGCGTGGACCCCGATTCGGGTGAGGAGATCACCGCGCAGAACGGGCGTTATGGGCCATACCTCAAGCGCGGCAGCGAATCTCGCTCGCTGGCGGCCGAGGACCAGCTGTTCACGATCACCCTCGACGAAGCGTTGAAGATCTACGCGCAACCGAAACGCCCTGGCCGACAAAGTGCTTCGGCGCTGCCGCTGCGCGAGCTGGGAGCTGATCCGGCGACGGGCAAGCCGATGGTGATCAAGGACGGCCGATTCGGGCCCTACGTCACCGACGGTGAGACCAACGCCAGTCTGCGCAAGGGTGACGACGTGGTGTCGATCACCGACGAGCGCGCCGCCGAACTGCTGGCCGACCGGCGCGCCCGGGGTCCGGTCAAGCGGCCCGCCAAGAAGGCGACTCGCAGGGCGCCGGCGAAGAAGGCCACCAAGCGTTAGCCGACTCGACCCGACTCGACCCGGTAGCGCCCGGGTCGATCACATGATCTCGCTGGACACCTCTTCGGCGGCAGGTTCTTCGGGAGCAGCCGCCTGGACGGCCAGCTTCAGCGGCCGGGCCAGCTGGGTGGGCGCGGAGCGCCCGCGCAGCTCGACGACCTCGCCCACATCCCAGCACAGGGCCTCGGAGTCGAGCGCGCCGCTGACGGCGATCGCCGACGCGAGCACATGGCCTACCTCGAGCTTGGCCAGTTCGGTGAGCCGGGCGGCCTCGTTGACCGGGTCGCCGATCACCGTGTACTCGAAGCGGGCCTGCGCGCCGATGTGACCCGCGATGGCCCTACCGGACGACACCCCGATGCCGAACTCCGCGGAGCCGATCACCGGCAGGAGTTCGTCGTGCAGCTCGCGGGCAGCCGCCAGTGCGCCGCCGGACGCGTCCGGGTGTTCGATCGGCGCGCCGAAGATCGCCAGCGCGGCGTCACCCTGGAACTTGTTCACGAATCCGCCGTGGCGGCCGACGGTGTCCACCACGACCCGGAAGAATTCGTTGAGCAGATGGACCACCTCGCCGGGCGGTCGTGTGGCGGCCAGCTGGGTCGAGCCGACCAGGTCCACGAACAGCACCGCGACGTCGCGTTCCTGGCCGCCCAACTCGGTGCCGCGCTCCAGGGCCCGGCGCGCAACGTCTTCGCCGACGTACCGACCGAACAGGTCGCGCAGCCGCTGCCGCTCGGACAGATCACGCACCATGTCGTTGAAGCCGGCTTGCAGCAGGCCGAGTTCGCTGGCGTCGTAGATCTGCATGTGCGCGTTGTAGTTACCGCGCTGCACCTCCGACAGCGCCCAGCGCAGCTGGCGCAGCGGGTCGGCGATCGACATGGCCACCAACAGCGTGCTGACCAGCCCGATGCCCAACGCCGCCAACGCCAGCAACAGGATGGGAGTGAACAAACTCTCCGGTGCCGCATGCAGCAGCGAAACCTTGTCGGCCACCACAGCCAGCACGATGGCCAGCACCGGCACGGCGGTGGAGAGCATCCAGGTCAGCATCTGTCGCAGGATGACGCCGGGCGCCTTCACGTTCTCCGGCACGCCGCTGCGCAGGGCGGCCACAGCAACCGGCCGCAGCACCCGCTCAGACTGCAGGTAACCGATGATCGCGGTCGCGGCGGCGCCCAGTGCCGTGGCGACCGTCACGACGGGCGCTGCGTGCCTGGCCACCGACCAGCTGGCGACGATGAAAACCACCCCGCCGATGCACCAGGACGCCACGCTGATCACCGTGCGGTAAAAGGGCATGCGCAACGCGCGGCTGCGGGCCAGTTCGGTAGCGGCCGGATCAGTCTCGGCGAGCAAATTATCGCGGCGCTGCCACCGGAAAACCGGCATCAGCATTTTCAGGTTCACCGCGAACCCGGCGGTGAACACGACGATCAGTGAGATCGCCCAGACCACCAGGTTGATGGTGGGCAGGTCCTGCAGCTGAATGCGGTCCTGAGGTGGCAAGCCGTAGCGCAGGAAGCCGAGCACGAACAGGGCGCCGATGATGTCGGCCTGCAGCATGCTCAGCGAGAACACCGGCCACGGGGTGCGCACCACCCACCGGACGAATGCGCTAATCCGCCCGGGCAGTGTCGCCGCCGGGGTTGCCACCAATCCACCGTATCGGTCAGTGCCGACTTGTCGGAAACCTAAAAGCGCCTCGGCAAGTCGCCGCGAGCTGCCAAAAGCCGCCGAAAGATCACGGGAATGTCGCGATATGGCAGCTGATCGGTATCTGTCGGCGGGTGTCGCTACTGTTGCCGATGATGTCCGGGGTGTTTACGCGGCTGGTAGGCCAGCAGGCGGTGGAAACCGCGCTGCTCGCCGCCGCCAGGGCCGCCCGTGGTGATCCGGCTCACAACGCCCCTGGCGACGGGACTATGACACATGCGTGGCTCATCACCGGTCCCCCGGGATCCGGCCGCTCAGTCGCCGCACTGTGCTTTGCCGCGGCGCTGCAATGCACTCGGAAACCTGAAGACGGGGAGCCGGGCTGTGGGAGCTGCCGGGCGTGCACGACGACGATGGCCGGCACCCACGCCGACGTGCGACGGGTAATTCCGGAAGGCCTGTCCATCGGCGTGGACGAGATGCGCGCCATCGTGCAGATCGCGTCGCGCTGTCCGACCACCGGGCACCGGCAGATCGTCGTGATCGAGGACGCCGATCGATTGACCGAAGGCGCGGCGAACGCTCTGCTCAAGGTTGTCGAAGAGCCGCCGCCGTCAACGGTGTTCCTGCTCTGCGCGCCGTCGGTGGATCCCGAGGACATCGCGGTCACGCTGCGATCCCGGTGCCGGCATGTCGCGCTGGTGACTCCGTCGACCGAGGCCATCGCGCAGGTGCTGGTCGACAGCGACGGCCTGGCCGCCGACACGGCGAACTGGGCGGCGTCTGTCAGCGGCGGTCATGTGGGGCGGGCGCGCCGGCTCGCCACCGACCCGGAGGCTGCGCAGCGGCGCGAGCAGGCGTTAGGACTGGTGCGTGACGCCGCCACCCCGTCACGGGCCTACGCCGCCGCCGAGGAGTTGGTGGCCGCCGCCGAAGCCGAGGCGTTAGTCCTGACCGCCGGGCGCGCCGAGGCCGAAACCGAAGAGCTGCGAACGGCTTTAGGGGCCGGCGGTACCGGCAAGGGCACGGCTTCGGCGATGCGCGGTGCCACCGGTGCGATCAAGGATCTGGAGCGACGGCAGAAATCCCGTCACACCCGGGCCTCGCGCGATGCGCTGGACCGGGCGCTGATCGACCTGGCGACCTACTTCCGGGATGCGCTGGTGGTCTCGGCAAACGCGGGCGGGGTGCGGGCCAATCACCCGGACATGGCTGAGCGGGTGGCTTCGCTGGCCGCCCACGCCGCGCCGGCGCGGCTGCTGCGGTGCATCGAGGCCGTGCTCGAGTGCCGGGAAGCGCTGGCGGTCAACGTCAAACCCAAGTTCGCCGTCGACGCCATGGTCGCCACCATCGGCCAGGAACTACGTGATTGATTTCGTCGCGCCCGCCCGCCTGCCGTAGACTCGTGCCGCCCGCGGGCATGCCGCCTTAGCTCAGTCGGTAGAGCGATTCACTCGTAATGAATAGGTCAGGAGTTCGATTCTCCTAGGCGGCTCAATCAAGCAGCGACGCTAAGTCGACCCGTTTTTCCCGTTTGAACCGCCGGCTGCGCCACCGTTGCCGCCGGTGCCGGGGCTGCCGTGCGGCGTGCCCATCCCGGCGTTGCCCCCGTTGCCGCCGTTGCCCAGGTGCGTCACGTTACCGCCGTCGCCGCCGTTACCGCCGGTGCCCGACGTCGACGCCCCGCCGTTACCGCCGTTGCCGCCGGCGCCGGAATGGGCAGTGCCGCCGATGCCGCCGTTACCGCCGGTGCCCGACGTTGACGTGCCGCCGTTACCGCCGAGACCGCCGTTACCGAGATGCACCCCGGCCTCGCCGCCGGGCCCGCCGGCACCCCCTTGCGTGCCCCCGGACCCGCCGGTGCCGCCCGCCCCGCCGGTACCGACGAACCCGTGGTCGAGCAGCCCGCCGCCGGCCCCGCCAGCGCCCCCGGTGCCGGTGGTGCTGGCGCCGCCGGCCCCGCCGGCGCCCCCGGTGCCGGTCATCCCGCCGCCGGCCCCGCCGGCCCCGCCGGCACCCGCGATGGTGGCCCCGGCCCCGCCGGTGCCACCGGTCCCGCCGACGCCGGAGAACGAGCCGGCAGCTCCGCCGGCCCCGCCGACCCCCCCGGTCGCCGTGGTGCTGGCGCCACCGGTACCGCCAATCCCGCCGATGCCGGCCATCCCGGCGTTCCCGCCGGCCGCACCGGCACCCCCGGCGGCGACCCCGGCCCCGCCGTTACCGCCGGCCCCGCCGGATCCGAACAACACGTCGTTGCCGCCGGCGCCGCCGTTACCCCCGGTGCCCGCGGTGCTGGCGCTGGCGCCGCCGGCGCCGCCCGCCCCGCCGAAGCCGATCCATTGCCCACCGGTCCCTCCGGCGCCGCCGGCCCCGCCGTTGCCTGTGCCGCTGTTTCCTGTGGTGCCGGCGCCGCCGGCCCCGCCGACCCCGCCGTCGCCGATCAGCCCCGCGGCCCCGCCGGCCCCGCCGTTACCGCTGGCCGCGCCCGACCCGCCGTCGCCGCCGTTGCCGATGATCCACCCGCCGTTTCCGCCGGCCTGCCCGGTGCCTGCCTTGCCGTTGGTGCCGTTGCCGAACAGCGGGCGCCCCGTCAACGCCTCAACGGGCGACAAAAACCCCAGGGTGTGGGTGCTAGCAGCGTCGGCGGCCGCATACGACGTGCTTGCGCTGGTCAGCGCCTGCACAAACCGGGCATGAAACGCCGCCGCCTGTGCGCTCAGCGCCTGAAACTGCTGGGCGTGACCGGAGAACAGCGACGCAATCGCCGTCGACACTTCATCGGCGGCAGCAGCCACTACCCCGGTGGTCGGAATCGTCGCCGCCGCATTGGCCTCACTCAGCGACGAGCCGATACCCGCTACATCCGCGGCTGCCGCCGTCAGGATTTCTGGCGCTGCGATCAGGTATGACATGCCGCCTCCCACTCCGCTCTAAACCGCCGGCGAATCTGACGAACATTCAAGAATGCATGGGGAGCGTATTCCGACCCTCACCCGGATTTCTGAACATACCCCAACCTGACAGGAACTTTTAAGGCCTTGGCGGAATTGCGGGCGGTGGATCCCAAACAAGCTGAGCACCAAAGATAATGAAGTTCCGTGCGTGTTCTCGTCAGGCCGGCGCGAGGAATCCCACTGGCCCGGATGCGAGGCAGAGCGCGAGCGCGGTGGTGTTGGCCCGCACCGTGATCGCGTCTCCGGCGCCCGGCAGCCGCGCATAGACCCGGTTCAGCCCCGGATGCACAGGAACCTTTTGCGGCGGGCCCTCGGACAGTGACAACGTCATCGAGCCGTCGCTGTTGGCCAGGTAGTTGAGTTCGACGGTCCAGTCGGCCGGCAGTAGCGGCCCGTCCAGAACCATGCGCGCCGGCTTATCCGGCTGTGCGAAATAGCCGCAGCGCGGCATCGGCCCGGGCACGATAGTCCGCACCCAGGTGACTCGGGCGTTGATCAGATGTCCGGAGCTGTCCAGCATCCGTAATTGCGTTGTCGCCGTGTCGAATTCGGGCCGGTCGTGCAATAGGGCGAACATGTGGCTGGCCAGGTTCTCCGGCCAGGCCACCCGTTGCAGCACAAACGGATCGACCTCTTGATCCAGCAACGGTGCGTCCGAATTAGCATGCGCGGCAGCCAAACTGGCGCGGGCGTTCTGCAGGTAGGGCTGGGCCGGGTTGTCGCGCCAGCTGGTCAGAAACGTCGCCGTCGAATACAGGCTGCTCCCCAGGAACAACGCCGCCAAACACACCGTCACCACGGCGCGCGGCGGCGATGCATCGAGCCGACGGGAAGATGGCCGGTTCGATGCGGTGAAGCCGACGGCGGCCAACAGTGCCAGCACCACGACGAGATCCGGGAAATACCTTAGGGTTTGCGCCAATTCGAGCGCGGTGAACCGGGATGACCGCATCAGATAGATCGGCACCTGGCAGGCGGCGACATACCCGACAGCGATCAGCCAGACCGCGCCGATGCGTTGTTTGCGGATCAGTGACAGCGCCAACACGCCCAGCAGCACCAGCCAGCCGAGCGCCATCACCAGCGGCGGGGGCGTGGCCCAGGGCGAGGCCGGGGCCCAACGAGCCCAGCGCCATGGGCCGCCGGCCAGACCCGGCACGATGCCGTGGGTGACCGATCGCGACAACAGATCCCACGTCATCGCCAGGTCGGTGCTCCACCGCCGCTGATTGACGACGGCCAGATACAGCGCCACCCAGCCGGCGGTCAGCGCCAGCGACGCGATCCACAACCGGGCACCCCCCCGCCACGCCGTACGCAACGCCGACCGGTCGCCCTGGACGTGGCGCAGGAGTGCGACCACGACGAACGCGACGAACGGGATCACCGCGGCCTTCTCGAAGAACAGCAGCCCGCCGAGATAGACCAGCACACCGGTCACCGCGTAGCGCTGGTTGCCGGTGCGCACCAGCAGGATCGCGTCGGCGCAGACCCACGCCAGCGCGGCCAGCATCGGCAGCGAGTTCAACGCCGCCGCCCACCACGCGAACCCCGGTACGGCCAATGGCGTGAACAGCGCGAACGTCAGCGGGATCAGCAGCACCGGACGCCAGCCGAGGATTACGTGCAGCGCACGCAACAGCGACAGCGAGGCCAGCAGCTGCAGCACCACCAGGCTGATCGCCGGACCCGTCCACACCAGCGGCGCCAATCGCGTGATCGCCCCGGCGACCAGGAAGGCGGCCGGCATCACGTGCCCGTCGTGGTCGTCGAACAGGTACGACGGCGACAGCAATCCCTCGGTGCCGGCCTTCCCGACCAGGATCAGGTCGTCCCAGTAGAAGTAGCCACCGAAGGCCAGCACCCCGCGGATCACCAGCTGCGCGGCAACCAGCGCGGCCGCGGCCAAAACGACCCGCCGGTATGGTGGGCCGGTGCGCGCATTGGTCACCGGGGCGGCCGGTTTCATCGGGTCGACGCTAGTCGACCGTCTGCTGGCGGACGGTCACACGGTTGTGGGGCTGGACAATTTCGCGACCGGCCGCGCCACCAACCTCGAGCATCTGGCCGACAATCCCGCACACGTCTTCATCGAGGCGGACATCGTCACCGCGGATCTCGACGGCATCCTCGACGAGCACCGGCCCGAGGTGGTGTTCCACCTGGCGGCGCAGATCGACGTGCGGCGCTCGGTGTCCAACCCGCAATTCGACGCATCGGTCAACGTGATCGGGACGGTGCGTCTGGCCGAAGCCGCTCGGCGGGCCGAAGTCCGCAAAATCGTGCACACCTCCTCGGGCGGATCCATCTATGGCACCCCGACCCAGTTCCCGACCCCCGAGACGGTGCCCACCGATCCGGCGTCGCCGTATGCCGCGGGCAAGGTGGCGGGGGAGATCTACCTGAACACGTTTCGCCATCTGTACGGTCTGGACTGCTCGCATATCGCGCCGGGCAACGTCTACGGCCCCCGCCAGGATCCGCACGGCGAGGCGGGCGTGGTGGCGATCTTCGCCCAGGCGCTGCTGTTGGGTAAGCCCACCAAAGTGTTCGGCGAGGGCGGCACCAACACCCGCGACTATGTGTTCGTCGACGACGTAGCGGATGCCTTCGTCAAAGCGTCCGGCGACGTAGGCGGCGGGCAGCGCTTCAACGTCGGCACCGGGATCGAGACATCAGACCGCGCCCTGCACACCGCGGTGGCGGCGGCCGTCGGCGGGCCGGACGACCCGGAGTTTTGTCCGCCGCGGCTGGGTGATCTGAAGCGGTCCTGCCTCGACATCGGCTTAGCCGAAAGGGTTTTGGGCTGGCGCCCGCAAGTTGCGTTGGACGAAGGCGTGCGCCGGACGGTGGAGTACTTCCGCCGGCAGCACACCGGATGACCCTGCGCCGAGCGTGAACTCAAGGCGAGGTTTCGGCCGATTTCTCGCCCCCAGTTCACGCTCGGCGGGTGCCTATGACGCAACTAAGCGGAACTACACCTGCTCGGGCTCCTGCGCGCCCTCGAGCGCCACCGCCCGCGCCAGTCGGGCGTAGCGCAGCTCCAAGTCCTTGAACCGCATATAGGTGCTCAGCGTGGTGAAGCTGAACGCCATGATCAGCGCGTAGAGCATCAGGTCGGTGCCGCGGCGCACGCCGAACCAGTGGGCGACCACCGTGGTGTCGTCGGGCCGCAGCACCGCATAGATGCCGGCCAGCACGAAGAAGACGTAACCGACCTTGACCCAGGCCTTGGAACGCGAACTGCGCCGCGACCGCAGCAAGTACACCAGCAGCGCGACGATCGACCCGATCAGTAACACCTGGATCCAGTTCATCGTCCAGTCCTCCCTCGCAGGAATCCGTCGAAGATGATGTTGACGCCGTTGAGCAGCGGCTGCCCCTTCGACTTCGAGTAATCGGTGTAGAGCACCTCGATCGGTTCTTCGACCACACGCCAATTGTTTTCGGCGATCAGCATGACGAACTCGTTGGCGTGGCTCATCCCGCTCATGGTGATGTTCAGCCCGTCGGCGACCTTCTTGTTGAACACCCGCAACCCATTGTTGGTATCGGTCAGGCCGAGCCGGCGACCGCGCGGGCTCAACCGCGCGGCGGTGCGCAGCACGACCCGCTTCAGCAACGGCGGCCGGCTGCCCTCGTGCCGTCCGAACCGGGTCCCGATGACCACGTCGACGTCGCCCGCGGCCAGCCGGTCGATCATCGCGGCCACGTCTTTGATGCGGTGCTGGCCGTCGGCGTCGAACGTGGCGAACACCTTCGCCCCGGGCTGCTTGCGGGCGTACTCGACGCCGGTCTGGATGGCCGCGCCCTGACCCAGGTTGGTCGGATGGCGCAGCAGGTGAGCTCCGGCCCGCAAGGCGATCTCGCCGGTGCCGTCGGCGCTGCCGTCGTCCACGCAGACGACGTGGTCGAACACCGAGCGCAGGTCGGCGACGACCTCGCCGATGACGGCGGCTTCGTTGAAGGCGGGAACGACGATCCAGACGTCGGGGTGATGCGGTTCAGTGGCCATTTGTGCCCACCAGGTTAGCCAGTATCAGCCCGCTGGGCGTCCGGCACGCGCCAGCGCCACCAGATGGGCGCCGATTCCCACCAGCGGGCCGCACAACAGGGCGACCACGGTGCGGGTCTGCAGCGGCAGCGGCAACAACAGCAACAGAGCCGACGCCACCGTCGCACCGACCCAGCCCAGCGAATACGCCCGATGCAACGCGGCCGCCACCGTGGCGGCGCCGGTAAGGGTGAGCATGGCGATCGCCACCGCGGCGGCGGTCAGCCAGGCCAGCAGGGCACTGCCGGCGTCGTACTGCGGCCCGAACGCGACGCGCAGCAACCAGGGGCCCACCACACCGGCCGCCAGCACCCCGAGCGCGCCGATGCCGCCGATGATCGCCGCCGGTGCGATCAGCGCGCGGAACCGGTCGGTGCGCTCGTCGACGAAATGAGCGATGAGGTTGCCCTGCAGGGCGGTCAGCGGCACCAGCAGCGGTGCGCGGGTCAACGTGACGGCCAGGATGACGACGCCCCCTTGTGCCCCAAGCTGATTCGAGGTCACCTTCAGCAGCACCGGTAATCCCATCACCAGGATCGCGCTGGCGCCGGCGGCGGTGATCGAGTGCGTGGCGCCCCGCAGGAACATCGCGACGCTGCCGGGCGTCATGAGGTGCGCCGCCGCGCGCGCCGCGGGTGACGCCACGAGCATGATCAGCCAGGCCACCGCGCCGGCAACGGTTGCCCACAAGAACCCGCCCAGGCCCCAGCCGATCACGAACGTCGCCGCGGCGACCGTCACCCGGATGAGCGCGTCGGTCACCATCAGCGCTCCGTACTGCGTCCAGCGGTTGGTGCCGGCCAGCATCCCCAGCAGCGTGGCGTGCAGGCAGAACCCGGCCAGCCCAACGCTGAGCAGCGCCACTGACAGCCAGCGCTGCTCGACGAACACCCGCCCGCTCCACAGCGGTGCGCTGGCGGCGATCACGACGGCCGCAGCGACGCCCAGCAGCGCGCCGACCCGCATCGGATGGGTGCGCCTGTCCGGCAACACGTCGAGCTGCCCTAAAAAGACCGTTGCGCGGACCTCCCGGGTGGCTTCCTGGAGCAGGCCGTTGGCGGCGCCGGTGACCAGGCCGAACGCCCCCCAGAACACCCCGAACACCGAGAAGCCGCTCGGGGCCAGGTCGCGGGCGGCCAGATAGATCACCGCATAGCCGCACAGGGCGGTCAGCGCGGTCGCCGTGCCAACCCGGGCCATGCTGCCGCGCGCTATGGGCCCCTGTGCAGCTCCCGTCAGTGCGAGCCCTTCTTGAACCGCTCCACCGAGCGCTGCACCTCCGCCTCGGCCTCGGCGCGGCCCACCCAATCCGCGGCCTTCACGAATTTGCCCGGCTCGAGCGCCTTGTATTCCGTGAAGAAGTGCTTGATGACATGCAGCTGGTGTTCCGGAACATCACCGATGTCTTCGATGTGCTCCCAGCGGTGATCGCCGGCGGGAACACAGAGCACCTTGTCGTCGCCGCCGGCCTCGTCGACCATCTGGAACATTCCCACTGGACGCGCTTCCACCAGCACGCCGGGAAACAGCGGCTCCGGCAGTAGCACCAGCGCGTCCAGCGGGTCGCCGTCTTCACCGAGGGTGTCCTCGATGAAGCCGTAGTCGGTCGGGTAGGCCATCGAGGTGTAGAGGTAGCGATCCAGCCGCACCCGTCCTGTCTCGTGATCGACCTCGTACTTGTTGCGGCTGCCCTTCGGAATTTCGATGATCACGTCGAATTGCACCGTCTCGCTCCTTAAGTCTGGGTGGGTCGCGGATCCACCCTAATGGAGCGGATTTCGACTGGTTCGGCAGAATGGGACCAGACAGTCAGGAGAGGGATGAGTGCTACTCGCCGGCGGAAAATCACCCAGGTATTCGTCGGGTTCGCCGTGCTGGCGTTTGTCGCCGCCGTGGTCGCGGCCGCGGCGTTCTTCACCATGGGCAATCACGGCACCAGCGGCGTGCGGGCCACGGTACCGCCCCCTCGGCCGCCGACGGTCAAGCCGGGAATTGTCCCGGTAGCCGGCACCGCCGCGGTACCCAGCGCCGGCGGGCTGGCGGCCGTGTTGGCGCCGGCGGCGGCCGATCCGAATCTGGGCAAGTTGGGCGGCCGGATCACCGACGCCATGACCGGCAAAGAGCTGTGGCAGATGGCAGACGACGTGCCGTTGGTGCCGGCGTCGACCAACAAGGTCTTAACGGCGGCCGCGGCGCTGCTGACGCTGGACCGCCAGGCGCGGCTCAGCACACGCGTGGTGGCGGGCAGCCAAAACGCCCAGGGGCCCGTCGTGCTGGTGGGCGCCGGGGATCCGACGCTGTCGGCGGCGCCACCGGAGGCGCCCACCTGGTATCGCGGTGCGCCGCGGATCAGTGACCTGGTCGAACAGGTGCGGCGCAGCGGTGTTACGCCGACGTCGGTGCAGGTGGATACCTCGTTGTTCAGCGGTCCCACGATGGCGCCGGGCTGGGATCCGTCCGATGTGGACAACGGCGACATCGCCCCGATCGAGTCGGCGATGATCGACGCCGGGCGCATCCAGCCGACGACCGTCAACTCGCGACGGTCGAAGACGCCCGCTCTGGACGCCGGGCGGGAGCTGGCCAAGGCTCTCGGCCTGGATCCCGGGGCGGTGACCATCGCCAAGGCACCCTCGGGCGCGCGGCAGCTGGCCGTCGTGCAGTCGGCGCCGCTGGTGCAGCGGCTGTCGGAGATGATGGACCATTCCGACAATGTGCTGGCCGAATGCATCGCCCGGGAGGTGGCGGCCGCCATCAACCGGCCGCTAAGTTTCGCCGGCGCGGTCGACGCCGTGACCAATAGGTTGAGCAACGCCCACATCGACACCACCGGCGCTACCCTGACGGATTCCAGCGGGTTGTCGGTCGACGATCGGTTGACGGCCAAGACTCTCGACGGCACGGCGCAGGCGGCGGCGGGGCCGGACCAGCCTTCGTTGCGGGCGTTGTTGGATCTGCTGCCGATCGCCGGCGGCAGCGGCACCCTGGCCGACCGTTTCCTCGACCCGGCCACCAACCAGGGTCCGGCGGGCTGGTTGCGTGCCAAGACCGGGTCGCTGACCGCGATCAACTCGTTGGTCGGCGTGCTCACCGACGCCAGCGGACGGGTGCTCACGTTCGCGTTCATCTCCAATGCCGCCGGCCCGAATGGGCGCAACGCGATGGATGCGTTGGCCAGCAAGCTGTGGACCTGCGGGTGCGCATGACCACTTCCTCTTCCCCCGACCTGACCCTGGGTGCCACCGTGGACTGGCAATTCGCCGCCACCGTCGGGTCAAGATTGGCCCGTCCGGGTCCGCCGTCCAGCGACTACACCCGGCGCCAGGCGATCGACGAGCTGACCGCTTTAGCGGCGAAGGCCGAACCGCCGGTGCGCGACGTCACGGGCCTAATAGCCGAAGGTAGGGAAGGGTTGGTGCCCGCGGCCCGCATCGTCGACCGGGCCGAGTGGGTCCGTGCGGCGGCCGAGTCGATGCGCGTGATGACAAACGGGACCGACAAGCCGCGCGGGTTTTTCACCGGTCGGCTCACCGGTGCGCAGACGGGTGCCGTGCTGGCGTTTGTGGCGTCCGGGATCCTCGGTCAATACGACCCGTTCGCTGCCGCCGAACAGGGCTGCCTGCTGCTGGTCTATCCCAATGTCATTGCCGTCGAACGGCAATTGCGGGTGGAGCCCTCCGATTTCCGGCTGTGGGTGTGCCTGCATGAGGTGACCCATCGCGTGCAGTTCACCGCGAACCGCTGGCTGTCCGGTTACATGTCGGAGTCGCTGGGTTTGTTGACCCAGGAATCCGGAGAAGACGTCGGGCAGGTGATGAGCCGGCTCGCCGACTTTGTCCGCAGCCGCGGTAACGGGGTGTCTTCGCGGCAGGGCTCCGACGGGTCGGGAATCCTCGCGCTGGTGCGCGCCCTGCAGTCCGAGCCGCAGCGCAAAGCCCTCGATCAGCTTCTGGTGCTCGGCACACTGCTGGAGGGCCACGCCGATCACGTGATGGATGCGGTCGGGCCGATGGTGGTGCCGTCGGTGGCCACCATCCGCCGCCGGTTCGACGAGCGTCGCAATCGCAAGCAACCTCCACTGCAGCGGTTGCTGCGCGCACTGCTGGGCCTGGACGCCAAGCTCAGCCAATACACCCGCGGTAAGGCGTTCGTCGACCACGTGGTAGGCCGAGTCGGAATGCAGCGATTCAACACGGTCTGGTCGGGCCCCGAAACGCTGCCGTTGCCCGAAGAGATCGAACACCCGCAGCGATGGATCGACAGGGTGCTGTAGGGCAGCTGCGCACAGCTGTCGAAGCGTTCGTCAGGGACCAGCTCGCCGCCGACCCCGCCCTCGCTGGGTGGTGCGTTGCGCTGTCCGGTGGCCCGGATTCGTTGGCGCTCACCGCTGTTGCCGCCCCGCTGCGGCCGACCACCGCGCTGATCGTGGATCACGGCCTGCAGCCCGATTCGGCTGCCGTCGCCGAGACCGCGCGGGCGCAAGCCGTAGCGCTGGGATGTGTTGACGCCCAGGTGCTTTGCGTGCGAGTGGGTAATGAGGGCGGACCCGAGGCGGCGGCCCGAGCCGCGCGCTACGCCGCGTTGGGCGCCTATCATGAAGGCCCGGTGCTGCTGGCCCACACGCTCGACGACCAAGCCGAGACGGTGCTGCTGGGGCTGGGCCGCGGTTCGGGGGCGCGCTCGATCGCCGGGATGCGCCCGCACGATCCGCCGTGGTGCCGCCCCTTGCTCGGGGTTCGGCGCGCCGTGACGCACGCCGCGTGCGTGGAGCTGGGCCTGACCGCGTGGCAGGACCCGCACAACGCCGACCGCCGTTTCACCCGAACCCGGCTGCGCCAAGAGGTGCTGCCGCTGCTGGAAGAAGTGCTGGGTGGCGGCGTGGCCGAGGCGCTGGCCCGCACCGCCATGGCGTTGCGCGAGGACACCGAGCTGATCGACACGCTCGCCGCGCAGGCGCTGCCCGGAGTCACGGCCGGGGCCGGGCTACAAACCCAGGCCCTGGCCGCGCTGCCCGACGTGATCCGACGCCGGGTGATCCGCGGCTGGCTACTGGGCGGCGGTGCGACCGGACTGACCGACAAGCAAATTCGCGGGGTGGACACGCTCGTTACCAGGTGGCGGGGCCAGGGCGGGGTCGCGGTCGGATCCACATTGCGTGGTCAGCGATTGGTCGCGGCCCGCCGCGACGGCGTACTGACCTTGCGGCGCGAGCCCGTGTAGCGATTTCGCCCGCTGGCGTGGCACGCTGTGGTCGTGCAGCCCATCTCCTCGGCGATCACCCCCGGACAGCCAGCGGAGCTGTACCCGGGGGATATCAAGTCGGTACTTCTCACCGAGGAGCAGATTCAGGCCCGCATCGCGGAGCTGGGCGCCCAGATCGGCAACGACTACCGTGACCTCGCCACGGCCAGTGGCCAGGATCTGCTGTTGATCACCGTGCTCAAGGGCGCTGTGCTTTTCGTCACTGACCTCGCGCGCGCCATCCCGCTACCGACTCAGTTCGAATTCATGGCCGTCAGCTCTTACGGATCCTCGACGTCCTCGTCGGGTGTGGTGCGCATCCTCAAGGACCTCGACCGCGACGTCAACGATCGCGATGTGCTGATCGTCGAGGACGTCGTCGACTCGGGCCTGACCTTGTCGTGGCTGTCGCGCAACATCACCACCCGGCATCCGCGTTCGCTGCGGGTGTGCACTTTGCTGCGCAAGCCCGACGCGGTCGGGGGCAACGTCGAAATCGCTTATGTGGGCTTCGACATTCCCAACGATTTCGTCGTGGGGTACGGCCTGGATTACGACGAGCGCTACCGCGACCTGCCCTACATCGGAACGCTGGATCCCAGGGTCTACCAGAGCTAGTCCAGCTCCCACACCGCGGTCACCGAGAAGCTGACTGTCTGCTGGCCGGGTTCCAGCGGCACCGCGGCGGCCATACCCCTGGGCGGTGCGGGCGGTGCCCCCGCGACCGGCGCCGAGCCGGATGCCTCCGAGATGGACAGCACCTTGCCCAGTTGAAGGCCGGACAGTTGGGCGTACTGGTCGGCACGGCTCTTGGCGTCCTGGAAGGCCCTCGCACGCGCGTCCTTCAACAGTTGCGAGTCGTCTGCGATCGAGTAGCTGACCGAGGTGATGCGGGTCGCGTCGCCGCCGGTGCTGACGATGAGCGCCAGCAACTTCGACGCGGCGTCGGTCGGGTGGATTTTGACCTCGATCGCGTTGGTGGCGCGGTAGCCGGCGATGTTGGCGGTGCCGGCGGGCTCGGGGTTGCTGTACTGGGGTTGCAGGTTGACCGTGGTGGTGCTGATGTTCTTGCGGTCCACTCCGGCGCCGACCAGCGCGTTGATCACCGCCTGCTGGCGGTCATTGGTCTGGTTCATCGCGGTGGTGACGTCGGGCGCGGTGAACTCGATGCCGACGTTGGCGGTCAAGGTGTCCGGCACGCCCTGGACTTGCCCCGAGCCGATGACGGTCACTTGGCGCGGATTCGCCCCGGGCGGTGGTGCGTTGTGCTTGTTACACGCCGACAGCGTGGCGACGGTCAAACCGGCGGCGGCCAAGGCAATCGATCTGCGGACGAACCTCGGGGCGTGCGTTGCGATCGGCATGTGTGGACCCTATCTAAAAGGGTGGGTCGTCGGGCAGCGTTGCCGCGGCCGGTTCGTCGGGCGTCCAGTCCGCAGGCAATTCGTCGGGCTCTTGGGGTTCGTTCACCCAGGTGCAGAAGGGGCTGGTACTCGGTGTGCCCTTGAACAGAAACAGCATGCCGCGCATATGGTTTCGGAACTTGCGCGCCGCGATCTCCTGCTTCCGGGCTTGCTCCAACCAGCGCCGTGCTTCGTTGACGGGTCGTTGCTCGCGGTTGTGCTTGCGCGCCTGAGCAATTCGAGCGCTTCGTTACTTCGAGCGGCTTCGCCTGTTGGCATCCGGCGGCGTGCACGCCGGCCCGCGCGGCTGCTGAGGGAAGAGATCTGCCCCGGCCGGCGCGGTTCGATAGATCCGCCCGGAGGATGACGTCCAGATAACGGTGCCGCCGACGAGCTGTCGGTCGCGGAGGCCCATGCGGCCAGGAGTCGCAACTCGCTGTCGATGGTCTCCTTGTCGCGCAGTCGATGTCGACAATCGACATCGTCGATGGGGCGCATCCACTCGCCAGCCTCTTGCCTACCA
This sequence comes from Mycobacterium sp., assembly GCF_052144515.1. Classification (GTDB taxonomy): domain Bacteria; phylum Actinomycetota; class Actinomycetes; order Mycobacteriales; family Mycobacteriaceae; genus Mycobacterium. The sequence goes on along the minus strand of NZ_JBKQQD010000071.1, from coordinate 1,031 downwards.
AAACAACTTGACGTTTATGGGGCACTGTCTGGCGCAATGGCTGTCATCCTTAGTTTCATGTCCGACACCAAGCACGTCGTTCTCATCCACGGCACGTGGTGTCGCGGCGACAGTTGGGCCGCCACGCAGGCGGCCTTCGAAGAGCGCGGTTACACCGTGCACACCCCGACGCTGCGCCATCACGAACTACCCTTGCAGGAAGGCGGAATGAAAATCGCGCCACTGAGCATGCGTGATTACACCGACGACCTCGTGGCGCTGGTCGACTCGCTGGACTCGCCACCGCTTATTGTGGGGCTGTCGCTGGGTGGTCTGCTGGCGCAGCTAGTGGCCGCACGTACCCGTCATGCCGGAGTCATCGCTGCATGCCCGGTGCCTGCGCCAGGGTTCATCCCGAACCCCACGATGCTGCGCAACGCGGCGCGCCTCGTGGGGAGGCACTATCTACAGCCGCGACCGTGGGCCAAACCCCTGTATCCCCCGACATGGGAGCGGTTTCGGCGGTTGATAGCCAACACCCAGACCGAAGAGATCGCCCGCGAGTTCTTCACCGACTTGGTGTGCGAATCGGGGCGCGCCTACTGCGAGATGGCCTTCTGGTTTCTGGACCGGGGCAAAGCCGCCACCGTCAACTTCGCCGCAGTCACCACGCCAGTGCTTGTGATCCAGGGCGAATGCGACCGAGCCATCGCGCCACAGGTCACCTCCTGGACAGCAGCCCGGTATCAGAGGGGGACCTACGTGGAGATTCCCGGCTCCGACCACCTCGTCTTTTTCGGCGAGGCGTTACCCGTGACCATGGGCCATATCGATGACTGGATTGCTAGGAATCACGTGCTCGCCATTGCCTAGCTGCCTCCGGCGGATACAGGCAGGGGTGTATCTCAGAAGATTTCCCGTGCCGTCAGGCCATTGCTCGTCGCACCAACCTGTCCAGAAGGCCTTCAAAAGGTGATTGCAAACGTTTTTAAGGCCTTGTCATGTTTGGAGTCCACCCTCATCTTCGCCCAGACGGCGTAGCCAGTACCAGT
>NZ_JBKQQD010000070.1:0-5086 GCF_052144515.1 Mycobacterium sp. | reverse complement strand
TCGGCCTGCGCACCGAGTTCCCGCCGCTAGCAACCCAAGATCCGGCGTCGGGCAACCTGCGGGTTCCGACCACGAGTTTTATCGGACGCGAGTCCGAGGTCGCCGAGCTGCAAGCCGTGGTGAAGGCTCATCGTTTGGTGACGTTGACCGGGGTGGGCGTGGTCGGCAAGACCCGCCTGGCGCTCGAAGTGGCAGGGCGGCTGGTCGACGAATTTCCGGACGGGGTGTGGTTTTTCGAGCTGGCCGCGGTCGCCGATCCGGCGGCGGTGCCCGACGCGGTCGCGGCGGTGTTGGGCATCACCCAGCAACCGGGCAAGAGCGTCAGCGAGAGCGTGGCCGCCGCGCTGGAGGGCAGGGTGCGGCTGCTGGTGTTCGACAACTGCGAGCACGTGCGCGACGCCGCCGCCGATTTGGTCGAGGCCATCCTGGCGCACGCGGCGACGGTGAAGATTCTGGCCACCAGCCGCGAAGGATTGGGGGTCGCCGACGAGCAACTGTGGCTGGTGCCGTCGCTGGACGTGGGCGCGGGTATCGACTCGGCCGCGGTGACCCTGTTTGTCGACCGTGCCCATAGCGTTGCCTCCCGATTCTCGGTGGCCACACCTGATGAGGCGGCCGCGGTGGTGGAGATCTGCCGCAGACTCGACGGGATCCCGTTGGCCATCGAGCTGGCGGCCTCACGGATGGCGTCGATGACCGCGGGCGAGGTGGCTGATCGGCTCGATCAGCGGTTGCGGCTGCTGGTGGGGTCGCGGCGCGCTCTGGAACGCCAGCAGACCCTGCGCCACGCGGTGGCGTGGTCCTACGACCTGCTCGACGAGCCGGAAAAGGGGCTGCTGGATCGGTGTTCGGTGTTCGCCGGGGGATTCGACCTGCACAGCGCCTGCGCCGTAGCAGGATCCGAGGACCTCGACGAGTACGCCATCCTCGAGGTACTCGACGCTCTTGTGCGCAAGTCGCTGCTGGTCGCCGACCGGTCAGCGGGGCGGACCCGGTTTGCGATGCTGGAGACGATTCGCCAGTTCGCCGAGGACCAACTCGTCGCCGGTGGTGCGGCAACCGAGGTCCGGGCCGCTCACTCGCGGTACTTCGCCGGACGGGGAGCCGACATCATGGCCCTGTGGGACAGCCCCCGCCAGCGGGAGGCCTACGACTGGTTCACTATCGAGCTGGCCAATCTGCGCACCGCGTTTCGCTGGGCCGCCGATCAGGGCGATCTGGACGCCGCCGCCGCCATCGCCACCTATGGGGGGTGGCTCGGCGTTGGGGTCCAAATCTATGAGCCGATTGCCTGGGCTGAAGAGCTGATCGAGCCCGCCGGTGCGGTCGACCACCCGCGGCTGGCGTTCCTGTACGTGATTGCGTCGCTGTGCTACATGACGGGACGGATCGAGGCGGCTGTCCGCTATTGCGACGCCGGCCAGATCGTTCTCGGCAGGAGCCGCGAGGCGCTGCCGTACGGCATCGAAGTCGCGCTTGGAGTTGTATACCAAGTCATCGGGCAGCCCGAGCGGTGGGCCGAGTTGTGCCGCGCCCAGCTCGTGCGCCGCCGCGACACCCACGTCTACATCCGGGCATGGCTGGTTGCCGCTCTTTCATTGGCCGGTTGTGGTGGGGAGGCGATGGATTGCGCGGATGGCCTCATCGAGGCTGCGGAGGCAACAGGCAACCCGTTGTTCCTCGGGTGGGCGCTCTTTGCCTACGGTGTGGCTTTCCGTGACGCGGATCCCGTCGGGGCGCTTAACGCCTTCGGCCGGGGTCTGGTGATCGCTCACGACTGCGGCAACCGCACCCTCGCGTCAGCGCTGGCGCCGTTTCTGGCACGACTTGAGGCCGAACACGGCGGCACCGTGTCCGCGTTCGATCACCTCACTCTGGCGATCCCCGACTACCACGATTCGGGCGACACCACGACGATCCGCGTCCCGCTGGCCATCCTCGCCGTTCTTTTCGACCGGCTCGGACGCTACGAACCGGCGGCCACTATCGCCGGGTTCGCGCTCAGTCCTTTGTCTGCGTCGGCGGTCCCTGAAATTACCACCGCGGTCACCCACCTCCGCAGCGTGTTCGGCGACCAGACTTACGAATCGCTCGCCCGCAAGGGTGAGACGATGACCACCGCCGCGATGGTGACGTACACCTACGACCAAATGGACCAGGCCCGAACAGAACTCGAACACCCTAGTTGAGTTGCGCGAGTCGCGTGTCCAAACGCGAGAGCGGCGCAGCATCCTCTCAGTCGCCTTCAGCAGTCTGTTCGGCCAAGACGCGATACACCGTCGCCCTGCTCACGCCGAGCGTGTTGGCAATCGTGCTCGCCGACTCACCATTAGCGTGCATCCGCTGCGCCAGAGCGGCTTTCTTCTCGTCAAGCGCCTTGGGCCGTCCGATGTGCTGCCCGCGTACCCGACGCGCCTCGCGGGCAGCGGCGCGGCGTTCCCGGCCTAGCTCCAACTCAAGTTCTGCCAGGCTGGCCAATACTCCAGCCACCATTCGTCCGGTCGCGTTGGATGTGTCGATTCCTTCGCGCAGCGAGCGCAACACGATCTCTCGGTCGCGCAGCTCGCGAATCGTTGTCATGACTTCGGCGGCGTTGCGTCCCAATCGATCTATCCCGACCACGACGATTGCGTCACCGGCTCGTGCGTAGTTAAGCAATGCGGCTAGGCCGGGCCGCTGCTCGCGTGTCGACGTGCCGGACAGCTTGTCGCGATAGATCCGGTCAGGGTCGACCCCTGCTGCAGTGAGGGCGTCCAGTTGTTGGTCGAGGGACTGGTGGCCGGTGGAGACGCGGACGTATCCGATTTGAACACCGGTGGGAGCGGTAGCGGAGGTCATGCCTTCCAGTCCCATCACTTCAGTTTGTTGAGCCGTTCCCATCTGTCCGGCGCTAGCTCCCATTGTGGCCAAGAGATCGCTGTTGCGCGGTCCACGGCCCGAGGCGATAACCGTCGCTCTCAACGTAAATACTCCTGCGACGTTCTACCGTGTCCTGACCGACGATTCAGACGAATGAGCCAGCGGCGGCGATTCGGGTTTCCCGCAGGCGTCGCGACTCGAATGTCGATCCGCCAAGCCGGCCTCGTCACGGGTGTGTGACTAGATACGTCTCGTTCTTCAGTCCGGCGGTGAGTTCGCCGACGTCGAAGGGGCGGTCGAGGCGGGCGCGGAGCTTTGTGGGGTCGATGAGGAGGCTTATTTCGGCTGTTTGGCGCGCAAACAGCCTGCCGATGCGAGGGTAGAGCCAACGCATCATCGCTCGCTCTGCCGTAGTGCATCGTGACGCGCAGTAGCCCACGTGCCCCACCTCGTCGGTGAGGATTTCGCTGTAGAGGAGCTCAACCCGTTCGGAGACTTCTGGTTCGTCGGCGAATAGTTCAATGCCGACGCGGCGCAGTTCGTCGAACATGACGCAGCCTGCCATCTCCGCCGCTCCTACGAACAGGAACCCGAGACGCTCCGGGAGAAACACCCCAGTCTTGACGAATTGGCGCATGACGAACGGCGGGGGCACCACTTGGAACGTGAGGTCGAATACGTCCAGCACGTATGCCAGCAACCGGGTGTGGTAGTGCTCTTCAAGTTCGAGGTACACCCGCTCCGGTGGCAAGTCCTCGTCGCTGTTGAGGCCGTAGGTTTCCCCGAGGCCGACCCCGAATCGTTCTGCCTGATTTAGTTTGGCGGTGGCCAACAGAAACAGCATCTTCCTGTCCAAGCCCGCCTCGGGTCGCCGACGGCGCAGGTTCCGCAGGAAGGTCGGTCGGTCGGCAGGGTGGAGTGATCGGACCGGCTTCGTCTCAATACGATTGAAGAAGTCTTCGCGATTCGCCAAGCGTCGATTCAGCAGATCGGCCTCCCCGTCACGCCTCTTCAAGAAGTCTCGGTAGCCGTCGATTCCTGTGCTGATCATCGTGTTTCCATTCCTTTGACAATTGTCATTACATACCGATCCATGACGGCGGCCGCCGTCGCGGAATCTTGTGTGCCAGTGGCTAGCAGCGCGAAGAGTCCGGTCATAAAGAACACTCCGAGTTCACTGGCGTCTGCCTCTAACGGGACTCGGCCCGCGTTCTGGGCATTGGTGATCGCGGCAATCACGAACTCGGCTAGGGGATGCGCCGACAGTTCGTCCTCAGCCGGTCGGGTTGCGGAGAAGTGCAACCCCAACATGTCTCGAAAGACCACCGGCCCCAACCGACGCTCGGCGGCGACCACATGTCGAACCAACTGAGATAACACCGGCGCCAAGTCATCGGTCTCGGTCTGCGCGAGGTCGAGTTCGGTGACGATCCTGGCCTCTTCGCTTCTTTCCAACTCGACCAAGACGTGTTCCTTGGTTGGGAAGTGAAAGTAGAACGTGCCCCGCACCACCCCTGCTGCGCTGGCGATGGTACTGACGTCTGCACCGGCCAGTCCGGACCGGCCAATCTCAGCCACTGCGGCGTCGAATAGACGTGCCCGCGTTTCCAGCCGTCGGACCTCTCGAACGCCCCCAATCGACGATCCAGCTTCCGTGATGGCATTTGGTGACCCCATGGAGGCACAGTAGCTAATTCATTGACACTCGTCAATGACAGTCGTCAATGACGGTCGTCAACTGCTTCCCAGCGCCCGCGTCTTCCCACCGGGCACACTGCGGAAGCGATAGCGTGACCAAATCAGGTTGTCGAAAGCGGCAGTAGTAGACCGACTGTGTGCTGGACCTTTGCGGGCCGCCAGCGCCTTCCCCACTGCGTACGCAGATGAGTACGTTTTCCCTTCCGACGGCCATTGCTAATGACTGTGGGACCTCGATGGAAAGATGCTGATTAACAGGCAATTGACGCCTTTTTCCATCGCTAGCCCACGACAGCCATATTCCCTGGTTGCCGTCGTTCGGGACGAAGAGGCCGTGGGTTCGAATCCCGCCACCCCGACCAGTGTGATGTATCAAGACATACGAATAGCCCGAACCCTCTGTGAACTACCCCGGGTTTAGTTCCGATCTCTATAGGAGGATTGGAAGCTATGCCCCGTCAGTATCCGCCGGAGTTTCGCCAGCGTGCAGTGCGTTTAGTGGATACCACGATGGAAGCCTCGGACGTTT
>NZ_JBKQQD010000069.1:0-4813 GCF_052144515.1 Mycobacterium sp. | reverse complement strand
CCAGCCCGGTCGCTTTGGCGATGCCGACCCACCATTGCTTGCTGTCGGGATCCCAGTGAGCGCCGAACCGTCGCAGCCGCATCGCAAGCGGCGAGTCCAGTGGCACGTCGACCCACGCGCGGCCACTGTCACGGACCACGGTTGGCGGGATGTAGTCGGATGAGTCCTGGTGCGTGTCTTGCTCGTCGTCCATCGGGGGGACGTCGTTGGGGTCGATCATCACGCCACCCCCCGCAGTGCTCGGGCGGCAGCCGACAGGTCCCCGCCGTGCTCCAAGACCGCGTAGGCGCTGAACTTCGTGTAGCCCTTGGGATGTCCAGCCTCGGTGACGTCGAACGGGGTGTTCGGCGAATACACGAACAGACAACCGTTCCGGACGGTCGCTGAGCACGACGACGTCGCGGTGGGGTGCAGCCAGCGGGCGCCGTCCGCGTCAGGATCCGCACCGCGGCCCGCCAGCGTCCAGCCGTGCGGTTCGAGGACGTCGGCCCACGACACCGACGCGCAGTAGGCGTCGGCGATCGACGGGCCGGAGAACCTTACGCCGGCGTACCGTTTCCGTGGTGGCGGCACGGGCCGGGGGCGTTCGACGATCAGATCGACCAGCCACGGCGGCGGCGGCGCCACCGGATAATCACAGCGCACATACCGCTCGCGCGTATCGGGGTGGATCGACGGGGCTACCACCACATAGCCGCCGTGATCCTTGTACTCCAGCCCGGCCGGCAGTCGGGTCTTGGACAGCTTGCCGGGTGGGCGGCGGAAAAACAGGTGCAGCCCACCGGATCCGGTGATCTGGGTGAAGGTGTCCGGCAGTGGACCGTACCGCTCCTCGAGCTCGGCGAGTGCCTGCAATCCTCTGCCGGGGTGCGGGCGGCGGTCGGGGCCGTCCACGTCGAGGACGAACATCGACTCCGGCACCCGGGCACCGATGTTCCACGGGGTCCGCGACCACCATCGGGCCACGCTAGCGATGTCGTCGGTGAAGTCGTGGAGGCCGTGCGGGACGAGGTGGCCGACGGGATCCTTGCCGCGGGGGTGGACGATCCTGCCGGTGTCGCGGTCGCGGTGACACAGCGGGCCGACCTGCCAGTGATGTCGCGCGTATTCGATCGCGTGGTCACGCATTCGGGTGCTCATAGGCGATCACCCATCTCGCCGGCACCGTAGTTCTTCGACGCGATCAGCCGATCGCACTGGTAGGCGAAGTCCCATCCCGAATCGCATAGCGGCTGCGGCTGATCGCCGAACACCGGCTCCGGCACCGGTGGGATCGGCGGCAGTTCGAACATGTCCGGATCGAGGTGCACCGCATTGAGCACCGCGCGGATCTGTTCCTCTTTCTCATCGAGGGCTTGTCGCACTTCGTCGAGGACCTGACCGATCTCGGCGCGCTTCTCGTCAAGCAGCGGCACCACATCACCAGAGATGCGCTCACGATGTTCGGCGGATTGCTCATCGACGGACTGCTGCGCCTGTCGCCGCCACTCATCCCTGGCTTGCCGTACACGCCGATTCAGCGTGCCGTCGTAGAACAGTGAGATCACACCATCGGCGATCTGCCGCAACAGATCCGGTTGCAGCGCGGCCAACGCATCCACTTCGGTCTGCTCGACACCCATCGCGGCCGTCCACGCGTCGGCACGGCGCTCGGTGTCCTTCAGCGGAGTTGACGGCAAGCCATACTCGCGCACCTGATCTGGTGTAAGTGCCACCCGGTAGATCTGGAATTCCAGGTCGTCGAACTCGATCGCTTTGAGGCCCTGCAACTTCCGCGCCAGGCTGATCGGCATCTGCCAACCCGCCGGGTCGGCGTCGGAGAAGTAGAAGATCTTCAACGGGCGACCATCGGAAGCGCCAGAGCGCGCCATGTGATGCGCCTGCGTTTCGCTGATCTCGCCGGTCGGCAGATAAAGATCGGCCTGGTAGCGGTCGGCGACACCAGACAAAACCGGGCGCAGCGACGACTTCTCGCCGACCAGCACCAAGTGGTATGGCTGCTCGGCCACGAATCCGGCAAGCCCCGCATACGGGATCAGGTCGTCGGCATCGGGCACTGTCACCCCGTCGAAACTCACGTCGAGCCGCACATCGAAGTTCACGGACACGTATGACTGCGGAGCCGCTGACGACGGGCGCCATTCGTGGATCACCGGTTCGTCGTTGCGCTGGTCGACGATCCGGTCGAACGGGATATAACCGAGCCAGCGGGCGGCCTTGGCCGCAGTCTCGGCGAGCCACCGCCAATCGCTCTCTGTGTTGGTGTATGGCTGGCCATTAGGTTTCGGCTGGCCGATCAGGATGTAGTGCAGCCCGCGAAGATGCCGCTGCCCGGTGATACCGAGCCGACCCAACGTATCGGCAAGCCATGCGCCGTCTCGGTGGCCGGCGTCGGTGTCCACCCGGAACGGATCATTCTGCGGCGCCAGCACCGTCAGCGACTTCAGCGAGCCGCCGGCGGATTCAAGTGCGGCGCGAAGCCCGTTCGGTTCGTGACCGTTATGCTTGAGGTTGTTGGTGGTGCTTGCCGGCTCCTCGACATTGGCCGGGCCCTTGGTGAGGGGCCCGGCTTCTTTTTCAGGCGGCCCCATCGCCGGTGGCGGCTTCCTGGGTAGGGCTGTCCGAGGTCATGCGTTCACCGGGCGGTCAGTGCGGGTGTAGCGGTTGCTTTCAAGCCACGCCTCAATGTCAGCGCGGCGGTAGTAGATGCTGCGGCCCTCTTCTCCACCGAGGCGAATGAACACCGGCCCAGTACCCCGGAACCGTCTCCCGGCCCAGGTCTGATCGGTGGTGCCAGGAAACAGGTTCTTCATCTCTGTAGCTGGGATGAGGTCGTCCACCGGGACTCCTATCATGATGATCGCACCTGCATTTGAGATAGCAGGCTTGTCATCCATCATGACTAAATCCGGCGAAATGTCAAGACGACATAGACATCGATCATCATGATCGGGCATACTCATGTGATGGTAGACAAACGAAACCCGCTCGACCTAACCGGGGAGACCGTCCGCGCGAACATTCGCCAGCGGCGGGAAGGTCAGAACCTCACCTATGCCCAACTGTCCCGCAAGCTGGCCGAGATCGGCCGCAAGATACCGGAGCTAGGGCTACGCCGGATCGAGGAAGGCAACCGCCGCGTCGATGTCGATGATCTCGTGGCGCTGGCGATGGCACTCAAAACGGCACCGGCCACCCTGCTGATGCCGGTCACCGCCGACCAAAACGAGATGGTCTCCCCCACCGAGAAGCACACCAAAATGACGGCCGGGGAATGGTGGGTGTACTTGCAAGCCGACCCATATTCGGGGGGATCAGCGGTCGGGCTGTCGCCGATGGCGTTCATCACCAACACACAACCGCAATGGCTACAACCGCAATGGCTGAAAGAAGACGAGACCGATGGCAACAATTGAGAGTTACGAAACGTCAACGGGCGCAAAGCGGTACATGGTTCGCTACCGAACGCCGCAGCAGACGCAGACGAAGAAACGCGGATTTCGGACGAAGCGTGACGCCCAGGAGTTCGCGTCCACGGTCGAGGTTGAGAAGATGACCGGCACCTACGTGGCGCCGAGCCTCGGGATGATCACAGTCGGCGAGCTGGCCCCGGCGTGGTTGTCCCGTAAGGAATCCGACGTGGCCCCGTCGAACTACCGCACCTTGGAGTCCGCGTGGCGCATCCACGTCAAACCGGCGTGGGGAACTACCAGGGTCGCCGATGTCGACCTCGCCGCCGTGGAGCGGTGGATCGCCGCCATGGGCAAGACCTCCGGGGCGACCACTGTGATCCGGGCCTATGGGGTGTTGGCGGGCATCCTCGATGACGCGGTGAAGTCACGGCGACTGGCAGCGAACCCGAGCAGGGGAGTGGAAAACCTGCCCCACAAGACCGGTAAGCGGCGCGTGTACCTCACAGTCGATGACGTCGCCGCGCTGGCCGGCGAGTCGGGGCAGCATCGGGCGCTCGTGCTCACGCTCGCCTATACCGGGATCCGGTGGGGTGAAGCGGTGGCGTTGCGGGTGTCCGATGTCCAGTTCCTGCGCCGGCGGTTGAGCGTCCACGACAACGCGGTGCAGCTCGGCGTGGATCACGCGGTTGGTCAGACGAAGAGCCGCAAGGAACGGTCGGTGCCGGTCCCCCGGTTCGTCCTCGACGAGCTGGCGGTGCAGTGCGAGGGCCGCAGCCGCGACGATCTGGTGTTCGGTGACGGCGCGTATCTGCCGCGCCCGAAGTCCGAGGGTGGATGGTTCGCCGGTGCGGTGAAACGCGCCAAGGTCCAGGCGATCACTCCGCACGATTTGCGCCATTCCTGCGCCTCGATCGCGGTCAGCTCCGGGGTGAACGTGTTGGCGTTGTCCCGGATGCTCGGGCACACCTCGGCGAAGGTCACCCTCGACACCTATGCCGACTTGTTCGACACGGATCTTGATGCCGTCGCCGAGGCGTTGGATTTGAAGTGTGCCCATTCTGTGCCCAAAGCGCGCCCAACGGCAGCGGTCGAGGTGTAAGAAAAGCTCTCTACCTGCGGTAACAGGCGTAGAACTGTGGCGGTGGCGGAGGGATTTGAACCCTCGGACGGTGTTAGCCGTCACACGCTTTCGAGGCGTGCTCCTTAGGCCGCTCGGACACGCCACCGTCAGGCAGCTTACCGAACCGACCGCTTGTCTCGTTCGGGTCACCCCGATCGCTGCCGGGCGAAGAACGCCTCCAAGGGTGCGGCGCACTCCTGCGCCAGCACGCCGCCGCGCACTTGGGGGCGATGGTTGAGCCGACGGTCGCGGACCACGTCCCACAGCGATCCGACGGCTC
>NZ_JBKQQD010000068.1:0-4352 GCF_052144515.1 Mycobacterium sp. | reverse complement strand
TCGCCGCGCACAACAACGACCCCAAACCATTCGTATGGACCGCCACCGCCGAAGACATCCTCGCCAAAGTCGCCCGCGGGCGCGTCGCGCTCCAAGCGGTCAACCAATGACGAGACAGACCACTAGTGGGCGGATGCCGCCCCATCAACGTGAGCGCCCTGCTTGGCAACGACTGGCAGATCGAGCATCACTCACGAGTGCATCGTTTGGGACTTGTCATCGATGTCGTCATCGCAACTCCGAGCACATACCGGCGGTGACGCGGACCGAACGACATGCTGCACGCAGACGACTTTTCGCGGCCCCGCCGGACACATCCGATGAAACAGCCCAAGCAACAAGCTAGATCACTGGGATGGAGGCGGACCTACACCCGACGATGACCTCCAAGCGGGCAAGGAGATGGCGTCGGCCATCATGGCGCTGCTGGTGTGGAACTGTGGAACTCCAGCCAACAGTAGGCCCGGAGCGCATCAATGGCGGTAGTCCGGCTGGCATGTTCCGACTCTCAGGCCAAGCCAAGTTCCTTCAACAACGCCCACTCCGCCTCGAACGGCCTTTTTCGCTTTCGTCGAACCGGCTTCCCGTCTGCGGGCTTATTAGTACTGCCCACCGTCTCTTGTATCCGCACGTAGCGCCTGATCGGCGCATCCATCGGCTGGCCGGATCGGCACCGTCGATAATGCGTCGTGCACCAGCCGGACGTGTGTGCCCGCCGGGTGCAATCATCTTGTTTGCAGCGCATAGCTTTTCCCTTCTTTCAAGGCCATCGGGTGCCTGGGGTATACCCCCGCCTGGGGTTTGACGGGACACTCACGCAACAGTCAGGTCCGCTCTCTCCGGCAAAAATTGGTCCGAGCAATGCAAAATGCGAATTGACCGAACCCCATGATCGCGAATGCTCCGTCGAGAACCGCGACGTGCCCAGGCGGCATCCCGTCCCGCACGGAGCGTTACCCGGAAACGCGCAACCCTTATGCCGTCGTTACTCAGGAACGCCACGACGTGCGCTCATGCCGCCTCAGGGGCCTCATACGCTCGGACTGCCCTAGTGGCGCGGCCATTGCCACACCTGAGCGTCGCTCTTGCTAGTCGCACAGTCGGCTTGGTGGTTCCGAAAACTTTACGAAGCTTCGCCACGTCGGCGGCTAGCTGGACAGGATCGTCCTCGCGCTTCTGGCGGATTGGCGTCACCTGGCCATGCTGGAACTGGAATCGCAATTCGTCGCCATCTTGGACGAGTTCGAAAGTGCCGATGACTGGCTTCGAGTCGTGGGATGGTGGGCATTCCTTGCGCACGCCGCCATGGCGATCCTTGTGCAGCTCCAGTTTTGCCGTGCCGCCTTCGCCTGGCCGAAACGCCTGCTGTGCGGTTACGCGGACGGCCAATCCGCCTACGGCGCGTGTTTTGGCCATGGTGCCGGTAGGACCTTGGGCACGCGAGTCAGCGTTCTTCGCGAGGTGATCTACGACTAGCACCGCTGCGCCGTGACGCGCTAAGGGCTTAATCACGTCGGTGTGCACCATCGTGAAGTCGTCAGCGTTATTGGAGTTGTACCGGAACAGGGGCAACACTTCACCGAGTGAATCGATAGTGACCACGTCGGGTTGAAACTCCGTCAGGTTCTGTACGACCTCTTTGAGGTCGACTGCATCGGCTGGCTCGGCGAGACGGAATCGACTGGTATCCGTGAGTAGGTCTTCCTCAATGCCGAACTGCAGCAAGCGGTTGACGATGCTGTGTGCCCCGTTGTGGTCCAGATCGATGATTGCTGCCCTACCGCCCTCATTTAAGACCGAGACCACTGCAGCCATGCATAGCCAGGTTTTCCCCGATTCGGTGTCGCCGAAGATCAGGTTGAACTCGCCTGAGTAGAACAGGGAGAAGTCTTCGGAGAACGGCAGAATGCCCGGCTCTGGTGGTGTTATGCCGCCATGCAGAATGGCAGCCACGTCGACGTAGAGTGCCATGGCTGTTACCGCCCCTCTACGTGGGTGGGGGTTGCGGCCGTCGGTAACACACGTACCTGCGGCTTCGTGAGCGGTCCGCAGAGTGTTACCGCCCAGAGCTGGATACCGTCAGGTGTCATGCGGAGACACCGCCGCGCTGAGTCGCGGACTTCTGCTGGGCGATCCACGCGTCGAGGTCGGCGAGGTCGTAATAGCAGCGGCGACCAAGTCGGTAGCTTTGCGGTCCGGTGCCCGCATATCTCCAGTAGCGGAGCGTGTCTTCAGACACGCCGCCGAGGTACTGGGCAGCGTCTCTAGTCCCTAACCGTCCAGGGGATGGGGTCACGAGAGTGTTCCTTTCGTCCGTCCTGCGTCGCAGGAAAAATCACGGAGCTACCTCCCTCTCTCAAAGTGATGGTGCGCACTGTGGCACAAGGCGTTTCGCGTTGGCGTGTGGTTGCCGCAGCTTGCTGAATTTGTTGCTGCTGCAAGTATGGCACGACCCGGTCGGCCGAAACCGGAAACTTTTCACGGACTCTCCACGCGGATTTACTGCGGTACTGTCTGTATGTGACTACGAGGCATCAGCGGGCTGGCATCGATGATCGCTGGCACAAGCGCGTCAAAGGCCCCGACGGCGAAACCCGTAAGGAACGCTCAGCCGTGTACGGCACGGTCACTCGGTGGCGTGTCCGCTGGGTCGATGACGCGGGACGGGAGCATACGAAAGTATTCCACCGCAAGCCAGACGCGCAGGTATATGTCGATGGCCTAACGGCAGATGTTCAGCGCGGCGAGTATGTCGACCCGCGCAAGAGCACCGCGACGTTCCGGTCAGTGGCTGAGACCTGGATGTCGACGAAGAATCACCGCAAGCCGAAGACACTCGCCGGATACCGGTCACTACTGGATACCATCGTTTTGCCCAAATGGGGCGACGTACCACTGAAAAGCATTAGTTACGAGTCATATTCGGCATGGCTAAGCGGACTCGCGATAGATGGGTCGCAGAAGGGCACGGGGTTATCGGCGAGCCGGATCACCCAGGCCCACCAGCTCGTTGGTGCGGTGCTCAAGTACGCAATGCGGACCGGCAAGATCGCCAAGAATGTTGCGCAAGAGATCAAGCGGACCGAAGACCTACCACAGCCGACCGAACGTGAAAGGCGCTATCTGTCTCACGGTGAGCTGTTGAAGCTCGCGAGGGCGTCAGGCCGATTTGAGACTCTGACCCTTGTTCTCGGATACTGCGGATTGCGCTTCGGCGAGGCCGCTGCACTCCGTCGTCGGCATGTGGGGGATAGGGAGTTGACCATTAGGGCGTCCGCGACTCATGTCACCGGTAAGGGCATCGTGGAATCGACAACCAAGACGAGACGCGCCCGGCAAGTTCCTGTGCCAGGTCCGGTGTGGGATCGCCTGAAGGATGAGTTACCCGACGACACCGACGCGTTGGTATTCCCTCGGCAGCGTGGCGGGCTACTGCCCATTGAGGAGTACCGGCGTGCATTCAACAAGGCGTGCGCCGAGGTTGGCATCGTGGGACTGGTTCCACACGGCCTGCGGCACACCACGGCATCTCTGGCGATAAGCGCGGGCGCTAATGTCAAGGTCGTGCAACGGATGCTTGGCCACGCGACCGCAGCCATGACCCTGGATCTGTACGGCCATCTACTGGACGATGACCTGTCTGGGGTCGCTGAAGCGTTGGGCAAAGCCATCGACAGCATTGCGGTATCACTGCGGTATTCAGAGCCTGATTCTAAGAGTCGGAGACCATATCCGCAGCTAGTTAGCACCAGGGGCGGTAGCTCAGTTGGTTAGAGCCGCGGACTCATAATCCGTTGGTCGCGGGTTCGAGCCCCGCCCGCCCCACCTTAAATAGTGAGCCCCACCTTAAATAGCCAGCTCAAAGAGCTTTCTCGTTCGAGCCGACTACGCGGAGACCGGGTAATCGTCCGCAGATCGTCCGCAGCAGAATCGAAAGCGTCCGCAACGGCGTCCAGATCATCGGGGAACAGGTGCCCGTAGCGGTCCAGCGTCAACGTCGCCGTCTTGTGCCCGAGCAGTCGTTGCACCACCTTGACGTTGGCCCCGGCGCTGATCGCCAGCGAGGCGCAGGTGTGCCGCAGGTCGTGCTTGTGCCGATGTCGGCACAACCACGATTATGCCGACCTGCGCGTTATGCCGACCTCGGCGTGGAAGTCCTTGCAGACCGGGGTGATCGGCGTGTCTGGGTTGGCATAACGGCGCCGGTTCTGACCATCCTCTCCTTCTTGTTCCCGGGAGAAGGAGGCAATCATGGCCAGGCCAGCGAGCAGGGTGAGCAGAGTTTTGATGACGGGGCCGCTAGCTCCGTTTGCAGTCGTGTATGGGCTGGAGCTGAAGAAACGCGGCTATAC
>NZ_JBKQQD010000067.1:0-6502 GCF_052144515.1 Mycobacterium sp. | reverse complement strand
CATGGCGATCACCGAGCCGGCGACCGAGGTTGTCCTCCAACTGCCGCAATGCCATCGTGACCTGAACTCGCAGCTCACCGGGCGCGCTGCCCTGCGACAAGTACTCCCGGCAAGCCTCCGTCGTGATCGTGAACCCGGGCGGCACCGGCAACCCCAGCTTGGTCATCTCGGCCAGGTTCGCGCCCTTACCACCCAGCAGGTCCTTCTGGTCCCTGTCGCCCTCGGCGAAGTCAAACACGTACTTGGTCATCAGGTTCTCCTTGGGGCGGGTTCGGCGGCGCAATGGATCGCGTCACCTGCTTGCTCCTTGACGTGTGACGACGAGGCCTCCCACCGGTCCGAATCCCTTCCGATGCCTGGCCCCGGCGCCGCGTGATCCAGACCATAGTTTCCCACTCCAGGCCTTCGATGTGGTCAGAGCGCCTGGAACACGGAGTGGTCACTGACACGACGCCACCAGCAGCCGCATCGCATGCAATGCCTTGCCCGCGGCCACGCGGTGCCCCTGTCGCTGGCGGTTCGCCTCAGCCTTGAGTTTCTCGATGCGCGCAGCCCGCCAGTCGTCGGCCTCGTCGGCCTGCGCGACTGGAACGGTAACTCGGTCAAATGACCAATGTTGGCCCGCTCGCGCGCTTTTCGGACCGCAGCGGCGGCCTGCTGCCATTCCAGCAGCCTCGCCCAGGCCAGTCCCCGTCTGGTGGTCTTCTCTATGCGCCCGATGCTAAACCCGACTCCGGACGCTTCCGCCGGTCCTAAGATGCGCCCTGCACCATCGGCCCAGCCACCCAGCTTTCCCAAGCTCGCCGCCATCACGATCCACACCACATTTTGTGTTCGCTGTGACCCAAATTTCCACGCCTCACCTTCGATGTCCCCTCCTCACCGCTCACCATCACATTTCGTCTCCCGTTTCCTCCCACATGCCCTCTAACTGCACTGCCCTGTTACTGCCCTGACTTCGCACCACACACCTCTTGCACACAGGTCACGAAACGATAACGCAATTTCGTCCGTATCTAATTAATGAGGTCCGCCTTACAATAAATTTTGTGACAACAAAACGGTGTCCACGATGCGGCGTAGAGATGCCGGGCCGCAACTGGCCGCCCAAGCCTGGACGCCCCTCCGTGTGGTGTTCCCACCAGTGCCGTCGCGCGGCGTACGAGGAGCGGCGCGCAGCACGGAACGGTGCGGTGGCAGTGCGAGTCGACGTGGTCGAAATGCCCGTCGAGCGGATCGTGGAACGCATCCGCATCGAGACGAGAGATGTCCCGTCCAGCCCCGCCGAGGCCGCCCAGATCGTGCTGCGATCCCCGCGCGCATGCCGCACGGTGCTGGAATCGTTGACCGCCGAAGTGGACTCCGGACGGTTGGACACTCGTGTGCACGCGCCCACTCTGCGCGCGGCTCAGCGCTTGCTCGCGTCGCTGAGGCGCGCACGACTCATCGATGGCTGAGACATGCCCGTAATGCCGCGCTTAGTCACTACGGCACATTCATTTTTTGAAATCGACCTCACGCAGCCGTTCCTGGGAGCCCCGTGCGCCGGCTATCAACAGAACAACACGGTGCGAGGGATCTATTGCGACGCAGTCCGTTTCGCGATATTCCACTGCGTTTCGGCCAATACCAGCAATTAGAACGCGACGACACAACATCCCGTGGAAAATTCTGCGCCTGACCGTCGCGCAACGAAATCACGCATCTTAACGTGCTTGATATGGAACGGCGCATGAAGGAAGGGTGCAGGTACGAGCAAGCCGAGACTGCTCGCGATGCGCAATCCTGGGCCCGCGCATCCGGATGAGCTGGGGTGCGCTCGCCTGGGCGACGGAGTCAGAAGTCGGGTCCTCGGCAGCGAAATTCATCCTCATCCTCCTGGCGAATAAGGCGGATGAGAACTATTCGTGTTATCCCTCGATCCGGACCTTGATGGCCGAGTCCAATGCAGGGAGAAGCACAGTCCTGCGCGCACTCCGGGATCTGGAAACGTGTGGCTTCATCAGCCGGCGTCCGCAGTTCCACGACTCCGGAGCCCGACGCTCGACTCGCTACTACCTGAATCACCCACTTGCGCCTCATCTTTCACCCGGTCCCGATGCGGGACTCCCCCGTCCCGATCTGGGACCCCCCGGTCTCGATTCGAGACGGACCCCGTCCCGCTCCAGGACGGGGATGGTGTCAGAGCGGCACCCCCCGGGGGTCCCACAGCGGGACCCCTTGAATCCATCAATTGAATCCCCATCCGAACCGAGCGATGTCGCAGCTGAGATCTTGGACGCAGCTACCGAAACGTGGAAGCTGAACAGCCGTGAGGCCCGTAGTCTGCACTCGGCCATCGAGTCCGCCCTGGCGCACGGATGGCGGGCCGCGGATCTCACCAACCACCTGATCCGAAACCCCAACGGAGCGCGTGATCCGGTGCGGGTGCTCGCCCGGCGGCTCACCGATCTTCCACAGCTGCAAGATCCACATCCGGCAACCGTGCCGTGGTGTGGTGAATGCGAGGACGCGCATTCTCGCACCATCACAGTCACTGAGCCCGACGGAACCGAAGCTGCGCAGTTTTGTCCCCAGTGCAGCCCGCAAGTCCACAGGCCTCGTCCATCCGAATTGAAATCCTCACAACGTATGGAAAGGTGGTGAATTATCTTGGAGAGCAACGTGTTCAATGAACTTCCCCTACTGCTTGCGGTACCCCGTGCGGCGCAGCTGCTGGGAATCAGTCGGGCAGCAGCATATCGGTTGGTGGCCTCCGGCGAGCTGCCAGTGCGTCGGCTCGGCGGCCGCGTTTACGTCGTGACCGCGGGCCTGCGTGAGCTGGTGGCATCTTGAAGGGCGCAGTGCACCAGCGCGGCTCGACGTGGTACTACAAGTCCCGCCTCCCCGAGCGGGACTCGTCGACCGGCCGCTACCCCTGGATCACCAAGGGCGGCTTCGACACCGAACGCGAAGCCTGGAAGGCCTGCCGCGAAGCGATACGCGACGCCGACCCCGACCGAGTCGTCAAACCGTCGACTCGCCTAAATGCCGCCCCGCAGCTCCCTACCCACCATCGAGCGGTGGATCACCGAGGCCAAACGCCGCAGATGTTGCCACGTGACCGGAGCAAAGCAACCGAGGAGACCGACCGATGAGCACCGAAGCCGCTGCCGACCCAACGCCCGCCGATCGCGAAAAGACCAAGCGCACCCGTCGCGCATTGCCGATCACCAAGCGCATCGCACGCAACGGGAAAGTCAGCTACACATTCCAGCTCGACGCGGCCACAAAGCCGGATGGCTCCCGCGACCGGCGGCGCTACACGTATACAACGCTGGTTGAGGCCAAACGCGAATACGCCCGCATTATGACCGAGGCGGCCGCGGGCACTCTGGTCCGGCGCGACAAGGTGACATTGGGGGCCTTTTTGGCCGAGTGGCTCGACAGCCGCCGCGTGCGACCCAACACCCTCGACGGCTACCGGGCAGCCCTCAAACCGGTTATCGACCACCTCGGCACAGTGCCTTTACAGCACCTCGACACCCCGCACCTCGACGAGTTGGTGACACTGCGCCTGACCGGCGAACCAATCCCCCAGCGCGCCAAGCGCGGACGCCGTTCCGCCGAGGTGCTGGCCTACCTGCGGGCGCGCCCAGAAGGTGCCGGGTATTCCGAGCTGCTGACCACCTTCGGCGAGCCCGGCATCAAAGCACTCGACCGTCTGGTGTCATCCGGTGATGTGCTGCGCCCGCGGCGTGCGCGATACGTCGCGGCACTGCCTACCGAACCCGAGCGTCCGAAAGTGTCTGGCGGCGTGAGTAACCGGACCGTTTGCGCCATGCTGACTGTCCTGTCGCAGGCACTCGCCGCCGCCATGAAACGCGGTCTCGTCGCCCGCAACGTCGCCCAACTTGTCGACCGCCCGGCCATCGATCACCGCGAGATGTCCACGTGGACGCCGCAGCAGGTCGAACGGTTCCGCGAGCATGTGCGGAGTGACCGCCTCTATGCGTGCTGGCTGCTAACGCTCGCCGGCTGGCGACGCTCCGAAGTGCTCGGCCTGGCGTGGTCAGCGGTGAACTTCGACGCTGGGACGGTCAGCGTCGCCCAAGGCCGCGTTGTCGTGCGCGGCGCGGGAACCACGACCGGCGCACCGAAGTCCGAACGCTCCCGGCGCACACTGCCGATGCCCGCCGATGTCATGGCCGCTTTGCGAGCGCTGAACGCACAGCAGAAGCGCGAAAGACTGGCGCTCGGCCCGACATGGATTGACACGGGCCTCATCGCGATCAATGAGGACGGCTCCCCGATTCGGCCCGAGACCTACTCCAAGGCATTCCGCCGACACTGCACAGCAGCGGGCGTGCCGGCGATCCGGTTGCACGACACCAGGCACACCGCCGCGACGCGGATGCTCGACAGCGGCACCACGGTGTCGGCGACGGCGAAGTGGCTGGGCCACGATCCGGCGCTGACACTCCGGGTGTACGGCCACGTGTACGAAGACGCGCTGGCGTCCGCCGGTGACGTGCTATTCGGGGGGATGTCCCCTGCCGACACGGAGCGTTGATTCAAGCCCTCAGTCTTCCGACGGCTGTTGTATTGGGTTGACTACAACCCTCCAATGCCGCGCTAGCCCCCGACATAGTGATGCGGGCAATGACATGCGGAGCGGAGTTTCACACCATGTGGCAGTCCCCAAGCGCCCCTAGAGCACGCAATCGCTCGGGTGTGCGAACCTGTCAAGTTCCGGTACCCGCTTGATGAATGAGTTCCGGTAGCTGCTTTACAGGTGGGGTGCGGTCTGGGGCATCCTGGCGCGGCTTGCGGGGCCGGCCGTGTGGGGTGGCGAATGCGCCATGTTCCTTGGCCCGGTCGTGGCGGATGGGCTGGGTGCGCACGATGGTGCCCTGATGGGCCATCTGCACCGACCCGGCGACGATGGACACCTCGACTTCTTTTCCGCGCCAGGACCTTCCGGCCCGGTACATGGTCCCGGCGAACGACACGTAGCCGCTGGCATCGACCATGCGGGTCACCACGATCCCAGTGGTCGCCGCCCGCGGGGTGCGCCGGCCTTGCCGCAGCACCGCGGCGGTGGTGGTGTCGGGTTTATGGCGCTGCACGTGGGAGGCGACCAGCACGTCATGGTGGTAGATCTGCACCAGGTTGTCGGCGACGACCGCCTGCACCGGCTCACCGGCCAACACGATCGGCACCCGATACCCAAACCCGGCCAAGCGGATCAACCCGCGCTGATCCACCCACCGCTGCACGCCGGCACTGCGCAGATCCGCACGCTGGGACGCCGCGCGCCCTCGCCCATTCGTCGCGACCGCTGCGAGGGGCTCCACGACTTCAAGATCGGGACCCGCGGCCAACGCAAACCGTTGCGCCGGGGGACGCATTCCCAGCGACTGATGCGGGCGCTCGGTGTTGTAATGACCCACCCACCCATCCAACGCCACCTGCAGTTCACCGATGGTGGCGAACACGCGATCGGCATCGGCGAAGAACTCCGCCCGCATCGTCTTATGAAGGCGCTCAACCTTTCCCGTCGTGGTGGGCGAGCGCGGCGCGGTCAACAAATGCGCGATCCCGTTCTCCACGCAGACCCGATCGAACAACACTTCCGACGAGGAACCGCCCGGACCGAACCGCCCCGTGAACACCTTCCCGTTGTCAGTCAAGATCTGCTCAGGCACACCGTGGCGCTGCAGGGCACCCAGCAACGCATCGCACACCGGCCGCGCTGTCGCTCGCGCGACCACCTTGGCCGACACCACAAACCGGGAGTTGTCATCGATCCCGGTCACCACCTTGACC
This sequence comes from Mycobacterium sp., assembly GCF_052144515.1. Lineage (GTDB taxonomy): Bacteria > Actinomycetota > Actinomycetes > Mycobacteriales > Mycobacteriaceae > Mycobacterium. Next base: position 694 of record NZ_JBKQQD010000067.1, on the reverse strand, counting down.
TCTGCCCCGTCACTCAGATGAACCCCGCCCACGACATCCATCTGCCACAACTCCATCGGCCGACCCCGCTACCAGCGCTTATAGTCGGCCCGCCGCCGACGACGCCTGGCCGGGTCAATACGCCCGTTGCGCACCAACGCCCGATACACACTGGAACGCCCCGGCACCGGCACAACACCTTCGCGCGTGAGCTCGTAGACGATCCTGGTAGGCCCCCAACGGGGATTCTGATCACGCAACACCAACACCCGCGCCTCCAGCGCCGGCGCCATCTGATGAGGACACCCATGCGGACGCGACGAGCGGTCCTCAAGATTCAGCACCGCCCCCTCACGCGCATAACGACGCAACCACGCATGCACCGTCTGGCGCGACACCCCGTAACGAAGGGCAACAGTGCTGATCACCGCCCCATCTAGGACCTCAAGCACCGCCCGATAACGCAACTCGGACATCCGCAGCTCCCGCAACATGCCGGCCCCTTTCGCAGCCACCAACGACTACGAAAAAACCCCCACCCACCAACGGGCGTAAAGCACCTACCGGAACTGTTGTCGCAGACCTACCTGAACTACCCCGGGTTTAGTTCCGATCTCTATAGGAGGATTGGAAGCTATGCCCCGTCAGTATCCGCCGGAGTTTCGCCAGCGTGCAGTGCGTTTAGTGGATACCACGATGGAAGCCTCGGACGTTT
>NZ_JBKQQD010000066.1:0-3262 GCF_052144515.1 Mycobacterium sp. | reverse complement strand
TCGGCGCCGCGGTGCTGTTGTGGTTGTTGGTGCGCGTCGGCCGCGGGGCGGCCGTGCCGTGGACGGTGCCCAACGCGCCCTCGTCGGTGTCCACGGATCCCAGCCAGTTGCCGTATTACGCCGCCCGGTCGCTGCTGCGGATGTTCGTCGCGCTGGGCCTGTCGCTGGTGTTTACGTTTTTCTATGCCACCGCGGCGGCGCGCTCGCGCCGTGCCGAAAAGGTGCTCATCCCGCTGCTGGACTTCCTGCAGTCCGTGCCGGTGCTCGGATTCCTGGCGATCACCATCACCGGGTTCATCGCGCTGTTCCCCGGCTCGCTGCTGGGTTTGGAATGCGCATCCATCTTCGCGATCTTCACCTCGCAGGCCTGGAACATGACGTTCGCGTTCTACCAATCCCTGATCACCCAGCCCCGCGATCTGGACGAGGCGTCCAGGCTGTTGCGGTTGTCACGGTGGCAGCGATTCTGGCGAGTCGACCTGCCCAGCGGCGTGATCCCGCTGGTGTGGAACGGCATGATGAGTTTCGGCGGTGGCTGGTTTTTTCTCACCGCGTCCGAGGCCCTCAGCGTGAACAACCACAGGTTCGCGCTGCCCGGGATCGGCGCCTACGTCGCATCGGCCAGCGACCAGGGAGACCTCAACCGGGTGCTGCTGGCGATCGCGACCATGATCGTCGTGATCATCGGGGTCAACGCGCTGTTCTGGCGGCCGCTGACGGCATGGTCCGAGCGATTCCGCATCGAGGAGTCCGAGGCCGTCGAGGCGCCGCGCAGCGTGACGCTGGACGTGCTGCGGCGCTCCCGCGTCCCCGGCATCGTCGGCCGTCCGCTCGGAAAGTTGGTCTATCCGGTCGACCGGGTGACGGCGGTGTTCGGCATGACCGGGGGTCCGATGAAAACGTCGACCGTGCGGCGCCGCGTCGGCGACGCCGTTTTCGTTCTCGCCTTGGTTGCTGCGCTGGGCTACGGTGCTTTTCGGGTGGTCGAGTACATCGCCGGCAGCGTCGGTTTCGCCGAGGTCGGCCACGCCGCGTTGCTCGGCCTGGCCACCTTCGCCCGTGTCGTGGTGGTGGTCGTGGTCTCGACGTTGATCTGGGTGCCGGTCGGAGTATGGATTGGCATGAATCCCAAGGTGACTCGGCTGGCACAGCCGGTGGTGCAGGTGCTGGCGTCGTTTCCGGCGAACTTTCTTTTTCCGTTGTTCACCGCCGTGCTGCTCGCCACCGGAATCAGCATCAACTGGGGCGGCATTCTGCTGATGGCGCTGGGCACCCAGTGGTACATCCTGTTCAACGTCATCGCCGGGGCGAGCTCGATCCCCACCGAACTTCGCGACGCGTCCGCCAGCCTGCGGCTGCCCACCGTGCTGCGGTGGCGCACCCTGATACTGCCCGGGATCTTCGGCAGCTACGTCACCGGCGGCATCACCGCGGCCGGCGGCGCGTGGAACGCGTCGATCGTCGCCGAGGTCGTCCAGTACCACGGCACCACGTTGTCCGCCGTCGGGCTGGGGTCCTACATCACCCATGCCACCGCGGTGGGCGACGCCCCGCGCCTGCTCATCGGCGTGATCGCGATGAGCTTCTATGTCGTGACGACGAACATCGTGCTGTGGCAGCGCCTCTACCGCCTGTCCGAACGGCGCTTCTCCCTATCCTGATCCTGAGCTTGACGGAGGTCCCCATGACTGAAGACGACGTGATCATCATCCACCTCGACCACGTCAGCAAGAGCTTCAGCAAGCCCGACGGTGGCACGTTGCTGGTCCTCGACGACATCAGCCTAGACATCCGTGCGGGCGAGGTCGTCGCCGTGCTCGGTCGCTCCGGGTGCGGCAAGTCGACGCTGCTGCGCATCATCGCCGGGCTGATCGCCCCTAGCAGCGGCGTGGCGCGTTACGAAGGCGCCGAATTGACCGGCGCCAACGCCGGCACCGCGATGGTGTTCCAGAACTTCGCCCTGATGCCCTGGCTGACCGTGCAAAAGAACGTTGAACTCGGGCTGGCAGCGCGCAAAATGGCCCCGGCCGAACGGAGTCAGCGTGCGATGGAGGCCATCGATTTGATTGGCCTCGACGGCTTCGAATCCGCATACCCCAAAGAACTGTCCGGCGGGATGCGCCAGCGCGTCGGGTTCGCCCGGGCCCTGGTGCTGCAACCCGATCTGCTGCTAATGGACGAACCCTTCTCCGCCCTCGACGTCCTCACCGCCGAAAACCTGCGCAGCGAGCTGATGACCCTGTGGACCGGCCAGGAATTTCCGACCAAGGCCATCTGCCTGGTCACCCACAACATCGAAGAAGCGATCACGCTGGCCGACCGCGTCATCGTGCTGAGCAGCAATCCCGGCCGCGTCCTGGCCGAATTCCCCATCGAACTCGAGCGTCCCCGCGACCGCCGTTCGCCCTCGTTTGAAGCACTTGTCGACAAACTCTATGGACTGCTGACCGGCACCGGGTCGGCCACAACGCTCGTCGAACCCGGCACAGCCACGCCGACCAGCCACCCGCTGCCTAGGGCGACCGTCGGGGGCCTGGCCGGGCTGGTCGAAATCGTCTACGGCAAGGGTGGGCGCGTCGACATCCCCGACGTCGCCGCCGACTTGGGTATCGCCGCCGAAGACCTGCTGCCGTTGGTGGACGCCGCCGCACTGCTCGACTTCGTGTGCGTCAGCGGTGCCGGCCTCGAACTCACCTCGATCGGCAAGGATTTCACCACCGCCGACATCCAAGCAAGCAAGCAGATCTTCGCCCAGCAAGCACGTATCCGCGCACCTTTGGTGCGCACCATCTGCCACGCTCTGCACGACTGCCCTGACGAGAGCTTGCGCGCCGGATTCTTCCTCGACATCCTCCAGCACGGATTCAACGCCCAGGACGCCCAGCGACAACTCGACATCGCCATCGGCTGGGGTCGCTACGCCGAACTCTTCGACTACAACACCAACACCGACCAGATCACCGCCGACCCCAACGCCACGCTGGTAACAGCCACGCCGTGAGATCAGTAGGTGGATATCTCGTCCTCGGCGGGCAGCACCCCGGTGACCATGAAGATGACGCGCCGCCCGACTTCCACGGCGTGGTCGGCGAAGCGCTCGTAAAAGCGGCCCAGCAAAGCGGTTTCGACGGCCACGGAGATACCATGCTGCCAGCCGTCGTCCAGTAAGACACGGAACAAATGCCGGTACAGCTCATCCATGGCGTCGTCTTGCTCGTGAAGTTGGGCGGCTTGCCGCGGGTCGCGGGATATCAGCACCTGT
>NZ_JBKQQD010000065.1:0-2708 GCF_052144515.1 Mycobacterium sp. | reverse complement strand
GAGATGCGCGCGCTGCACACCGCCGTCCGGTTTGATGACCGTTCGCAAACCGAGCGGCTGGCAGAGCTGGCCAAAACACTGAACACTCCGTTGGCGGAGACGATCGCCGAGCACGCCCGCGGCCTGGCCGACCACGACGGCGATGTGCTCGACGCCGCGGCCGACCGATTCGCTGACATGGGCGCGGTGGCGCTTGCCGCCGACGCGGCGGCCCAGGCGGCGCGCGAACACGCGCGAACCGGCCACCGCAGCAAGGAAATAAAGTCGTCGACCCGCGCGCACAGCTTGGCCGGGCAGGGCGGAATACGAACGCCGGCGGTCGCTGCAGCGGCCTCGGCGTTACCGATCACGGCCCGTGAACGCGAGATCGCGAACTTGGTCGCGGCTGGTTTGTCCAACCGTCAGATCGCAAACCGGCTGGTTGTCTCGGTGCGGACGGTGGAGGGACACGTTTATCGCATCTTCGCCAAGCTCGGCATCGAGCACCGCGACCAGCTCGTCCACTTAGTACGTCGCGCTTGGCACGGGACTTAAACAGGGCACCCGGCTTGGTTTTGCTTGTCCAGCGGTCCAGTTCGTCAGCTGCCTCGACCTTTTCGACCGCCATGCCCGTCACTTAGCTGCGTCAAGCGTTACGAGCACCAACGCGATCGTCGCTAGGGCCAGCACTCCCGTCGCCCAAACCAGCGCTTTGGTCGCGCGAGTCGGCCGGTCGGTTGCCAGTCGTCCCGCGCGTAGGCGGTGCTCCACGATCCGTATACCCACGCGCTTCTGCGCTTCGTTGTCGGCGTACCGCGGCGCGGCCATGTTGTTCAAGTTGTTGGATGTGTTGGTCGCAGCCGCACAGCTTGTCCCTCGTTTGGTGGGTGGCTTCTGTTGCGCGGCCAGCTTCAAAGCACACGGCGCAAAGAGGGACGATGGAACCGCGATCGAGTGGTGTGCTCATTGTTTGGCCAGCCGGGAGATCGCAAGGCGATACGCGGCGACGATCGCTTCGCATGCTGCGCTGCATAAGTCGCAATATTGGGCGCAGGCGCCCAATATTGAGGTTATTCATGATGCCACCTCGACTGTTGATCCCGCGCCAGACCGGGCTGGTGCAGCTATCGTCTCAGCGAGCCCGCGCGTGGACACGGGTACTTCACTACTCGACCACTACTCGACTTATTCGCGCCACCAGTCGGGCCCCGGGCCCCTGATGGACCAAACAACAGGAGCCGGCCCGCCCTCGGCGGCGCTAGGAGAACCCGGACCGGGCTGGCACTCTCAACCAGCGCGCCAAGCCCAGGCGGCGACCGGAACCGACACCGGCGCCGGCTGAACCAGCACCGTGTCCCACGCGCACCGCGTAGGCAGGACGCGGAGCTTCATGTGCCGCCGCACCCGCGACTCCGCATGCTCATCCGCTTGGATGACCCGCGTGCGATGTACGCCGATCGCCGGCTACCACAATGTGCTTCGATTCGAATCACATTGCAGCTGTTGGTGATCGGAAGGGTACCGCGTTAACGCTGGGTGAAACCACGAGAACCCGAAGAACTACAAGAGGACTGGACACCCGACAAGCGAGCACTGCAACCCTGCCCGACGACCCGCCCTCTTAGCGAACGGCTGATTCGCCGCTCGCGAGACGCTAGTGTCCACACATGCCGATCGCACCACGCACCCCGAGAATCGTCCGTCCGGCGACTGCTTTCGCTGCAGCCGGTTTGGCTATCGCCGCCGTATCGGCGTGCAATTCCCATAGCCCGGCCTCTTCCCCCGGAGCCAATCCACGTCAGGTAACCGTCGTGGGATCGGGCCAAGTGCAAGGTGTTCCGGACACCCTGACCGCCAACGTCAGCATCGAATTCACGGCACCCGACGTAACGTCCGCGATGAACCAGACGAATGACCGCCAGCAAGCGGTCATCACCGCGCTCGTCGGGGCCGGTATCGACCGCAAGAACGTCAGGACCACCGAGGTCGCCCTCCAGCCGCAATACAGCAATCTCAGCCCAAATGGCACAGCCACCATCACCAGCTACCGCGCCACCAATGCCATCGAGGTCAAGATCCACCCTCCGGACGCCGCGTCACAAACGCTGGCTCTCATCGTCAGCACCGGCGGCGACGCCACCCGCATCAGCTCGGTCAGCTACTCCATCGCCGATGACTCGCAGCTGGTGAAGGACGCGCGAGCGCGGGCGTTCGACGATGCCAAGAACCGCGCCGACCAGTACGCGCAGCTGTCCGGTCTCCGGCTGGGCAAGGTGCTTTCCATCTCCGAGGCCAGCGGCAACACGCCCCCGGTCGGAGCGCCGTCGGCATCGCCGAGGGTCAACGCGGTCCCGTTAGAACCCGGCCAGCAGACCGTGAGCTTCACGGTGACCGCGATATGGGAGCTGACCTAAATCAGTGGCGGGCCGCCGATCGCCGCGCCGACGCGAGGTCGCGATGGCAGGCAGCTTGCGACCAGGCCTCAGCGGCCGAAGAAGCCAGATTGAGCTACTGGTAGACCCTTGGGTCCAGCGTCCCGATGTACGACAGGTCGCGGTAGCGCTCGTCGTAGTCCAGGCCGTAGCCCACGACGAAGTCGTTGGGGATGTCGAAGCCCACGTAGCCGATGTCGACGTTGGCGCCCCGCGCGTCGGGCTTGCGCAGCAGCGTGCACACGCGCAGCGAGCGGGGATGCCGGCTGGTCAAGTTCCGCAGCAGCCAAGACAGGG
>NZ_JBKQQD010000064.1:0-2995 GCF_052144515.1 Mycobacterium sp. | reverse complement strand
TGATCGATGTGGTCCTTTCGCGCGCTGCCAACGACAACGTGACGGTGGCGCTGGCAAGATTCACGATCAGCTAGAGACTCCTTGGAGACCGGTTAGGCCACGCACCAACGACTGGGACAGACAGGGGGAATGAGGCACCAGGGGCGTCTTGGCGGGTCAAGTCCTGGCCACGCATTCGCAACTGGGACAGAGGGTTCTGACTGGCAAGGGTGTTTCCTTACCCCAAGCTCCTCATTAGCGGTTTCGGGTCGCACTGCGCGAATCAGATAAAGACGTCGAGCCTGGCTTCATTCCGTATCAGTTTGGGGCGCGCCCTCGCCGATTCCCGCAACCCTAGCTCCGAACTCGCGGGCGATCTCCCGCGTGAGGTCAGTGCTACCCGTATCGACGGCCTCCCCAGAAGGTGGCCTCCCCAAAGGAATCGGGAAACGTTTCTTGACCCGCCGGGAAATGACGCTTCGTCCCCACGGGCGGCCCAAGAAGCAACATAACGATTCCAGACACCGTTTCCGCTTCAGAGTGTAGCATGCGAGGAATCACCTGGCGTGCATGGTCGGCCTCGCCCTGACTATTGACATCCACATGATTCCGTTGTATTAAAATCAAGGCAGGAGAGTGACGGTGCGGGGCTTGCGATGTACGTCGATGTGATCATTTGGGACGATGAGAACGAACCGCACATCACCGGCCCCGGTGAAGTAACAGCGGAAGACGTCGAGAAGCGATTCATCGCCATCCGGGCAGCCATGACGATCCGGACGATTACAGCGCCTCGACCGAGCTGCCGCTCATTTTTGGCGACACTTCGACGGGCAAGCACATCGTGGTGGTATTCGAGGATTTGAGCGACGATGACCTCATCATCATCCGGCCCAACACAGCCTACCCGGTCAAGGAATATGGAGACTGACATGACCTCGCCTCGGATTTCTGAACGGACCCGCGCGGTCCTGGAGAAGTTACCCGATGAGAAACGGACCCGCGCCGAAGCGATCATCGCGCAAACCCAGACGCCCGAGGCCAGGGCAAGTGACGCTGCCGACTGCGCCATCCTTGACCGCGAGTACCGCGAGACGGGGCGGATCGCCACCCTCAGCGAGAAGCTCGATCCCGAGGACTTAGCCGCATTCCGCACGCTCATCTCGACCTTGCGTGACGCGCGTTTGACGCGGGGGATGAGCCTTGAGGAGCTAGCCTCGCTGTCAAAGCTGGACAAGGCCACGCTCAGCCGCCTGGAGGCCGGCAAGCAGGCCAACCCGACCGTCGCCACGCTCCTGAGGTACGCCCGGGCACTGGATATGCCGCTCACCCTGTCACTGGGGCCGCAAACAACCGCGACCCAGGAGATTTCTCAGGCCCCCCAGGCGAACCCCACGCCTGGACAGGCAACGCAGACGCCGCCTCAGGATTCCGGCGTGGAGCTGGCTCTGACCGGTCAGGGCAGGCCCTACGTCACAGCCCGGAGCGAGGTTTACAAGAAATTCCGTGCCTACCTCGACGCTCTGGGCATCACCGTCTCAACGCGAAAAGGCGACGCCATGGGGACGGTCGCGATCGTACCCGACCCCGCAATCGACCGCGACCGCCTGCGTGGATTGGTCGATCGCTGGACAACCACGGTCGCGGCGAGCTGCGAATAGGCGTCTGTTAACCCTGGATCTTCTGCCGTTTGAGCCTCTGCACGCGCTTGTCTGTGTAAGGCAAGTAGATCGAAACCTCGTAATCTCCGACGTGTCCCCACACCTGCATGAGACGCTCTTTCGGAAAATCTCGGTAACTCGATACCTCGAGCTCGACCAACAGTTGGATAGGTTCTTGCAAGGTTGACGTCACCGACAAAATTGAACGCCCGTTCATATTGATCGGGCGAAGTTGATGGGTAATTCGGTGGCCACAGCTACCTAAAGCCATTGGAAACAGGGACTTGCCGCTGGTTCTTTTCAAGCTCCCTATCCATCCCAGACTATCACTCGGGACTTTTGTCGGTAACGTCAAGGTTGGCATTCTTGTGCTACTGGAAACTGAGAATCGACGGCTTCGTTGTGAGCCGAGCCTTGACGAAATCAGGCTGGGAGCGCAGTCGACGTAAGGTCCGCTGTGCGGACCATCCGAATCGGTCCGCACAGCGGACCCTGCAATTATATGGCGTTATATATAAGCCGATGACACCATATGGCCTAATCCTCGATAAACCCGACATCAAAGCGAAAATGCGGTTCCGTGTACCAGCCCTTGCCGCTCTGCACCAGGACTTCGGGCCGATGCTCGTATCCGAGTTCGAGCTCCTGCAGCCACATGCTTTCGCCGAGCGTCAACAGAACCCCCCACTCCAACGGGCCGGACTCCCAGCTCACCCGCCAGAACGCGCTGTATCCTAGGCTCTTGGCCTCGGCCGGCGACCAAAGCGAACACTCGTCGCCGGGCTCGAAATGCTGCTGGAGAAACCCGAACAAGGCCCGCGCCGCCTCCGGGGCGTTCAACCGCCGAAGATCGAGAGGGGTGGCCTGGAGCCTGGCAAGAGATCGTTGATTCCGCTTGCAGTCGATCATGTTCGGCCGGCCTTTCAGTTCCATCAGGGAGACACGAGTTCTTCGCCATCACGAACGTCGTGAAGTTCGGGCCCGAGGACTGCGGCGCTCATTGAGCCTTTGTGCATGGCGAGCTTCACCAAGTCGCTGATCGAGCCAATCTTGTGCGGCGTGGCGAGATAGCCGATGCCCCGGTGTAGGTGAAGTCGAAACTGCCGCGCCAGCACCTCCTCCGAGGTTCCCAGCCCTTCCATCACGCAGCGCTCCTTGAGAAGGGCCATGTACAGCTCATGGGCCTCTCCGCCGAATACCTGCCATTCCATCTCCACGTTGCTGTCGGCGGGAATCTCGACGGGCGTCGGCGGTGTCGCTTGCTGGAGTGACAGGCAAAAGGCCCACCGGCAGAGGATGTTCCACTGGTTGATACCGGTGCGGGTCTTGAGCCGGATGAGCTGCTCCCGGGCCTG
>NZ_JBKQQD010000063.1:0-6153 GCF_052144515.1 Mycobacterium sp. | reverse complement strand
TTGCTTTCATGAATAAGAACGAGTAGGTGACCCCGCGGCGTTTGGCTTTCCGCCGGATCTGGAAGCTGAGAGCACGCATCGCTTGTATCAAGAACCAGTTCGCCCCGAATTCTTTGGCGAAATCGGGCTCAGGCGGCCCGGCGACCGAGATGACTTTGCCGCCGGGTTTGAGCACCCGGAGGGATTTTTCGAGTGTCTGACCGCCTTGGGTGTCGATGACGACGTCGTAGTCGCGCAGGATGGTTTCGAAGTCATTACTCTTGTAGTCGATGACGACATCTGCTCCGAGGCGCTTCACCCATTCAACGTTCGCGGTGCTCGTGGTGGTGGCGACGGTGGCCCCGAGATGCTTTGCCAGTTGAATGGCGATCGTTCCAACACCTCCGGAACCGGCGTGAATGAGCACCTTCTGTCCGGCTTGCAGCCCCGCTTTGTCTACCAGTGCTTGCCAAGCGGTCAAACCGACTAGAGGTACCGAGGCTGCTTGTTCCATGTCCAGTCGATGCGGCTTTTTCGCGACGTCGTTCTCACTGATTGCGATCAACTCCGCGAAGGCGCCTATCCGATCCTTGTCTGGCTTTGCGTAGACTTCGTCTCCCGGTTTGAATCGGTCGACATTTGCTCCGGCCTTAATGACAATGCCAGCGAGATCGTTACCCAGCACCAGCGGCAACTTGTACGGCAGAAGGGCCTTGAGCTCGCCATTTCTAATCTTGAGATCTAAGGGATTTACGCCGGCGGCGTGAATCTGGACCAATACGTCGCCCTCCCCCAGTTCGGGCTCGGGAAGTTCAACAGCTTCAACGCTGTTCGCTTTCCCATACCGACTGACAACGAATGCTTTCATCGTGTGCTTCCGCCGGACTGGTTCCTGGTTGATGGCGTGGGTGGTGTCGTTCATGTTGTTCTCCTAATAGTTATGAGTGGTGCGCCGCGGCGTGGGCTGCCCGCTGGGTGGGCCGGGTGGAGGTGGCGGGTGAGAAACTCGACCTGGTCGCGTGCCAGCGCTTCGAAGGCGTCGCCCAGATAGAAGTCGAAATGGCCGGCTTCGTACCGTTTGATCTCCCCCCGTGGTGCCGTGCGCGCGTATCGCAGGGTTTGGGCCGGTGGCGTGACGCTGTCGGTGTTGCTGACGCAGAACAGGATTGGGAATTTAATCTTCTTCGCCGCGCGCCCGGGCCGGTAGGCCATGATGGTCGGAGCGACCCGCGCCGTAACCTCGTTCCGGAAGGTCGCGTCGGGTGGCAGCAGCGCCTGGTAGCCGGGAAGGGCGTCTGGGGCGTTCATCAGCGCGAGTGAACCGGGGGGGCCGGCGAGGGGAATCATCGTGGGCGCCCGGCGGCCGATCATCGAAGCGAAATCCTTTGCAACAGTACGTAACACCTTGAGGGATTCAGACGCGCCCAGTGCGAGTGCGGAGGCCAAGCCGTCGGTGAATGGGCATTGGGCCACCGCCGCTTTCAGTTCGGGGTGGCGTGAGGCGACGGTGATGGCGTGGCCACCGCCAAAGGAGCTGCCCCAGACGGCAATTCGTGTGCCGTCGACGTCACGACGGGCCCTCACGTAGCCGATGGCGGCGTCCCAGTCCGTGAGCTGGCGCTTGATCGACAGGAGCTGGCGGGGTTGGCCGCCGCTGTCGCCGAAGTGCCGATAGGTGAAGGCCAAGGCGGCGATACCGGCCTGTGCGAACCGCTCGGCGAAGGCGTCCAAGCGCATCTCGCGGGTGGCGCCGAGGCCGTGCCCGAGGATGACCACGGGCGGCGCGGTGACTCCGGTGGGCAGGTAAAGCCATGCGGCACAGGTGTCCTCGCCGGAGGTGAACGAGACATCGTGACGGGTAAAGGTCTGTGCAGTGCTCATTACCGGCCCACCGCCACGTTGGTCGAGCCGAGCCTGCGTACCTGGCCCGACTCGAGCGCTTGGGCGTAGGTGTCCGCTTGGTAGAGGGGTAGTTCGCCGGTGGCGTCTGTGGTCGCGAGGTAGTCGCGCATCAATTTCTGACCGACATCGGACTGATCGGTTTGGAGGAATTCGGTGCGCTCGACGTGCAACCCTTCTGACAGCGACATCGAGCCGCCGAAGTACACCGATCGCTTGACGGCCGCGACTGCCCCTTTGGTCCGCTTGCCGAAGTGTTCGGCAAGTTCGGTCGCCCGCGCGACAACGTCGTCCGGCGCCACAACCTCGTCGACGGCCCCGTTGGCCAGCGCCTGCGCGGGCGTGAACGGCTTGCCCTCGAGGATGGCTACCAAGGACCGGTGGGTACCGATCAGTCGGGTCAGTCGCTGGGTTCCACCACCGCCCGGATTGATTCCCAGCAGTATTTCGGGCTGGCCGATGAAGAACTCCCCATCGGCCATAACACGCAGATCGCACGCCCAGGCGAATTCGGCACCCAGGCCCAGCGCGGAACCGTTGAGAGCGGCAACGAAGATGACGCCGCTGGCGTTCATCCGGATGAACGTCGCGTGCAAGCGATCGAGCTGAACGGCGCCCCGCAGCGGAGTCCTGCGCACCACCGGCTCGAGGACGCGGGCCGCGCGTCGGGCGACGCGTGCGACAGCGGAGGCGCCGCGTCGGCCCAACTTCGGGACCGCAGCGCCCTCCTCTTGCAGCCACCGCACGTCGGCATGGCTGACGAACCGGCCGGGACGCGCCCCGGTGAACACGACGGCATGCGCGTTTGGATCGCGGTCGACGCGGTCCACCAACTCGTCGAGCTGGTTGGCGATATCCAGGCCGAACAGGCTGTGCTGCCCGCCGTCGACCCGCACGATCAGGACTGCTCCGCGATCGTCTATCTCGAAGTGGCCAGTCATCGGTGTGTCCTCCCGTCGAAAACGGCTCTATAACGAAGTTACAGATTAATATAACGAAGTTACACTGGTCTGGCAAGGGATCAGTTCGACTTCCCTCAGGACTGCGCTGAGAGATGAGGTAGAAACCATGCCGGACATGTCAGATGAGGAGACAGCGGAGGGTGCGCCGGAGCGGCTCATTCAGGCCACCATCAGTCTGCTCGCCGAGCAGGGGCCTTCCGCCATCAAGGCGCGTACGGTGGCTGCCGCGAGTGGGCTCTCGACCATGTTGGTGTACCACTACTTCGGTGGGGTTCCTGAGCTCACGCGTGCGGTTATCGACCGAGGGTTCAAGGAGCTCGACAGGGCGTTTTCCCAGTTGCCCGTGACGGAGGATCCGATCGCGGATCTGGCTGTCCAGGCGTTGACGTGTCGGCGGGTTGCCCGCGAGAACCCCCACCTGTATGACCTGATGTTTGGGCTGTCCACTCGCTCGACCTACCGACCGGTGGCCGATTCAGAAGTTCGTTTGAGTGGTCGGTCGCCGGCATTCCGGGGCGCTTACGCTCACGTGGCAGAAGCGTGCGCTCGGCTGGTGAGTTCGGGCAGGGTCAGACAACAGGACCCCGCCGTTATAGCTGCCCAATTGTGGAGTTTCGTGCACGGCTTCATCACCCTGGAGCTGGCGGAGACCTTCGTCGATTTTGACGAGCCGGTCAGGCAGATCCTGCTGCCACTGGGCGTGAATCTTTCTGTGGGACTGGGCGATACGCGTGAGCGTGCCCAGAACTCGCACGAGGCGGCTGCGCGCATTTATACCTCGATCGCGCGGGCTGGCGAAAGCCAGGCAGGCGTAGAGGACGACGTGATCTAGGACGTGGTATTGCCGACACTTGGCACGAGTTGATCGTGCCTCCCCAATGCCTCAACCTCACGCTCGAGGGTGGGAACGACCTGGGCCGCGAAGCGCCTCATCCAGGGCCAGGCCGCCGGCGAGTTCACGGCCGCCTTCGCCCAGTTGGCCACGACGACGGCGCGCGGTACATAAACCCGGCTGCGACGGCGCACGAGTCCGTCGACTATCGCGACCGCTGTCCGGTCGACACTGGTCGTGACGTTGCCGGGATATGGCAGCCGCGCGCGCAACTCCTGAAAGGAGGGAATGTCCGCCTCGGCGCCCCGAATGAGGTCGGTGTCGATCCATGAGGGATGCACAAGCCCGACCGTGACACCGAGGTGCGCCACCTCTTGGCGATACGCCAGGGCGAGCATTTCGACCCCGGCCTTGCTTGCGGCGTACGAGGCCATTCCAGCCAGCGGCGTGAACGATATCGCCGACGCCACGACCATCACATGGCCGCGACTGCGCTCCACATGCGGCGTCGCGTACTTGAGGGTGCGGAACACACCGTTCAGATTGATGTCCACCACTCGCTCAAACGACGCCGCATCCATCTGGCGCACTGTCCCGTAGGCCACAACCCCAGCATTGGCAACGACGATGTCGATACCACCCATCGTCTCGGCACAACCATCGATCGCCGACCGCAGAGCAGCCCCATCGCGCACATCGGCCTCCCACCACGACGCGCCGGTGCCCAGGTCATCGGCGAGGGTGCGCAACCGATCGGGCTCCAGTCCGATCAGCGCCAGCCGAGCGCCCCGGGCAGCGGCGACACGGGCGACCTTCTCCCCGATGCCACGTGCCGCTCCGGTGATAACCACTCTTCGACCTGCTAGGTTGCGACGCATCGGACGAATATAACTTCGTTATAGATGGAACGCAAGCCGATGTCCCACTGACGCCTGCAAGCAGCCGCGCCAGGTGCTCGACCGAGGAGCCAGGGATACTCACCCACGGTCCAGCAGGGTCTGTGCATTGCGAATGCCTGATTCGAGTAAGTCGTCGGAGAGTTCCCGATCGGATACGGCGCGTGCGAGTTGCATGGTGGCAACGAGAACCGTGTACAGCCCGAGCGCCGTTGTGCGTGCGGCGGACGGGTCGTGTGGAGACAAGTGCGTCGCGACTACGTCGACGATGGATTGCATTCCCTCGGTGTAGGAATCGCGGACGGCGTCATCGCAGCGGCCGATCTCATCGAGCAGGGCAGCGGAGGGGCAGCCCGTGCTCGGATTATCGCGATGATGGGGCGCGAGGTAGTCGCGCACGAATTCCTCCAGTGCCGCCCGGCCCTCGGGTAGCGACGCGAGGACGGCACGCTGGGTGGCTAGTTGATCGGCGACCACGTTGGCGACGAGATCGTCCTTGGACTCGAAGTGTGCGTAGAACGCACCGTTGGTCAACCCCGCATCAGTCATGAGCGCAGCGACACCTGAACCGTCGATGCCGTCCTGCTTGAGACGTCGGCCGGCGGTTTCGATGATCCGCCGCCGTGTTTCGGCTTTGTGCTCTGCGTCGTACCTCGCCACAGCTCGCGTCCTCCGTCGTCGCTGAAAGTCGTCCTTGCGAATCATACCCGATTAACTTACAGTCATAATATTACGTTTATACGCCAATAGCCTCTACAGCGAGGAAGACCATCGAATGACTTCTCTGCATGACCCCCTGCGGCTGCCCTGCGGGCAGGTGCTCCCGAACCCCAACATGAAGGCCGCGATGAGCGAAGCGCTTGCCGATTCGGGGAACTCGCCCGGCGCCCGTCTCGAGCGGCTTTATGGCACCTGGAGTCGCGGCGGATATGGGTTGCTGGTCACCGGCAACGTGATGGTCGATCGCACTCAGTTGGGTGAGCCCGACAACGTGGTGATCGAGGACGAGCGTGACCTGGACGCACTCACCCGGTGGGCCAAGTCTGCTCATGACGCCGGCGTACCAATGTGGGTTCAGCTCAACCACCCAGGACGCCAGTCCAACCCGCTGGCTCTGGGCCACATTCCGGTGGCGCCGAGTGCCGTGCCGATGAATCTTCCCGGCTCGCCGACGCCGCGCGAGCTGACCTCGTCCGAGATCGAGGACATCATCGACCGGTTCGTGACGGCGGCGGCGGTGTGCGAGACCGCTGGCTTCGACGGCGTCCAGGTGCATGGTGCGCACGGGTACCTCGTCACGCAGTTCCTCTCACCGCTGACCAATCTGCGTGACGACGACTGGGGTGGCGATCAGCCGCGGCGGATGCGGTTCCTCCTCGAGATCGTCCGCCGCATCCGCGCGCGGTTATCTCCTGGCTTCGCCGTGAGCGTGAAACTCAATTCGGCGGACTTCCAACGGGGTGGATTCAGCGAGGACGAGTCCCGCGACGTGGTCGCTGCCCTGGCCGGCGAAGGCCTCGACATGATCGAGATCAGTGGCGGCAACTATGAGTCGCCAGCCATGTCGGGCTCGGCTGCGGCCAGT
>NZ_JBKQQD010000062.1:0-8032 GCF_052144515.1 Mycobacterium sp. | reverse complement strand
ACCAGCAGCCGCACCCTGCCCTCCAGGGCGGCGGCCACGGACTCGCTGACGCTCTTGTCCGGCTGCTGGGTGATGCCCAGCACCGCCGCCACTGCGTCGGGCACCGCGGCCGGATCGGCCACAGCGGCCAGTTCGAACAACCAGACGCCGTCGGGAAATTCATCGGCCAGGCCCGCCGCGACTTCCTGTGCCAAACGGGTCTTGCCCACCCCCCCGACGCCGGTCAAAGTCACTACCCGGTGTTCGCGGAGTGCTGCTTGCACTTCGGCAAGCTCAGCATCGCGCCCGATGAAACTGGTGGCTGCAGGGCGCAGGTTCCCAGGACTTGTATCGAGCGCCCGTAACGCAGGAAAGTCCGCCTGCAGGCCCGCCGCTCGGACCTGAAATACCCCGACC
Source organism: Mycobacterium sp. (assembly GCF_052144515.1). Classification (GTDB taxonomy): domain Bacteria; phylum Actinomycetota; class Actinomycetes; order Mycobacteriales; family Mycobacteriaceae; genus Mycobacterium. Next base: position 7,636 of record NZ_JBKQQD010000062.1, on the reverse strand, counting down.
GCGGTGGGCAGATCCCGCAACCGCCGCGGCCCCAAATCCACCAGATCGATGAGATCAACCCCGCCGAGCAGACCCGCCGTCGACTCGGCCAAAAGGATCTGCCCGCCATGCCCGGCGGCCATCAACCGCGCCGCACGGTTTAGCACCGCACCGAAATAGTCCGCCCCGCGCAGCTCTGCTTCGCCGGTCGCCAGCCCCATCCGCACCGGCAACTCAAGCTCCCGCTGCGCGGCCACCGCCGCATCCACCGCCGAGCGCGGCGAGGCGAACGCGGCGCACACGCCATCACCGGTGTGCTTGAAAACCCAGCCCCCGTGCGCCTCGATCGCGCGACGTAGCACCGCGTCGTGTGCGGCCAGCGCCGACCCCATCGCATCCGCGTCTTCCTCCCACCGACGGGTCGAACCCTCAATATCGGTGAATAGAAACGTCACAACCCCCGAAGGGAACACCGCCTGCTCAGCGGACACCCACGCAGCATGGCACAAGCAACGCACTCCCACGTCGAACATCAGGTTTGGGCATGCCATTCATGCGGCGCTGCACGCATTGAAGACCATTCGAACCAGTCGAGCCGCGGTGACTATTGCGCGGTACGGATGACAAAGGCGTCTGTGCTCTCGTCGTACCCGACCGTTTCGTCCACGAACAATTCCCCAACCGTGTGGCCGTCCTCAGCAACCGCAATGAAGGTCGCTTCCTCCTGGTCGTATGTCACCGATCCTTGCACGAACATCGCCGCGACCTCGTGCCCATCGGCTCCGAAAACGACAAGCTTCAAGCCTCCGGCATTCTTGACGTACTGCGCCGCTTCGGCACGTGTCGTGACCATCGCTGGGATTCCTTTCTGCTGGTGCTTTTGTTGCACCGCAGTATTCCCGAGACCAGAACCCAATGTGGTCGGTACAGAGAACCGAAGTACTCGTCAGCCATGTGCCCGCCGCAGCGGCAGGACCGTCGTCGGCTGTCCGTCATATCGCCGTGCCATCTCCGACACGAAGTTTTGAGACTCTCGTATGTCGTCTATTTCAAGACAAGGGATCAACCGGCTCAGTCCAACCGTATTGATTTGATTGTGACCGGTGTCGCGCGCTTGCCGTCGCCACCGCCAGGCCTGCTGGCCGAACCCCCTCAAGACCCGCCGGCTCCCCAGCGACGACCTCGCCGCGGTACACCGACGCCGGATCCTGCCCACCGTCGTCACCCAGACACCACAACGCGTCCTGCACCGCCGCCTGCTCGCACCGGTGCTACGCGGTGGCGAAGCCCAACCACCGGCCGCGATACTCGCGGCTGTTCGAACGCGTGGCTGGCCAAGATCGCCCGCGGACGCCTCGGGTCAGGTCTTACCGATGTTGCTGCTGGCTCCAGAATCACCCGGTAGGACTGTGGATGACCACATCGGATGCGTTGGGCTGTGTCAAAGAAACTTTCTGCAAACGCCCTTTCAACCGTGCGACCCTGAGTAGCTGAATGGTGAGGTTTGTGGACCCCAACATGGGGATCAACCCGATAAGTACTCGCGCGGTGGGCTTGGCTCCATGTAACAGTGCGAGACAGCCAAACACATAAAAGCATCCGATTGTGAAGGCGGCAGCGGGTATCGCGTAGGCGAGTAACGATCGACAATCAGAAATAACCTGCGCCGCATAATCTACCTCACCTTGCGACATCGGTTCGCGTTTGCGCAATTTATCCAAAACCGCTTTGCGGACCCCTACTTCTTCGCCCAGCGGAGCCGGCGTTCGATCCTCTAACCGTTTTACGAACACAAATGCACAAGCGCCGAACATTAATGCCAGCACAGCAGCAAGTATCGTCAGATAACCAAATAGACCGAGATTCACCATCCCGCTCCTTTGCTCCGCCGTCCCGCAGGCGCGGCCAGGGCCACGGCCAGTGCCGCCGCGACTGCTGCCAACCAGCATCCGATTCTCGACGTCATGGTTGAGTGCGTGGCGGTAGTTCCGAGGTCACCGCTGGGTCCTCGTCTTCCCACAGGAGCAGTTGACGAACCGCGGGGCGTGGCCCGTAGGGTCGAAGCATTTGGCTGGCAGGGCGGGGTCGCACTGTTTGCGGCCACCAGAACCAGCGCCCGAGCAGCGCGGCGATGGACGGTGTCATGAACGAACGCACGATCAGCGTGTCGAACAGCAGACCGAGCGCGATGGTGGTCCCGATCTGACCGAGAATCCGCAAATCGGCGAACACGAAGGAGGCCATGGTGGCGGCGAAGACCAGGCCGGCGGAGGTGACCACCGCGCCGGTGCCCGCCATCGTACGGATGAGGCCGGTCTTGAGTCCGGCGCCGATCTCCTCTTTGAACCTCGAGATCAGTAGCAGGTTGTAGTCGGATCCGACCGCCAGCAGCAGGATGACGGCCAGGGCCAGCACGATCCAGTACAGCTGGATGCCGAAAATATATTGCCAGACCAGCACGGACAGCCCGAACGAGGCGCCCAACGACAGCGCCACCGTGCTGACGATGACGAGCGCGGCCACCAGACTTCGGGTGATGAACATCATGATGAGCAAGATCAGGCTGACCGCGGCGAGCCCGACGATCATCAGGTCGTACTTGGCGCCGTCTTGGATGTCCTTGTACGTCGCCGCGGTGCCGCCCAGATAGATCCCGGCGTCGGCCAGGGGGGTGCCCTTCAGGGCTTCGTGCGCGGCCTTCTTGATCGGGTCAATGTGTGAGATGCCCTCAGAGGTCGCGGGATCACCTTCATGGGTGATGATCATGCGAGCTGCGTTGCCGTCAGGCGAGAGGAACAATTTCAGGCCGCGCTCGAAGTCGGGGTTGCTGAAAACCTCGGGAGGCAGGTAGAAGGTGTCGTCGTTTTTTGCGGCGTCGAAAGCTCGGCCCAGCGCCGTCGCGTTTTCGATCGCTGCTGCCGTCTGAGCGTAAATGCCGGACAGGGTGGCGTAGTTCGCCAACGCCAAGTCGCGATTGGTCTCCTGGCTCGCGATCTGTCGCGGTATCAGCGCCACCAGTTTCGGCTGGAGCGCGTCGAGTTTATCCAGGGTGGCCGTGAGGTCTTCAAATTTTTCGGTGAGCTGGTCGATGCCGTCGAGTGCATCGAATACGGACCTAAGCGCAAAGCAGACCGGGATATCGTAGCAATGCTTTTCCCAGTAGAAGTAGCTGCGAATCGGCCTGAAGAAGTCGTCGAAGTTCGCGATCTTGTCGCGCAGGTCTTTGATCGTGGCGATCGTGTCGTGAAAGCTTTCGGCCTCGCTGTGAGTAGTGGCGGCGAGCTCCTGCTGGAGGACATACTGCTGCTTCAAAATGTTGATCGTGTTCGCCAGTTCGCCGGCCTGCTTGCGCAAGTCGTTCGCGCGATCCGTCTGGTAGGTCAAATTTTCTTGCTGACTGGCGCTTTGCGCGCTGATCTGAAACGCCAGCGAGCTGTGGACGAGCGGGGTTCCCAAAGGCCTGGTAATCGCCTGGACCTGGGCGATGCCTGGTACGTGAAACACCGCCTTGGCCACCTTGTCCAAAATGAGCATGTCGGCCGGGTTGCGCATGTCGTGGTTGGACTCGATCATCAGCAGTTCGGGATTGAGCCGGGCCGCCGAGAAGTGCCGCTCCGCAGCGGTGTAGCCGATCTTGGCCGGCGCCCAGGCCGGCATGTAGGGGCGGGCGTCGTAACTGGTCTTGTACCCGGGCAGGGCGAGCAGACCGATGAGGGCCACCGCGGTGGTCGCCGCCAGGATGGGCCCGGGCCAGCGCACGATGGCCGTGCCGATACGCCGCCAGCCCCGGGTGCGCATCGCACGCTTGGGGTCGAACAGCCCGAAATGGCGGCCGACGGCCAGCACGGCCGGCGCCAGGGTCAGCGCGGCCACCAGAGCCACCAGGACGCCGATCGCGGCGGGAATGCCCAGGCTCTGAAAATACGGCAGCCGGGTGAAGGTGAGACAGAACACCGCGCCGGCAATCGTCAGCCCCGACCCGATGATGACGTGCGCGGTTCCCCGGTACATGTTGTAGAAGGCCGCCTGGCGGTTCTCGCCGGCCTGGCGGGCCTCCTGATAACGGCCCAGGATAAAGATCGCGTAGTCCGTTCCGGCGGCGATGACCAGTAGCGTCAGCAGGTTCGTCGAGTACGTCGACAGCCCGATGATCCCGGAGTTCGCCAGCACGGCGACGACTCCGCGGGCCGCGGTCAACTCGATCATCACCGTGAAAAGCACGAGAATCGCGGTGGCCGCAGAACGGTAGATGAAAAACAGCATTATTGCGATCACCGCGATGGTGATCAGGGTGACCTTCAGGGTGCCTTTGCTGCCCACCTCGAACTGATCGGTGATCAGCGGCGCGGGGCCGGTGACATAGGCCTTGACCCCGGCCGGCGGCCGCGTGTGGTCCACGATGTTGCGCACAGAATCTACGGACTGATTGGCCAGACTCTCGCCCTGATTGCCGGCGAGATACACCTGCACCAACGCCGCCTTGCCGTCAGCGCTCTGCGAGCCCGCCGCAGTCAGCGGATCCCCCCAGAAATCCTGGATGTGCTCCACATGCTTCGTGTCTTGGGAGAGCTTTTGAATCAGGCCGTCGTAGTAGTGGTGTGCGTCGGCACCGAGCGGCTGATCGCCTTCCAGCACGATCATCGCCAGGCTGTCGGAATCGAACTCGTGAAACACCTTACCGATGCGTTTACTGGCCTGCAGCGACGGCGCGTCCTGGGGACTCAGCGACACGTTATGTGCTTGGGCAACCCTCTCCAATTGCGGCACGAAAACATTCGTGCTCGCGGCCAGGGCCAGCCAGAACAGCGCGATCGGCACCGAAAGCCGCAGGATCATCCGCGCAAACGAACCCCGCGGGAGGTGATGGTTGCTCATCCGGATTTGTCCAGGCAGAAGGTGTAGGCGTTCACCGTGTTGACCGATCTCTCGTCTTGGACCACACCGTCGATGGTGATGCGGCAGCCGATGGAATCGCTATCGCCCTGGGCCATAACGTTAGCGAACACCGCGGGCTGGGTCGTGGTGATGTCGTAGGACCACGGCAGGGCCGTGTCATCAACGCGCTGCGGCTGGGCATTGACATCTATGTAACTGATCGTCGCCACCGCACCCGGCGGGCCGAAGACCTCGAGGACCACGTGCTTGGGGTTGAACGGCGTGATGTCGTTGACGTTGCGGGCTATCCCGAAGTCGGTCAGCAGGATTCGCTGCTCACCCTCGTCGTCGAGATGGGTCATCATGATGTTGGCTGGCTTGACGTCGCGGTGGAGGAGGCGTTGTTTGTGGGCGTAGTCCAGCGCGCTGGCGACTGCGGTGACGATGCGAGCAACTTCCTCGACAGGCATACCAGCCGGATACCGATCGGCCAGGAGGCGGGCTGCGTCGAGCCCGTCGACGAAGTCCATGGAGATCCACAGTTGGCCGTCTTCCTCCCCACGGTCGTGCACACCCACGATGTGCGGATGCCACAGTTTTGACACGAGATCGGCCTCGCGGTTGAAGCGGGCGCGGTAGTCGGGGTCGGCCGATACATCGGCTGAGAGCACCTTCAATGCGTCACGGCGGGGTAGGCGCGGATGCTGGGCGAGGTACACCTCGCCCATCCCCCCAGACCCCAGCAGGCGGATGATGGCATACCGGGCGAAAGTCTGACCGTCGGTTAACGGCATGCGGCGGATAGTACCTACAGCGGACGCCCCCGGTTTCGCTATATCGGCGAGTATCTCGTTGGGTCTACGCCCCTTGATGGCGAACGGGCCCCCTCGCCGTGCGGCTCGGTATCCTTAACGAAGGCCAAGAGATTCGCTCGTACGCCTCCGAACGTGAGCGGACGGCAACCGCGCTACCCGGCACGGTGCCCTTCGGAGAAGGCCGGGGCTTACAGCTCAACATGCTGCTGGTCAAGACGGGAGTACTGAGATGAACGAACCGCAATATCGGGACTACTGGCGCGTGCTGTACCCCGAATATGCAGAACCCCAATCGACCGGGCACTGGTACGGCAAGTGGAAGACGGCCGCGATGTGCATGGGCCTCTATGACGAACGGCAGCAGGCCCGGCACGAGTGGATCGCGACTGGCCCACGCCGGGGGCGCGAAGAATCCCACGCGACTACGGCGGTCACCCATCACGCATCGCCGGTGCGGTCGTTAACCGTGAAGGTGTGCCTTAGTTGCCTTTGGGTTTCGAGGAACCTCGACGAGGAGCACCCAGGGATTACCGGAGATGGCTGACACCCTTCAGCCGCAATGCCGTGGCCATCAGTAGCCGTCCTCATCGGGGGTGTCGTCGATGGCCACCATGCGAATACCTTCCGCCGGAGAAGACTGCTGCTGAGGTTGTATGGAGGCGTCTCCCCGCAGCGCCGCCTGCACTTCGGGCCACCTCTCGGAGGGGATGAAGGTTCGTACGACTTCGATGACGCGGCCCATCTCGGCGAGGATGCCGGCCATATCCGCCTCTCCCGCACGCGCATCAACCAGTGCCTGGAGGATCGAGTCGGGGGTCACCCCCGCGGCGTTCATCGTCAAACACAGGCCTGGCGACGACCGCGGCACCTGCGGCGACTACCCGCCCGTAATTTTCTAACGCGGCAGGAAATACTTCGCTTCAAGCCGCTGGCGGACTTCCTCGCGTCGCCACTTATTCCACCACGTCTGCACCGGAGAAAGCCGCTTCTGGCCTGCCTTCACCAGCATGACCGTGCCTCGATTGAGCCCCCCGGTGAACAACACAATGCTCGCCATCTTTTCCCGCATGTTGGGTGCTGTCGGCGCCATCTCCGCTACGCCCTCCAGCGTTCCTTGGAGCTTGGTGAAATTGTTGAACGCTGCTGCCATGGCCTCATAGCAGTCGGCGTCCACAACTGTCATTCGGCCAATGTGGAATGCGCGGCCGACACCGAATAGGGCGCGCTGTGCCTGGTTCGTCAGTTCCTCAAGTTCGGCGTCAGATACCCTGCGGAATGTCTTACCTTCGCTTTGTCTCGCGCGTTCTTCGCACGCGTCCCGGAATGCGAAGACGCGCAGCGTGAGTTCGTAGGTGGCCTCTACGATGTCCGCGATCGCGGCGCGCTGCGGCGCCCGGTTGGCGTCTTTGGTGCGCCGACTCTCGCGCAGCCACGTCAGCGCGTAGGTCAGCGCGCTCCCGGCGATGCCTGCGCCGATCACGGTCAAAATTGTCGCCACGGACAGGAAGCTTAGAGCCTAACCTGACACCATGGCCGCCGTCGGTGACCTGGTCCGCAGCACGACCAGGGGATGGATGGTGCGGCCACCCGAGCGCTGCCCGCACCTGACCTCGTGGGGTTCTGCGATTCGGTTCACTGGGCAGGTCGGCTTGGACTAGCGTCAATCTGTTATGAGGGCGGTCGTCGTCGCGGTGGCCTCCGTGATCGTCGCTGGGTTTCTCAGCGTCCCGGCGGTGGCGCACGCCGACCCGTGCGTTAACGGCACCGTCCGGCGTGGTGGTTCGGGTGGCGACTACTTCCTGTGCCAGGATCGCGGGTGGTTGCACGTCCTGCCGACGTTCGACGGCCCAAATCAGCCGCTGCCACCGACGTGTGTGAGGTTTCCGGACAAGTACATGTGTCCGACTGATGGGCCTCCGCCCGGCCCGGAGTGGACAACTCCGGGCCGTTGGTATCCGGGACTGTAA
>NZ_JBKQQD010000061.1:0-16865 GCF_052144515.1 Mycobacterium sp. | reverse complement strand
TCGGCACCGCGTTGCCGCTGCTGGCTTTCGCGCTGGCCGGCCGCGGCATAGGGTCTTTACTAGCCGAACGTGTCTCCGCATTCCGACGTCGGCAGCGCGCCATACAGATCGCCGGTGGAATCACGATGATCGTGCTGGCCGTCGCGCTCGTGTTCAACCTCCCCGCGATGCTGCAGCGCGCCGTCCCCGACTACACGGTCGCCATGCAGAAGGGGATCGGGGCCGGCGATATCCAGCGCAAGCTGAACCAGGGTGGCACGGTGAAAGGCCAACTGGCCGACTGCACCGACGGCGACACCGTGCTGCAACAGTGCGGCCCGGCGCCCGCGGTCAGCGGGATCACCCAGTGGCTCAACACCCCGGACGGCAAGGCGATTGACCTGACGTCGTTGCGCGGCAAGGTGGTGCTGATCGACATCTGGGCGTACTCGTGCATCAACTGCCAACGCGCCATCGGCCACGTGGTCGACTGGTACAACCGGTATCACGAAGACGGTTTCGTGGTCATCGGGGTGCACACCCCGGAGTACGCCTTCGAACGAGTCCCCGGCAATGTGGCCAGTGGCGCCGCCGCGCTGCACCTCACCTACCCGATCGCGCTGGACAACGACTACAAGACCTGGAACAACTACCAGAACCTGTACTGGCCGGCCGAATACCTGATCGACGCGAACGGAACCGTCCGGCACACCAAATTCGGCGAAGGCGACTACGACGGAACCGAGAAGCTGATCCGCCAGCTGCTTGTCGCGGCTAATCCGGACGCCCGACTACCGGCTCCGTCCAACTCGGCCGACACCACCCCGCAGACCACGCTCACCCCCGAGACCTATCTGGGCGTCCACCGAGCGGGAAACTACGGCGGCGACGGCGATTACAAGTCAGGCAGCTTCGGCTACCCCGCCGCGTTGGCGGCCGACAAGTTCGCCCTGCGGGGTCGCTGGACCCTCGACGACCAGGGCGCGACGGCCGACAGCGACGACGCCGCGATTCGCCTCAACTACACCGGCAAGGCCGTCTACGCCGTCGTCGGCGGTACCGGCACCCTGACCGTGATCCGAGACGGCAAGACCACCACCACACCGATCGGCGGGGCGCCCACGCTGCACCAGATCGCGGGCAGCAACCCTGGGGACGCCGCTCGCCGCGATCAGCTCGATATGCAGGTAAGCAAGGGCCTGCAAGTGTTTTCGTTCACCTTCGGGTAGGCCGCCGTCCGTGGGGTCATCGGCTCCGAATAGTCGTCGTGGCGCAAAAATCCGGGCGTTCAGTCGCGGTGATCGGCAGTGGCGTGGCCGGCCTGACCGCCGCCTACGTGTTGTCCGGCCGCGACCGGGTCACTCTGTTTGAGGCCGACGAAAGGCTAGGCGGCCACGCGCACACCCACGCGGTCGACGATGGTGACGGCGGGATCGTGGGTGTCGATTCGGCGTTCCTGGTGCACAACGACCGCACCTATCCAACGCTGTGCCGATTGTTCGGCGAACTCGGTGTGACCACCCAGGAGTCGGAGATGTCGATGTCGGTGCGCGCCGATGAGGTTGCGCTCGAATATGCAGGTGCTCTGGGCATTTCGGGTTTGTTCGCCTGTCGGCAGTCGTTGCGGCCCAGATATCTATTGATGCTGGCCGAGGTCACCCGGTTTCACCGCGCCGCTTCCCGACTCCTGCGCGTGGACACTGCCGACAATCTCGAGACGCTGGAAGCCTTTCTGAACCGGCACCGCTTCTCGTCGTACTTCGTCGACTACTTCATCACGCCGCTGGTCTCGGCGGTGTGGTCGTGTGCCGGCGCCGACGCGCTGCGCTATCCAGCGCGGTACCTGTTCGTCTTCCTCGACCACCACGGCATGCTCTCGGTTTTCGGCTCGCCGACCTGGCGCACGGTGACCGGTGGATCGGCTAATTACGTGCGGGCCATCGCATCCCGGCTCGACGAGGTGTCTGTCGGGACACCGGTACACTCGCTGCGGCGGATGCCCGACGGCGTTCTGGTGCAAGCGGGAGACACCGCACCGCGGCTTTTCGACGCGGCCGTCGTCGCCGTGCACCCGGACCAGGCACTGCTGCTGCTCGATGACCCGACACCGTCTGAGCGCGCTGTCTTGGGGGCAATCCCGTACTCGATCAACCGCGCGCGGTTGCACACCGACGAGTCGGTGTTGCCCCGCCACCGCCGCGCCCGCGCCTCGTGGAACTACCTGGTGATACCCGGTGGTGACCAGGTCGTAGTCAGCTACGACATCAGCCGGCTGATGCGCATCAACTCCCGTCGGCGGTTCGTGGTCACACTTGGCGGGGACGACCGCATTGACCATGCGTCGGTGATCGCCGAGATGACCTATAGCCATCCGCTGTATACACCGGAATCCGTTGCAGCTCAACGCTTATTGCCGACGCTCGATGACGATCGGGTGGTATTTGCGGGCGCTTACCACGGCTGGGGATTCCATGAGGACGGCGCGGCCTCAGGACTGCGCGCGGCCCGCCGGCTCGGCGCCGACTGGCCGGCGGCAACCCGCCGGGAGGCGGTGGTCGGGTGCTGACTCAAGCGACTCAGGCGGTGACGCCGGCCCTCTACCGGACCACGATCACCCATGCGCGACACACCCCGGTGCATCATTCGTTCGAATACCGCAGCTACAGCTGGTATGTCGACGTCGACGACCTTCCCCGGCTGCCCTGGTGGCTGCGGCCGTTCGCGCGGTTTCGCGCCGCGGATCACTTCTCAGACACTTCGTGCGAGCCGCCGCACGGCTCACTGCGGGGACGTCTCAATGCCTTCTTCGCCGACCGCGACGTCCCCGTTCCCCTGGGCCGCATCACCGCGCTGCTGCAGGCGCGTGTCCTCGGTTACGTCTTCAATCCGTTGAGCGTCTTCTGGTGCCACGACGACGACGGCACGCTGCGCCACGTGATCGCCGAGGTGCACAACACGTACGGCGAACGCCACGCCTACCTGTTGCCGCCCGCCGACCTGCCGGTGGTGACGGCTAAGACGTTCTGCGTCTCACCATTCAATCAGGTCGAGGGCTATTACCTGGTGCAAGCGCCGCGACCCGAGGGCGAGGTCGATATCACCGTGGCGCTGCACCGCGACGGTGGGCAGGCCTTTGTCGCGAATCTGCGCGGCGAGCGCCGACCGGCAACCACCAGAGAAGTCGCGATCATGCAAGTCGTCTCGCCGCTGGCACCGCTGCTGGTGGCCGTGCGCATTCGAATACAGGGAATCAAGCTGTGGTTACGCCGAGTTCCGGTGGTGCAGAGATGACTGGGATGACTGGGCTGAGCCTGCAAACCATCGAAAAGCCTTCGACTGCAATAGATTCGCGGCGCTGGCCAGCGGTTGCGACGGTGCCGTCCGGCCCGTTGTGCACCGCATCGGGGGCTGTCGCCGACCAGCTGCTGCGGCGCGCGGCCGCCCGGCTACCGCTGCGTCTGGTCTACCCCGATGGCAGCGTGATCGGCGCGGCCGACCCGACGGCGCCGACGATGGTGATCCACCAGCCGCACGCGCTGGCCCGCCGCATCGGGCGACATGGCCTGATTGGTTTCGGAGAGTCCTACATGGCCGGCGAGTGGTCTTGTAAAGAATCACCGCAAGACCTCGCGCAGCTGTTGACGGTGTTCGCCAGGTCGGTGGACGACCTGGTGCCCCGCACGCTGCAATGGCTGCGACCGATCGGGCCGGCGTTTCGGCCCCGTTGGCGCAGCGCCAGCCGGGATCAGGCGCGGCGCAACATCGCCGAGCACTACGACCTGTCTAACGACCTGTTCGCCGAGTTCCTCGACGAGACCATGACGTACTCGTGCGCGCTGTTCGACCAGCTGCCCGGCCGAATACCACAGTGGCCGGATTTGGCAGTGGCGCAAAGACGCAAGATCGATCGCCTGCTCGACGTCGCCGGCGTCCGGCGCGGCAGCCGGGTTCTCGAGATCGGCACGGGATGGGGCGAGCTGGCCATCCGCGCGGCCGCCCGCGGCGCGCACGTCCGCTCCGTGACCCTCTCGGTCGAGCAGCAGCACCTGGCGCGGCTTCGGGTGGCCGCGGCAGGGCTGTCTGCGTCGGTGCAGATCGACTTGTGCGACTACCGCGACGCGCACGGGTGCTATGACGCCTATGACGCTGTGGTGTCGGTCGAGATGATCGAAGCGGTCGGATATCACGCGTGGCCAAGCTATTTCGCCGCGCTCGAACAGCTGGTGCGGCCGGGCGGACGGGTAGCGATCCAGGCCATCACGATGCCGCACGACCGGATGATGGCCAGCCGCAACACCTATACCTGGATCCAGAAGTACATCTTTCCGGGCGGCCTGCTACCGTCCACCCGGGCCATCGTCGATATCACCGAGCGGCATACCGGTTTACGCGCGGTCGACATGACCTCGCTACGTCCGCATTACGCCGAGACCTTAAGGCTGTGGCGGGAGCGGTTCACGCAGCGTCGAGACACGTTGGCGCACTTGGGTTTCGACGAGGTATTCGGGCGGATGTGGGAACTGTACCTGGCCCATTCGGAGGCGGGCTTCCGGTCCGGCTACCTGGATGTCTACCAATGGACGTTCGAACGCGAGGCGACGCCGTGAACTACCTGAATCTGCTCGTCGTATCGGGTGCCTCGGTTTCGGTCCTCGCCGTCGTGCATTCGGTGACGTTCGCTATCGGCAGGCGGATCGGTCGCTACAACGTCGTCGACGTGGCCTGGGGCGTGGGCTTTGTGGCCATCGCCATCGTCGCGGCCGGGCTCGGCCACGGTGACGACACCCGGCGGTGGCTGCTGCTGGCATTCGTGGCGATCTGGGGCCTGCGGCTGAGCTGGCACATCCAGCGCAAGACCGTGGGCAAAGGGGAGGATCGCCGCTACGCGGCCCTATTGCGGGGTGCCACGACCGCCCAAGTGGTGCGCAAGGTCTTTGTCCTGCAAGGCTCTATCACCTGGTTCGTCTCGTTCCCGCTGCAGCTTTCTGCGGTCGCCGGTCCGACCCCGGGGCCGCTGATCCCCGTCGCGGTGCTGGGCGTGGCCGTGTGGGTGGTGGGCGTGACGTTCGAGGCCGTCGGCGATCGGCAGCTGAGGGTGTTCAAGGAGGACCCCGCGAACCGCGGCGTGGTGATGGACCGCGGCTTGTGGGCCTGGACGCGCCACCCAAATTACTTCGGCGACGCCACCGTGTGGTGGGGGCTCTGGCTGATCACCATCTACGGCTGGCCGTCATTGCTCACCGTCGGCTCGCCGCTGCTGATGACGTACTTCCTGGTGTACGTGACCGGCGCCCGGCTGACCGAGAAGCTGATGACCGGCCGTCCCGGTTTCGAGGAATACCAGGCACGCACGGCGTTCTTCTTCCCCCGGCCACCAAGGTCGCGATCTCGATGACAATCGCCTGCGCAGCCCGCGCAGCCCTGCGGTCTGGCGATAGGCTACGGATCGATGAGCGAACCGCGGCGGCTGAGCAGCGACCTCGACGCCTTGTTGCGCCTCGTGGCGCGAGGCGACAGGGACGCGTTCGCCGCGGTCTACGACCTCACCAAGACCCGGGTCTACGGACTGGTGGTCCGGGTGTTGCGTGACGCCGGCTACAGCGAGGAAACCACCCAGGAGGTCTATCTCGAGGTGTGGCGGAGCGCGTCGGAATACGACCCCGCCAAGGGTTCCGCGCTGGCCTGGCTGCTGACCATGGCACACCGGCGTGCCGTCGACCGGGTGCGCGCCGAGCAGGCCGGCAGCCGCCGCGAATCGCGTTACGGGGCAGCCAATGCGGATCCGGCCAGTGGCCCCGCCGGCGACACCGTCGCCGACTCGGCGATTGCCGGCGATGAGCGACGCCGGGTGCTCGCCTGCCTTGACGCGCTGACGGATGCCCAGCGGGAATGCATCGACCTGGCCTACTACGGCGGCCTGACGTATGCCGAGGTGTCACACCGGCTGGCCACCAATTTGTCGACGATCAAGTCACGCATGCGCGATGCGCTGCGCGGCCTTCGAAATTGCCTGGACGTGTCATGACCGAGCCGACCGACTTCGAACTGCTCGAGCTGGCCACACCGTATGCCCTGCATGCGATGTCGGACGCGGAGCGAGCCGAGATCGACCGGCGGGTCGCCGCCGCACCCGCACCGGTCGCGGTGTCCTTCGCCGACGAAGTTCGTGGCGTCCGCGAGGCGATGGCGATCGTGTCGGCGGCAACAGCGGACGAACCCGCCGAACACCTGCGAGCCGCGACGCTCGCCCTGGCGGGGTCCGCTACCGCTCGCCAGTCTCGTTGGCGTACAGCCGCTTTCGCGTCCGCGGCGGCGGCGATCGTGGTGGGCGCCGCGGCGTTCGGCGTCGGGGTGCTGATGCGGCCGCACCCCACGCAGACGGTCGCCGAGCAGATCATGACGGCCCCGGACGTGCGGACGGTGTCCCGCCCGCTGGCCAACGGAACGGCGACGGTGATGTTCTCCCGCGACCGCAACGCGGGTGTGCTGGTGATGAACAACGTGCCGCCGCCCGTCCCGGGGACGGTCTACCAGATGTGGCTGATCGGGTCCAACGGTCCGACATCGGCGGGGACGATGGGCACCGCGGCGGTGGCGCCCTCGACGACGCACATGTTCAACGACCTGGGAAGCTCGACGGCGCTGGCGTTCACCGTCGAGCCCGGCAACGGGTCGCCGCAGCCGACGAGCGCGATATTGGCCGAGCTGCCCCTGGGCTGATCGGCGCGCCTACCGGCCCCCCTTATCGCCGACGGGGCAAGAGCTCGAAGCCCTGCGGTTTGAGCGTGAGCGATTCGGCAATCCGCAGCCGGTAGCCGTCGGTCGCGCTCAGGTCGTAGCGGTGCAGCATCAACGCGAGCGCCAGCACGGCCTCGTGCAGGGCGAAGTGTCGCCCGATGCAGGCCCGTTTGCCGGTCCCGAACGGTTTGTACGCGTGCGGCGGACGGCTTCGAGAGCGACCCGGGGCGAACCGGTCGGGATCGAACCGCTCCGGATCCGGCCACACCTGCGGGTCGCGGTGCAGCAGCGGCAGGAAGACCATCGCCCAGTCGCCCTGGTTCATCCGGTACTGCCCACCGACCATCGTGTCAGTGCGGGCGGCTCTTAGGTACGCGGGCGCGGTGGGCCACAATCGCAGCGCCTCGTCCAGCGCCGCACGCACGTATCGCAGTTTGGCGACGTCCACGAAACTGGGCTCAGGGTTGTCGGCCTCACCCCACAACGCGTCAACCTCTGCTTGTGCTTGAGCCAGGGTCCGCGGATCTCGGGTCAGGTAGTACAGCGCGAACGACAATGCACCCGAGGTGGTCTCGTGGCCGGCGATGATGAAGGTGATCACCTGTTGGCGAATGTTAACCGGATCCAGCCGGCGGCCGGTACCGGGATGGGCAGTACGCAGCATCAGGCCAAGCAGGTCGGATGCATCGCAAGCCGGGTCGTCGCTTCGGGTTTGGATGACGTCGTCGACAACCCGCTCCATCGTCGCGACATCCGCTCGGTATTGCGCCTCGGAGCTGCCCAGGACCCGCCGCACCGGGCCCCAAGGGATGACCGCCGAGATC
Source organism: Mycobacterium sp. (assembly GCF_052144515.1). Classification (GTDB taxonomy): domain Bacteria; phylum Actinomycetota; class Actinomycetes; order Mycobacteriales; family Mycobacteriaceae; genus Mycobacterium. Next base: position 9,324 of record NZ_JBKQQD010000061.1, on the reverse strand, counting down.
CTTGAGTGACGCAGCGCGCGGGTCATGGCGTTGACGAACGGGTGCGGCCGCTCGCTTTCAAAGGAAGCGAACCGGTAACCGAATCCTGCGCGACCGATGGTCTCCATGGTCAACCGCGTCATGTGCGCGGATACGTCAACCAGCTCCCCCCGGTCGGCGGCGGCGTCCCAGCGCGCCAGCAGCTCCCGGGCCACCTCGAGCATGATGGGGTGGTAGCCACTCATCGCCTCGCGGGTGAACGCCGGAGCCAGGATGTCATGCGCCAGTTGCCAATTGGGTTCGTCGTTCTCGGCGGTGAATAATGCGTCGCCGACGATGCGGCGCAGTGGAGGCAGATGGAGACCCACGAACTTGCAGAAGCGCGCCTCATCGGCCAGCTCACCCGCCAGGTCGGCCCCGCCCACCGTGACGATCTCGGTCCCCAACACCTTGCGGACCGAGATCGGCCCCAGATCGCGCATCATCCGCAAAGCCGACTGGACGGGCGTGCTGAGACTGACCCCCATCACGTCGCCAAGGACGGGCAGTCGGCGAGGTGGATGAGGAAGCGTGGCGGTGTCCACGGCGCACCCCCTGATGAATTGAGTTCAGTGGCTTCACGATGGATCAAAACACTCGGAGTCTGCGTGCCAGGCGCTTAGCCCGACCGCTTCGAACGCAAGACGCTGCCCAGTATCGCGACGAGCACCCCGAGTCCGGCCAGTACAACCCCCGCGATCAGCGTTAAGTTCAGCCAGAAGTGCATGCCGGCCTCGGCGTGACGGACCATCACGTCGGCTATCTGGCGGATATCGCCGGTGGTCCCATTGAGCGCGTCGTTGAGGTAGCCGCCGCCGACTTCGATGCCCGCCCATCCGGCCGCGCCCACCGATAGGGCTGAGACGCCGAGACTGGTCAGCGCCTTGCCGCGGCGCCGCGCCGCGGCAAGCGTCAGCAGGCCGAAGAAACCGCTGAGGGCCGCCGCACCCATGCTCACCCAGGGCCCCCAGGCGGCGAGCCGGCTCAGCTGCCCCTGTCGCACCGACTGGCCAGGCAGCGACACGGTGAGCGGAACCGTCAACGTCGCGGGCACTTTCACGTTGTGGCTGTTCAGCACCTGCGCAAACGCGCTGTCCTTCAGCATCGGCGCCACGTCGAGCACCCAGGAATCGCCGGAGCTGGCCTGAGAAAAAGGCGGGGAGAACAGATAGCGGTGTGCCGCCCGGTTCGCGTCTGCAAACAGCGGCGGAAACGACGGTCCGACCGTGAACGCGGCGGCGATCTCGTGTACCTGCTTACCCTCGACCGGGTGGTTTCCTCCCCCGTGGGCGGCGATCAGCGCCATCGCCCGCGTGGTGAGTTCTGCCGCCGCGGCGGACTGCAGGGCCGGGTCGCCCGCGGCCTTCCGGGCGAACGCGGCGTAGCCGTCCTCGTCGACGATGTTCAGCTGCGCCCATGCCGCCGGGACTGCCACCGCCAGCGCAGCGGTCGCGGCCAGCCACAACACCAATGTCACCGCGAATCGCACTTGCCCAATCTACGGGCCAATCTACGGTGCGATCCCCCGCACGTAGGCGGCCTGGCCAAGGTGCTGTGCGCAGTCGTCGATGATGCTCACCAACCGCGCGCTGGCGGTGACCGGCGGATCCCAGTTGGTGTCGACGATGCGGGCCAGCTCGTCGGCGGTCACCCCGGCAACGTACTCGAGGGTGAGCTGGTGCACCGCATGGTAGTAGCCGGACAGCAGGTCGGCGGGGGCCCGCACCTTGGCGACCTCGTCGGGGCTGTGGCCGTAGCCCGTGTCCCGACGCGGCAGTTCCAGCCCGAACCGGTCCACCCAGCCGTCGCGGGTCCACACCTCCTGCACGCCGGCCACCTGGGCCAGCTGAATGTCCTGCACCCGGGCGCTGTGCCAGATCAGCCAGGCGATGCTGTTGGCGTCGCGCGTCGGCCGGTAATTGGACGTCTCGTCGGTGAGCCCGTCGGTGATCTCGTCGACGTGTTCGATCAACCGGGTGAAGGCGTCCCGGAGTAGTTCTTGGGTTGCGGCTGCGGTTTTTTCGGCCTCTGCCATACCGGCGACCCTACGCTCGCGCGTGGTGACAGACCGCGTCGACGTTGTTGCCGACGGGGTCGCGGGCGAAGGCCCCGAAGTAGCCCGGGTGTATTCGGGCCAGAGCCGCGGCGCATGCTGCGACTCGGCACCCAGGCCGACCCTGAAACTCAATGGGCGTCGTGGAACGCGCGCACCGCGTCTTCGTCGGCCCTCTTGAAGGCGAGGTGGATTTCGCGATTGGGACCCATGCCCGCAGCCTCGGAGATCCAGAACGACGGCTTGCCGTCACGCCCGTAGCCGATGGCCCTGCCGAAATCCATCTGACGTGAGAAACGCGGCACGCCGAGCGCGGTGTCGTAGAACTCCGCGGCTTTGGCCCTTACTCGTCCCTGTCGGCGCAATTGACTGCGATGTGGTCGATCACGATCACGATCCTGGCATGACGCACCACTCCGGTCGTAGATTATTTAGATGACCTACGACCTCCTCATCCGCAATGGCACCATCGTCGACGGGTTGGGGGGTGAGCCCTACGTCGGCGACGTCGGAGTGCGCGACGGCGTCATCACGGCGGTGGGACACGTGAACGGCGAGGCTGCCGAGCGCGAGATCGACGCCACCGGGCTGCTGGTCACCCCAGGCTTCGTCGACCTGCACACCCACTACGACGGCCAGGCCATCTGGTCGGAGCGCCTGACGCCGTCGTCGGCGCACGGCGTCACCACGGTGGTGGTGGGCAACTGCGGGGTCGGCTTCGCGCCGTGCCGCAAAGAAGACCACGACGTCCTCGTCGACGTGATGGCCGGCGTCGAGGACATTCCCGGCGTCGTGATGACCGACGGACTGCCGTGGAACTGGGAAACCTTCCCCGAATACATGGACGCGCTGGAAGCTGGCAAACGCGATATCGACGTGGCCGCATACCTTCCGCATTCGCCGCTGCGGGTCTACGTGATGGGGCAGCGCGGCGCCGACCGCGAGCCGGCGACCGCCGAGGATCTGGCGAAGATGCGTGCACTGGCCACGGAGGCGATGGAGGTCGGGGCGCTGGGCTTCGCGTCGTCGCGGTTGACGATCCACAAGACCGAGAGCGGCTCGCCGATCCCGAGCTACGACGCCGCCCGCGAGGAGATCGAGGAGATCGCCCGCGGCGTCGTCGACGCCGGCGGTGGTCTGCTGCAGTTCGTGCCCGACATTCCGTCCGGCGGCTACCAGCCCGTGCTGCAGACGGTGTTCGACGTCGCTGAGGACGTCGGTCTGCCGGTCACCTTCACCCTGGTCGTAGCAAACGCGGGCGACCCGACGTGGCCGGACGCCATCACCATGATCGAGAAGGCCAACGCAGCCGGCGGAGACGTCACCGCGCAGCTGTTGCCGCGCCCGATCGGGCTGATCATCGGGCTGCAGCTGAGCGCCAACCCGTTCGTGCTCTACCCCAGCTACCGCGAGATCGCGCACCTGCCGCTGGCCGAGCGGGTGGCCGAGATGCGCAAGCCGGAGGTCCGCGCGCGCATCCTCGCCGACAAGCCCGGCCACGGTCACCCGATCCTGTACGTGGCCCAGATGTGGGATTGGATCTTCCCGCTGGCCGACAACCCCAACTACGAACCCAACCCGTCGGACAGCATCGGGGCCCGGGCCCGGGCCAAGGGCGTGGACCCGATGCAGGAGGCCTACGACCGGCTGCTGGATGACGAAGGCCGGGCCATGCTGCTGGTCGCCACCAGCAACCTCGAGAACAACTCGCTGGACACCGTCGGCGAGCTGCTGCACCGCGAGGACGTGGTGCTGGGGCTGGGCGACGGCGGCGCCCACTACGGCATGATCTGCGACGCCAGCTACTCGACGTACTTTCTGGCGCACTGGGCACGCGACCGGAAATCCGGCCGGTTCACCGTGCCCGAAGCGGTCCGAGAACTCACCACCGTCCCGGCGCGCATCGCCGGACTGGCCGACCGCGGGCGCATCGCCGTCGGCTACAAGGCCGACCTCAACGTCATCGACCACGCCGCGTTACGCCTGCACAAGCCGGTGATCAGCTACGACCTGCCCGCCGGCGGGCGTCGGCTGGACCAGACGGCGGAGGGTTACGTCGCAACCGTGGTTTCCGGCCAGGTGATCGCCGAGAACGGGGTGCCGACCGACGCCCGTCCCGGCAAGTTGGTCCGCGGCCGTCAAACTGCTCCCCACTCCGCCTGAAACGCACACAACGACGGGCCTTGCCCGGTAGTTTGGATTGGTGACAAACCCGCACTTCGCGTGGTTGCCGCCTGAGATCAATTCGGCACTGATGTTCGCCGGTCCCGGCTCGGGACCGCTGCTTGCCGCGGCCGCGGCATGGAACGAACTTGCCTCCGAATTGGCGTCGTCGGCGGCTTCTTTCGGGTCTGTCACATCCGACCTGGCCAGTGGTTCCTGGCTGGGCCCGACATCGGCGGCCATGATGGTCGTAGCGTCGCAGTACTCGACGTTTCTCATCGGGGCCGCGGCCCAAGCGGAGGAGGCCGCCAGCCAGGCCGGGGCCGCCGCGGCCGCGTTCGAATCAGCGCTGGCGGCCACCGTGCAGCCCGCGGTGGTGGCGGCCAACCGTGCCCTGATGCAGGTGTTGGCAAACACCAACTTTCTGGGGCAGAACGCTCCGGCGATCGCGGACATCGAAGCCGCATACGAGCAGATGTGGGCGCTGGACGTCTCGGCGATGGCAGGTTACCACTTCGACGCCTCCGCGGCGGCCGAGCGCTTGGCGCCCTGGCGGCAGATCCTGCACGCCCTCGGCACCAGCCGCGCTCAGAGCCACAGCGCCCCGGCCAATCACCACCACATCGGTCTGGCCACAAGCGTGGCCGCCTCAAGTCTGAGCAACGAACTCGCCAGCGCGCTCTTCGGCAACGGGAACGGAGACGGCAATTCGAACCTGGGCCCAGGAAACGCCGGCAGCCAAAATGTGGGCGCGGGAAATGCCGGAAGCCACAACATCGGGTTCGGCAACCTCGGTAACTCAAACATCGGCTTTGGCAACACCGGCAACGGGGATATCGGGTTTGGGCTCACCGGCGACCATCAGGTCGGCTTCGGCGGCTTCAATTCGGGCAGCGGCAATATCGGCTTCGGGAACTCCGGAACCGGAAACATCGGCTTCTTCAACTCCGGCACCGGAAACGTGGGCATCGGGAACTCGGGCTCCTTCAACACCGGCCTGCTCAACTCGGGGTCCGCCATCAACGGCGCCATGAACACGAACTTGTGGGGCCCAGGGCTCGCAGGAACCGGCCTGGCGGCGACGCCGCACTTAGACGCAAACTTGCTGAACTCCGGCAACTACGTCACGGGCGGTTTGAACGCGGCAAACCTCAGCTCGAGCGTCCTCAACCCGTCGGTCGCAAATGCGGCCTTCAACCCGGGCTTCGCAACCCCCGACGTGCTCAGCGCGGCCCCGGCAAGCCCGAGTTTTGCCAGCGCACCGAGCCCGGCCACGGCAACCTACGACATGGGCACCCCAAACCCGGTGGTCAGCGCGACCAGTGGCCAGAACGCGACCACCCCGCTCCTGCGTACCGCGGCCCCCACGGGCTTCTTCGGCTCGGGCGGTAACGACGCCGAAGCGCGGAGCACCGCCGCCGCCACCCGTGACGCGGGCGTCGACAACTCGGGTTCCGGGGGCATCCCGAGCTCGGACTTCTACAAGAGCGATCGCGGCTCCAACGTCCTCGACTTCGTTTCGAACCGCCCTGGCCCGCCGGAGTAGCGCCTATCCTCGAACGCATGGGCGCCAAAACCGCGAAGAAGGTAGACCTGCAGCGGCTGGCCGCCGCTCTCGACGACTTCCCGTTCGCCTACCTGATCACGGTCGACGAGGACTATCGCGTACACACCGTGACGGTCGAACCGACGCTGCGTGAGGCGATCATCGACGTCGGGCTTATCGGCGGGCGCACGCGGAAAAATCTGGCCCACCGCGCCCCGAATTCGACTGTGACCCTGCTGTGGCCCCCACCCGAACTGGGCGGCTACTCGCTGATCGTCGACGGCCGGGCTCAGACCTCCGACGCCACCGAGGAGACAGCTCGGCTCGGGGTCCTACCCACCCGCGCGTTACTGCACCGCGAGGCGGACTCGCCCTCGGCCGCCAAGGGCTGCCTGCACGACTGCGTGGTGTTCTCCCTGCCTGCCTGACGCCGTACAGTCGGTCGCGTGAGCCGCGTCGCACCGCTCGCTCCGCCGTGGAGCGAAGAAGATGCCACGAGCATCAACAGCTGGGGTCACCCTGACCGCACCTACGAGCCGCTGCTGTTGGTGCGCTGCCTGCAGCGCCATCCGGCGCTGGCCAGCCGGTTGCGCAAGCTCGGCGAATCCCTTTACGTCGCAGCGCTTTTGCCACCTCGGACGCGCACGATCGCGATCCTTCGCATCTGCGCGCTGGTCGGCTGCGAATACGAGTGGGGTGGGCAGGCGGCGTTCTGGGGTCCGATCGCGGGCGTCAGCGACGACGAGTGCGACGCGCTGGTGACCGGCGGTAAGGACGCCCCCGCCGACCCGCGTTGGAGCCCGGCTGAGCGGACCCTGATCGAGGCGGTGGACGAACTGGAGCGCACCGGCTCGTGGTCGGAGGCGACTTGGATCGCACTGGGCCCCGACCTCGACGACGAGCAACGGATCGAATTGCTCACGGCCGTCGGCTGGTACCGCACGATCTGCACGCTGTGCAACGCGCTGGCGCTTCCGGTGGAGGGCTGGATGCGGCGCTGGCCCTTAGCTCGCTGATCGGTCCCTGCCGATGTCTCTTTTGAGGCCCGGATGCTGGTTCTTCAATAGCGGCAGCAGCAGCCGTCGCGGCAGGAACTGAAACAGGCGGGTGCTGATCTGGCTCGGCAGCCCGGGGATCACCGTTCCGCGGTCGTGGTCTAGCGCGTCGACTCCGGTGCGTGCAACCTCGCGCGCCGGCATCCACAGGAATTTCGGGAACGCGTCCGCAAAGTTTCGCTCGTCCATGCCCGCGCTCTTCAGGAAATCGGTGCGCACCGGCCCCGGGCAGAGCAGCGCAACAGTGACCCCGGTGCCGGCGAGTTCACCGCGCAGGCCTTCGGTGTAGGTCTTCACGAACGCCTTGGTGGCGGCGTAGCCCACTTGCCCCGGGAAGGGGTGGTAGCCCGCGGTGGATCCGACGTTGAGGATCCCGCCGCGGCCGCGCGGCACCATCTGCTGGACCGCGCGGGTGGTCAGATCGATGACAGCCTCGACGTTGACCCGCACCTGGGCGATCTCGTCGTCGACGGGCGTTTTCGTCACTGCCCCAATGGTGCCGATGCCGGCGTTGTTGACCAGGATGTCGACGGTCAGCCCGCGCCGGTCGACCTCGTCGAAGAGGCCGGCTCGGGCGGCGGAATCCGCGATGTCGCAGGTGATCACCTCGACGCGCACGCGGCCGGCGAGTTCGTCGGCGAGCTCGCGCAGTCGGTCTTCGCGGCGGGCGACGAGCGTCACGCCATGGCCGCGGTCGGCCAATTCACGCGCGATGTCGGCGCCGATGCCCGACGATGCGCCGGTCACAACGCCGGTGCTGGTGGGTGAGGGAGTCGGAAGGGCCACGAGTCGAACCCTATGGCGCCGACTGTGGGCCCTATGTACCGGAACCGCCTGATTTGTGGAGTACCTATCCCCCACACCCGCCGCCGTATCCTCGCGTCATGAGCGTGAAAGTGGACCTCGACCAACTGGCCGAAGCGTTGGCCGATTTCACGTTCGCCTACCTCGTCACGGTCGGCGACGGCTATCACGCGCACGCCGTGGCCGTCGAGCCGGAGCTCGCGAACGGCGTGATCGACGTCGGCACCGTCGGCAACAGCACGCGCAAAAACCTTGCGCAGCATGACGGCGTCATGCTCGTCTGGCCGCCGCGCGAGCCCGGCGGCTACACGCTGATCGTCGACGGTCGCGGCGAACCGACAGACACCACACTGCAGGTCACGCCCGACCGTGCGGTGCTGCATCGTAGGGCGGCCCCGGGCGCAGTGACCAAGCCCGGCTGCAAGGACGACTGCATGCGTCTGGAACAGGCCCCCGAACAGGCTTCCGAACAAGCCTGAGCCACGAAAAAGCCCGGCCCCTCGTGGGAGCCGGGCTTTTCCGTTGTCCGGACTTAGAAGTCCATACCGCCCATGCCGCCGGTCGGGTCGCCCACAGGAGCGGCCGCCTTCTCCGGCTTGTCGGCGACGACGGCCTCGGTCGTCAGGAACAGCCCCGCGATCGACGCAGCGTTCTGCAGCGCCGAACGGGTCACCTTCACCGGGTCGGCAATGCCGGCCTTGAGCAGGTCCTCGTACTCATTGGTGGCGGCGTTCAGGCCGGTACCGGCGGGCGAGTTGCGCACCTTCTCGGCGACCACGCCGGGCTCCAGCCCGGAGTTGAAGGCGATCTGCTTCAACGGAGCCTCCAACGCCACACGGACAATGTTGGCGCCGGTCGCCTCGTCGCCGGTGAGCTTCAGCTCATCCAGAGACGGGGCCGCCTGCAGCAGGGCCACGCCACCACCGGCGACGATGCCCTCCTCGACGGCGGCCTTGGCGTTGCGGACCGCGTCCTCAATGCGGTGCTTGCGCTCCTTGAGCTCCACCTCGGTGGCAGCTCCGGCCTTGATCACCGCAACACCGCCGGCCAGCTTGGCCAGGCGCTCCTGCAGCTTCTCGCGGTCGTAGTCGGAGTCGCTGTTCTCGATCTCGGCGCGGATCTGGGCCACCCGTCCGGCGATGGCGTCGGGGTCACCGGCGCCCTCGACGATGGTGGTCTCGTCCTTGGTGATGACCACCTTGCGGGCCTTGCCCAGCAGCGAGACGTCGGCGTTCTCCAGGGTCAGGCCGACCTCTTCGCTGACGACCTGACCACCGGTGAGGATGGCCATGTCCTGCAGCATCGCCTTGCGGCGGTCACCGAACCCGGGGGCCTTGACCGCCACCGACTTGAACGTGCCGCGGATCTTGTTGACGACCAGGGTGGACAGCGCCTCGCCCTCGACGTCCTCGGCGATGATCAGCAGCGGCTTGCCGCCCTGGATGACCTTCTCCAGCAGCGGCAGCAGGTCCTTGACGGTCGACACCTTGGAGCTGACCAGCAGGATGTAGGGATCCTCCAGGACCGCTTCCTGACGCTCGGCGTCGGTGACGAAGTAGCCCGAGATGTAGCCCTTGTCGAACCGCATGCCCTCGGTGAGCTCGAGCTGCAGGCCGAAGGTGTTGGACTCCTCGACGGTGATGACGCCCTCGTTGCCGACCTTGTCCATCGCCTCGGCGATCAGG
>NZ_JBKQQD010000060.1:0-18998 GCF_052144515.1 Mycobacterium sp. | reverse complement strand
CCGCCCAGCGCAGGCGGCGCGCTTCTTCGGTGAAGCGGGCGGCGTTAGCCCCCGGCCCGCTGCTTGGCCACCTTGATGTGCTCCACGCCTGAGATGCCCGAACCGACTCGAAAGGTCACGCCGCCCTCCTCGTTGACCCAGACCGCGCGCACCGACCTGCCCGCGGCGAACCGGCTGACGACCGCAGGGGCACCGCAGGCTGCGCTGACGGGTAGGACGGGGCAGACAGCGGGCGCCTCTTTTCGGCACTTCAGGCGGCTCACAGCCGGGAGCACTAGGCTAAATGGCTGTGGAACCGGCATACGGGACTGTCATCCAGCTTGCTCGCCTGATATTTCGCATGCACGGGCTAAAGATCACCGTCACCGGGGTGGAGAACATTCCCACCAGCGGCGGTGCCGTCATCGCGATCAACCATACCGGCTACCTCGACTTCATGCTCGCGGGTTTGCCCACCTATCAACAAGGACTGGGCCGCAAAGTCCGGTACATGGCCAAGCAAGAGGTTTTCGACCACAAGATCACCGGCCCGATCATGCGTAGCCTGCGGCACATCCCGGTGGACCGGCAAAGTGGGGCCGCGTCCTACGAGGCCGCGGTCCGGAGCTTGAAAGACGGTGAACTGGTCGGCGTTTATCCCGAAGCGACGATCAGCCGCAGCTTCGAGATCAAGGAGTTCAAGTCGGGAGCCGCCCGGATGGCGGTCGCGGCCGGGGTGCCGATCGTTCCGCACATCGTCTGGGGCGCGCAGCGGATCTGGACCAAGGGCCACCCCAAGAAGCTTTTTCGCCCGAAAGTGCCGATCACGGTGCTCGTCGGCGAACCGATTGAACCGACGCTGGCGATCGAGGATTTGAACGGCCTGCTGCACTCGCGGATGCAACATCTGCTGGAACAGGCGCAAGAGCAGTACGGGCCGCATCCGGCAGGAGAGTTCTGGGTGCCGCACCGGCTGGGCGGGGGCGCGCCCTCGTTAGCTGAGGCGACCCGCCTGGACGCCGAGGAGGCGGCGGAGAAGGCGGCTCGCCGCGCTCAACGAGCCGATCACGCCAGCGGGGCGGAGCAGTGATCGATGGCCGAGCCAACCTTTCGCACCCTCGAGATCCTGACTCAGCTGATCGTCTTGGCCAGCGGGAGCCGAATCACCTACCTCGGCGAGGAGAACATCCCCGACCGTGGCGGCGCCGTGATCGCCATCAACCACACCAGCTATGTCGACTGGCTACCGGCCGCGCTGGCCATGCATCGCCGGCACCGCCGGATGCGATTCATGATCAAGGCCGAGATGCAACAGGTGAACATCGTCAACTTCCTGATCAAACACACCAAAACCATCCCGGTGGATCGAGGCGCCGGGGCCGATGCCTATGCGGTGGCCGTGCAGCGGCTACGCGAGGGTGAGCTGGTCGGGGTCTATCCGGAGGCCACCATCAGCCGCAGCTTCGAGCTCAAGGAGTTCAAGACCGGGGCCGCCCGCATGGCGAGCGAAGCCGATGTCCCGATCGTCCCCGTGATCGTCTGGGGTACGCAACGGATCTGGACCAAGGACCATCCAAGAAATGTCGGTCGCAACAAGGTGCCGATCACCGTCTCGGTGGGGGCGCCGTTGCGCGCCACCAAAGACATTGCGCAGACCGATGCCGCGCTGCGTGAGTCGATGAACACGCTGCTGAACCAGGTGCAGCAGCGGTATCCTCACCCGACTGGGGCGTACTGGGTGCCGCACCGGCTGGGGGGAGGGGCCCCGACGTTGGACGAGGCGGCTCGGATCGAGGCCGACGAGGCTGCGGCCAGGGCCGCCAGCCGCACACCGCACCAGTCGCGGTAGAGGCGGGAGGAGAGGGAGATGGCAGCGCCGTTTTACCGGTTGTGCGAGTGGGTCGTTCCGCCGGTCGTCGCGATGAACGGAACCAAATTCACGTTCCATGGCCTCGAGAACATTCCGCAGCGGGGCGGTGCAATACTTGCCCAGAACCACACCAGCTATCTGGACTGGCTTCCACCGTTGTTCGCCGTGCGTGAGCGGGGCCGGCGCATGCACTTCATGATCAAGGCCGAGATGGCCGACGTGAAGGCCGTCAACTATGTGATCAAGCACGCCAGGCTTATTCCGGTGGACCGCACGATGGGTCACGACGCGTATGAGATAGCCGTGCAGCGGCTGCGGGAGGGCGAACTCATCGGGATGCATCCCGAGGCCACCATCAGCCGCAGCTTCGAACTAAGGGACTTCAAGACCGGCGCAGCACGGATGGCGCTGGCGGCGCGGGTGCCGCTAATTCCCGTGATTGTCTGGGGTGCGCATCGGATTTGGCCCAAAGATCATCCGAAGAAGGTGTTCCGCAACAAAGTTCCGATCACCGTGGCCGTCGGCCGGCCGCTGGCGCCACAGGGCACTCCCGAGCAACTCAACGTCACGCTTCGCAATGCGATGGCCGCGTTGCTGTACAAAGTGCAAGAGGAGTATCCGCACCCCGAAGGCGAGTTCTGGGTGCCGCGGCGGCTGGGTGGCAGCGCGCCAACCCGGGACGACTCCAGGCAGATCCGTTTGGCCGAACTGCAGGAGCGGGCCCGGAAGTACGGACACGATGGCGTGACGCGGCCCGGGCAGTCGCAAAGTGGATCGCAGTGACGGTCCTATGACATCCAAACAATGACCAACAAATGACGGTGCCGGCCCTCATTGCCTGCGATGTCGACGGCACATTGTTCGACGACGACGAAACCATCACCCCGCGCACCCGCGACGCCGTGCGCGCCGCCGTCGCGGCTGGTGCGCAGTTCATCCTGGCGACCGGGCGGCCCCCGCGCTGGGTGCGCCCCGTCGTCGACGCGCTCGGCTTCGCGCCGATGGCAGCCTGCGCCAACGGCGCGGTGATCTACGACCCTGCGACCGATCGGGTGCTGTCGGCGCGCACGCTGTCGGTCGACCTGCTCGGCGAGTTGGCCGAGATCGCGAATCGCGCGATCCCGGGTGCAGGCCTGGCCGTCGAGCGGATCGGTAAGAGCGCCCATGACACCGCGACCCCCCAGTTCGTCAGCTCGCCCGGCTACGAGCACGCGTGGCTCAACCCGGACAACACCGAGGTGTCGATCGAAGACCTGCTGAGCGCGCCGGCCATCAAGCTGCTGATCCGCAAGGCCGGTGCCCGCAGCGCGGATATGGCCGCCGAGCTGGCCAAGCATGTCGGGATCGAGGGTGATATCACCTACTCCACCAACAACGGGCTGGTGGAGATCCTGCCGCTGGGAATCAGCAAGGCGACCGGTGTCGAAGAGATCGCCCGGCCGCTGGGGATCAGCGACGACGAGGTAGTGGCGTTCGGGGACATGCCCAACGACGTGCCGATGCTGCTGCGCGCAGGTCACGGCGTCGCGATGGGCAACGCGCATCCCGAGACAGTGGCCGCCGCCGACGAGGTCACCAGCCCCAACACCGAGGACGGTGTCGCGCGAGTACTGGAACGCTGGTGGAGCATCTAGCGTCGTACGCTGCTGCGATGTGGGAAACTGCCCGCGTGCCCATGTTCCGGCCTGACGCCCGCCGCGTCCGAACCGTCGTGAGCGGCGAGTTGAGCGGAGCGGAGGACCGCTGATGGGGTCAGAAGAAGACCGACCGCCGGCGAGCGGCGAGCCCGAGGGCGACAAGACCGAATCGGTTGAGCAGCCCTCGGACGAACATCAAGTCGAACATCAACCGCCACTGGCCTGGTCGGAGCAGGACGAATCCGCGCAGTACCCATCCGGCGGCAGCGTCGAGTTCCAGGATGCGGAAACGACGCGGCCGCGCGCGCCGACGCCCGCCGAGTTGCGCGCGCGGGAGAAGTTCGCCAAAAAGCAGCGGGAGCTCGAGGAGGCGCGACTCGAAGCCGAAGCCAAGCGGCGCAAGCGAAACCGCAGATTGATCGGCGCCGGGGCGGGTGTCGGGGTGGTGGGTGTGGTTGCGGGCCTGGGATATTGGGCGTTGTCGGCGCCCACCGTCACCGCCCAGTGCGCGCGGGACGACACCAACGGTCAGCCGGTGATCGTCCCCGATGACTACTGCACCGGTCACACCGCGGGACTCAACGGCTTCTTCTTTTTCGGCGGACATCAGTACCGGTACTACTACGGCAGCTCGGGGTCTGTCGGTCAGCCACCGATCGGTGGTACAACCACGGCACCCAGCGGCGCGACGGTAAAGACGAAGTCGGGCACCACCATTCAGCGCGGAGGGCTGGGCGGCAAGCTCAGTGGCGGCAAGGGCGGGGGCTCGTGAAGCGCCACAAGACGCAGCCCCGACCGAATTGGCGGTCGATCGTCGAATCGCAAGGAATGGTGTACGGGACGCCGGCGCGTGACGCGCGGGGCGCGGCCCGGCCGTACTGGGACGAGTCGGTGTACTACGAGTTCGATATGGACGAGATTCTGGCCCTCGAAGCCGACGTCGAGCTGCTGCATTCGATGTGCCTGAACGCCGTCGAGCAGGTGGTCCTGATGGAGCGGTACGCGGATTTCGCGCTGCCAGAATGGAGTTGGCAACCGATCGCCGAATCATGGCGTCGTTCCGATCCGCACGTGTACGGACGCTTCGACTTGCGCTACGACGGGCGCCGACCGGCGACGCTGCTGGAGTACAACGCGGATACACCCACGACGCTGCTCGAGGCCGCAATTCTGCAGTGGTACTGGCTCAAAGACAAGTTCCCCAACGACGACCAGTGGAACTCGCTGCACGAGCAGCTGGTCGACCGTTGGAAGGTGGTTCGGGATCTGCTGCCCAGCAGCGAATTGCACTTCACCTGGTCCGGCGTGGAAGCGACCGGCGAGGACCAGATCACGACGACCTACATGCAGGAGACCGCGGCGGAGGCGGGTTTTACGACCGTCGGGCTGATGATCGAGGACGTCGGTTGGGATAGCGCCCTGGAGCGGTTCGTCGACTTGGAAGAGGCCCAGATCGACACGATCTTCAAGCTGCACCCCTGGGAATGGGTGCTCGAGGACGAGTTCGGCAAAAACGTGGTGTCGAGCCTGCCACAGACGATGTGGATCGAACCGCTGTGGAAGACCTTGCTGTCCAACAAAGCGATTCTGGCCGTGCTGTGGGAAATGTATCCCGGTCACCCGAACCTATTGCCGGCCTACCTGGACGAGCCGCACGAGCTCACCGAATACGTCCGCAAGCCCAAGCTCGGCCGCGAGGGAGCCAACATCACCATTGTCGGCGCCGGCATGGACACCGCGACCGGCGGCGTCTACGGCGAGGAAGGTTTCGTCTACCAGTTGCTGGACCCGTTGCCTCAATTCGACGACATGCGGCCCGCGCTGGGCGCATGGATCGTCGGGGATTCGTCGGCAGGGCTGGGCATCCGCGAGACCGGCGGACTGGTAACCGACGACGGCGCAGCTTTTGTCCCGCACCGAATTCCGCTGAAATGAATGGGGTTGATCATCGATGACGACAACAAGCGTTGCGCTGTCGGGCTATTGGGATGCGGGTTACTGGAATGTGCTCGGCCGCGGGGTCGGTGCCATCGTCCTGTATGCGATCGTCGGGTTGGTGCTGATGATGATCGGGTTCTATGCCATCGACCTCACCACACCCGGACCGCTGCGCAAGATGGTCGACGCGGGAAAGCCGAACGCGATCGTCGTTGCCGCCGCGGGCATCGTCAGCATGGCGCTCATCGTGGTGCTGGCGATCTACGCGTCGTCGGGAAAGCTGGTGGAAGGGCTCGTCGGCTCAGCGATTTTCGGGCTCGTCGGGATCGTCGCGCAGGTGGTGATGATGAGATTCGCCACCCTGGTCATCGGCATCGACATGGACGCGTTGTTTCAGGCAGACGAGTTCAACTACGAGGCGCTCATGGTCGCGGCGGCGCAGTTCGCGCTCGGCATCGTCGTGGCGGTCGCGATTCTCTGACGCGCTCAACGCGTCATCCGGTGAATACCGGCAGCACTGAACGAGAGCAAGCACGCCTAGCTACGGGCGTTGGCCCGCAGCGTTTTCGGTGGAATCGTCGACGCGATCAGCGAGTCGGCGTCGATGGTCTGTGGTTGGTAGGGCAGCGCCGCCAAGCGGGCCGACATCGCCGCGACCGGGTCCGCCACGGCTTCGGCCAGTCCCGACAGGAACGCCCACTCGTGTTCGTCGCTGCCGAAATACACCACGGTGTCGAAGGTTTCGTGAAATCGTCGCCACGAGTACTGCAGCGACTCGTTGCGCCAGAGTGTCGGGCACCCAGCCTGGAAAACCACGACGCGACCGATATTGCGGCACGTTCTGAGGAAGTCGACGTCGTACAACCGGTTGTGCTGCACGGGTTCGGTCCGCTCGTCGGGAAGGTCGACGACGACGACATCGTACGACGTACTGGATTCGGCCACGAAGCTCCAGCCGTCGCGGTAGTGCACGGTGACCGGGCCGAGTCCCCTTTCCGCGGTGAGTAATTCGCCCGCCGTATACCCGTAGGGCAGATGCTCCGCACACAGCCGCACGGCCTCGCGGTCGATATCGACATGATCGACCTGCGTGGCGCCGGCGGCTACCGCCAACTGGCTGACCACCCCCTCGCCGGAGCCGATGACGAGCACGCGATCGATCTTGTCCGCCAGCAGCAGCGCCGGCACCACCAGCGCCTCGTGATAGACGAGCTGGCTGAACTCGGTGCTCTGTCGTTCTCCGTCGCTGAATAACGCGACGCCCTGTTCCGTGCGGCCGATCACCAGATGTTGGAATTCGGTGCGCACGTCGCAGATGACTTCCGAGAGCCGCCACGTGCGGGTGAGCCCCGGTGCCAGCGGCTCGACGATGTCCGCGGCTGGGGCGCGGCCCGCGAAATGCGTTGGCAACGGGGCGAATCCATTGAATGACACGGACGTTAGCTCGCTGTGTAGGCACCGGCGTCCGCGATTTCGACCCGATCGCCTGCCCGGAGCGTGACGGGGAGCGGATACCTCCCGTAGAGCACGTCGTCGCCGTCGCACGTCGGGCCGGCGATCACCGCGTCCTCGACGGGGTCGCCCTCGCGGCGGGTCCGCAACCGGTACCGGATGTACTCATTCTCGGTTTCGGCGAGTCCGCCGTAACGACCGATGTCGAGATACACCCAGCGCCGGCCGTCGGTACCGGCGCGCACCGATACCACCTCGCAGCAGATGGTGCCCGCGGGTCCTACGATCGCCCGTCCCGGTTCCACCACAAGTTGCGGTGGACTCGAACCGAAATGGCGTTCCATCGCGGTCATGATGGAGGTGGCCATAAGGCCGAGTTCGGGTGCGCCGGTTGCATACGCGACGGGGAAACCACCGCCGACATTGATGATGGTGAGGTCGCCCAGTGCGGCGAAGACCGGTTCGGCACAACGTATTCCGAACTCCCACGCGGCCGGCTTGAGCTGTTGCGAGCCGACATGGAAGCACACGCCTTCCGGCCGAAGTCCCAGAGCGCGGGCGTGGTTGAGCAGAGCTATAGCGTCGGCGGGGGCGCACCCGAACTTGTGGCCGAACGCCGTTACCGACGACGGAAACGTCGGTGCGATACGGCATTCCACGCTCGACCCGGGGGCATGCTCGGCGATGGCGGCCACACCGTCTTTGGTGTCGAACGTGAACCTGCGCACCCCGCGCGAGAATGCTCGAAATATGTCTGCTGGCTTCTTGATGGTGTTGCCGAACGTCAAGAGTCGGCCGCCGATAGCGGCGGAGGTGCACGAGTCGATCTCGCCGACCGAGGCGACGTCGAAGGCCGCGCCCTCGGCCGCGAGCAGACGCAGGATGGGTTCGGCCGGATTCGCCTTGACTGCGTAGCGGATCCGGGCATCGGGTAGTGCTGCTTGCAGAGTGTGGAAGTTCTCGCGCACCCGATCGAGATCGATGATCAGATACGGCGTCTCGGGCACACGTCGCAGACTAGTGGCCTGAGCACAGGCCGGAAACTCTGGCCTAGATGGCCGGGTGAGTCGGTGGCGAGAAGTGTTCGGGCGGCACCGTCGGTGCGCTCGCGGTTTGCGTCGAGACCGGCGTGATGATTCCGTCGACGACCTCGGTGACGTTGCCGGTGAGCCGCTCGAAGTTCAACGTGCCGTGCTGGAAGTTCTGCGTGATCTGCAGCGGCTCTTGGATCTCCGCGCTGGTGGGCAGTCCGAGCACACCGCGTTCGTAGCTCAGCGAGGCCCAGGCGTCGTAGATCGCGCCGGTGACGGGTTGGGGGCCGGTGGCCGGCGACCAGTACATCGCACCCCTGACAAACGTGGCGTAGCGGCCCCCACCCTCCGCGTCATCCTCCGGCGAGGTCGGTGCACCCAGGACGCTGTTCATGCCGCCGATCGCCTGCCAGTGCTCGTAGATCGCGCCGCCTTCGAGCGCCTTGATCAGTTCCTCGGGTGGATCGTTGAAATGTGAGGCGATGTCCCGGATCTCGTCCATCAGCGCGTACGCGGCGTTGCCCGGGCAGTCGGTGTTGCCGACGTCGCGGTGGGTGAAGATGGTCGGCAGCGTCGCTATGGCACCGGCCGGAAAGGTGGTGTAGTGGCTACCGGCCGATTCCAGTGCCACCGTGCCCTTGGGGTCGACGTTGTCCATGCCCAGGCGCCAGCCGAGCAGCCGGCCCACGGTTCGTACCTGGAGCGGCGTCGGTGGCACATCGTCGAAATTGCCGATCATGGCCACACCCCAGGTGTTGCTGTTGAACCCGCCGGTGTGGAACGCCTCGACGGGTTTGGTGAGTCCTCCGGCGCTGCCCTCGAAGACCTGGCCGTATTTGTCGACCAACGCGTTGTACGCGATGTCGCACCAGCCCAGCGTCTTCGCGTGGTAGGTGTAGATTGCCTTGACGATACCGGCCGACTCCAGCGGCGAGTAGTCATTGCTACCCACGGTGTGGTGAATCACCGCGGCGCGAATTCCATTGTCGTACTTTGGGGTACCGCACCGTAGTGACTCGTCGGCGCCCCAATCCGCTCGGCTGATGATGGCGGGCGCCTGGCCCGGCATCAGCACTCCGGCCGGGGGTGTCCACTGCGACCTGGCCGGTGCCTGCGGCGGGGAAATAAGTATCGCGGAGATGTTCTGCCCGAAGTGCTGTTCCTTGGTAGCCGGTTTGTATCCCAGGCTCGGTGGTGGCTCTGCTGGCGCCTGGGTCACCTGCGCATCGATCGGGCGGGTGACCGCAACCTGCACGGACGTGGTGGCGCCCACGAACACCGGATCCGTGCTGCGGGGTCCCGCCGCATCGGCCCCACCGGTTTCATAGTCGGTCTGGTACCAGGGTCCCCACGAACCATCGGTGTGCTTGGCCCGCACGCGCATGGAGGTACCGGCCAGGTCGCCGGTGAGCGCAACCAATGAAAACGGGAGGCCCTGGGTCACTTCGCGAACGGTGACGCCGCCGCCGAGCCCGATCAGCGGGTGCTCGGCGAGTTGGGTGTCATGACCCGGGGCAGCGGTAGGACCGCTTTCGTGTGTCGGGTCCACGATCCACGACACGATGACGACGGTCGCCGCGAAAGCGGTGAGCAACATCGTCGGCGCACGGCTGCGGGACACCACCAGGCGATGTTACGTGTGTTTCTATTGTTATTTATGAGGCGACACGGTATATAGGGCAGAAACTCCACGAAAGCGCGTTCGACGGCACCGCAGAGATGTGACTCTGCGGTGCCGTCAGGTAACAGGTAGTGAAGGTGCTTTTGGGCCCTTTCGAGGCCTTACATCGGTGGCGCCAGCGGGGCGGCCGGTGCCGCCGCAGCCGGAGCTGCCGCGGTCCCTGCTGCGGCCGGTAGTCCTGCAGCCCCTGCCGCCGCCGGAGCCGCGCCGGTGGGCAGGGCAGCAGCGGGCGCTGCGCCGGTCGGCAGGGCCGCGGCGCCGTGCGCTGCGCCGGTCGGCAGGGCGGCACCCGGCAGGCCGGCGGCACCTGGCAGGCCGGCAGCACCGGGCAGGCCGGCAGCACCCGGCACCCCGCCGGTCGGCAGGGCGGCACCCGGCGCGCCCGCGGCCGCTCCGGCGCCGCCGTGCTGGACGCCCTGCATGATCGCCGGCATTATCAGGCCCTTGAGCAGGTCGATGGCCTGGCTAGCACCCAACTGGTTCGCGGTTTGCATCAAGTCATTGATGAGCCCGCCGCCACCGCCACCGCCGCCGCTGGCGGCCGGGCTGGCCCCCAGTCCGCCACCGCCGAGCCCGGAGGTGTCACCGAGGATCGGGTAGGTGCCGTCGGCGCCCGGGTCCGTGATCGGCACCTCACTGGGAGCCGCGATCGGACTGCCCATGCCGGGTGCGACTCCGGCCGGACTGGTGAGTACGGGGTTCGGAGTGGTTGCAGCCGCCGCACCCGGCGTAATCGGCGTCGTCGGCGTCAGCGCGGTGCTGGGCGTGGTCAGGCCGGGGCCAGTACCTGCAGCGGCCGCCGGCGTCAGACCCGGGCTGGTCAGACCGGGACTTGTCAGACCGGGGCTTGTCAGACCTGGGCTGGTGAGCCCGCCGGTACCCGTCAAGCCCGTGGTACCCAGGCCCGGGCTGCCCAGGCCCGGACTCGTCAACCCGGTGCTGGTGGCGCTGGTCCCGCTCAGCGCAGGGACTGGCGGCAGGTTGATCCCAAACTGCGACAGTCCTTGCGTCAGCGCGCCCATCAGCTCGCCGGGCAGGTCGGTAACAACCGCCGCCTGCTTGAACTCGTGGTGCTGCGGCGGTTTGTTGCTTTCGGTCGATTCGTAAACCAGGAAGTAAGCGCATGGACTCGCGACTGCCAGGGCGGCGACCGCGCTCATGGCTGTCGAGAGCTTGCGTCGGCGTCGGTTCGGCACGGAAGTCTCCTCCATTTGGGCTATCTGATGTGTCGGGCCATGTCTGCACTCAAACCACCGGGTACAGACATGAACCCCACGCAGTTGATGGTACGAGTGAGATTGGTGTGACTAGAGTGGCGATATCGAATCGTGAGGCAATCGGTACTCTGACCGCAACACACGGCGCGGTGGCCTCACCTGCCCGAACCGCGGCCCCGTCACGTCGTCAAATGGGGTTATTTCCCCGCGGTCGGATAACCTAGGCAACCGATGACCGTTCGTTTTGACCTTCTCGTCGTCGGGTCCGGATTCTTCGGTCTGACGGTCGCCGAGCGCGTGGCTACCCAGTTGGACAAGCGCGTGCTGATCGTGGATAGGCGCCCGCACATCGGCGGCAACGCGTATTCCGAAGCCGAACCGCAGACCGGCATCGAGGTCCACAAGTACGGTGCCCACCTCTTCCACACCTCTAATAAGAGGGTCTGGGATTACGTGCGCCAGTTCACCGAGTTCACCGACTACCGCCACCGGGTGTTCGCGATGCACAACGGGCAGGCCTACCAATTCCCGATGGGCCTGGGCCTGGTGTCGCAGTTCTTCGGCAAGTACTTCACACCCGACGAAGCTCGGCAGCTAATCGCCGAGCAAGCCTCTGAATTCTCAGCAACCGACGCCGCCAATTTCGAGGAGAAGGCCATCTCGCTGATCGGCCGGCCGCTCTATGAGGCGTTCGTCAAGGGCTACACCGCCAAGCAGTGGCAGACCGACCCCGTCGAGCTTCCGGCCGCCGTCATCAATCGCCTGCCGGTGCGCTACACCTTCGACAACCGCTATTTCAGCGACACCTATGAGGGTTTGCCGGCCGACGGTTACACCGCCTGGTTGGAGAAGATGGCCGCCGACGACCGCATCGAGGTAAGGCTGAACACCGACTGGTTCGACGTCCGCGAGCAACTGCGTGCGGACAGTCCCGACGCCCCGGTGGTGTACACGGGCCCGTTGGATCGCTATTTCGATTACGCCGAAGGCCGACTCGGTTGGCGCACACTGGACTTCGAGGTGGAAGTGTTACCGATCGGGGATTTCCAGGGCACGCCGGTAATGAACTACAACGATCTCGACGTGCCCTACACCCGCATCCACGAGTTCCGCCACTTCCACCTCGAGCGTGACTATCCCACCGACAAGACGGTGATCATGCGGGAGTACTCCCGGTTCGCCGAAGACGACGACGAGCCTTACTACCCGATCAACACCGAGGCCGACCGCGCCCTGTTGGCCGCATACCGGGCCAGGGCGAAGGCCGAAACCGCCTCATCGAAGGTGCTTTTCGGTGGCCGGCTGGGTACCTACCAGTATCTGGATATGCACATGGCCATTGCCAGCGCATTGAACATGTATGACAACACCCTCGCGCCGCACCTACGCGACGGCGCGGATCTAGTGGAAAAGGAAGGCGCGCGCGCATGACTCGTGCCGGGGTAAGCCTGCTGTCTCGAATAATCCTGCCGCGTCCGGGTGAACCGCTCGACGTACGCAAGCTCTACCTGGAGGAATCGACCACCAACGCCCGGCGTGCGCATGCGACGACGCGCACCTCCCTGCAAATCGGTGCGGAGTCCGAAGTCTCGTTCGCCACGTACTTCAACGCATTCCCGGCCAGCTACTGGCGGCGCTGGACGATCTGCCAGTCGGTGGTGTTGCGGGTCGAGCTGACCGGCGCCGGCCGCGTCGACCTGTACCGGACCAAGGCCACGGGGGTGCGGATCTCTGTGGAGGGCCGCCAATTCGTCGGCACCGACGATCAGCCGGCCGTCGTCGAGTTGGAGGTGCCGCTCAAGTCGTTCGAGGACGGCGGCTGGATCTGGTTCGACATCACCACCGACACCGCGGTCAGCCTGGTCAGCGGAGGTTGGTATGCGACCGAACCCGCTCCGGGTACGGCCAACATCGCGGTCGGCATCCCGACGTTCAACCGCCCTGCCGACTGCGTCAATGCGCTGGCCGATCTCACCGCAGATCCATTGGTGGACAAGGTAATTGGTGCTGCGATTGTCCCGGATCAGGGCGCCCGCAAGGTGCGCGATCACCCGGATTTTCCGGCAGCGGCCGCGGGTCTGGGTAATCGGCTCTCCATCCACGACCAGCCCAACCTCGGCGGTTCCGGTGGTTACAGCCGGGTGATGTACGAGGCGCTGAAAAACACCGCCTGTCAACAGATTCTGTTCATGGACGACGACATCCGCATCGAGCCGGATTCGATTCTGCGGGTGCTGGCGATGAACCGATTCGCCAAGTCCCCGATGCTGATCGGCGGTCAGATGCTCAACCTGCAGGAGCCGTCGCACCTGCACATCATGGGCGAGGTCGTCAACCAGTCGAACTTCATGTGGACCGCCGCGCCGCACGCCGAGTACGACCACGACTTCGCCGAATACCCGCTGAGCGACAAGAACGATCGGAGCGCGCTACTGCACCGGCGCATCGACGTCGACTTCAACGGCTGGTGGACGTGCATGATCCCGCGGCAGGTCGCCGAGGAGCTTGGACAGCCGTTGCCGCTGTTCATCAAATGGGACGACGCCGAATACGGCCTGCGGGCCGGTGAGCACGGCTACCCGACGGTGACGCTGCCCGGTGCCGCGATCTGGCACATGGCCTGGAGCGACAAAGACGACGCCATCGACTGGCAGGCCTACTTCCATCTGCGCAACCGGTTGGTGGTCGCGGCGCTGCACTGGGACGGCCCAAAAAGGCGAGTCTCCGGCCTGATCCGCAGCCATCTGAAGGCGACGCTGAAACACCTTGCCTGCCTTGAATATTCAACGGTGGCAATCCAGAACAGGGCCATCGACGACTTCCTCGCCGGGCCCGAACACATCTTTTCGATTCTGGAATCGGCCCTGCCCGAAGTGCACCGCCTGCGCAAGGAATTCCCGGATGCCGTCGTCCTACCGGCGGCCAGCGAACTGCCGGCACCGTCGCACCAAAGCAAGGCGATGAAGCCGCCGGTCAACCCGCTGTCCATCAGCTACCGGCTGGCCCGCGGCATCCTGCACAACCTCACCCAGGCGGATCCCGAATCCCACGAGCGCCCCGAGTTCAACGTGCCGACGCAGGACGCGCGCTGGTTCCGGCTGTGCACGGTCGACGGGGTCACCGTCACCACGGCCGACGGGTGCGGCGTGGTCTACCGCCAGCGCGACCGCCGCAAGATGTTCTCGCTGTTGCTCAAGTCGCTGCGCCGTCAGCGCCGACTGGCAAGCCGCTTCGACGAGATGCGCAGGGTGTACCGGGACGCGCTGCCCGTGCTGTCCAGCAAGCAGAAGTGGGAGACGGCGTTGCTGCCATCGGCAGACAGCAAGCCCGAGCATGCCTGACACCCCTCTTCCGGCGCCGCCGCGCGGCGAGGTTGCCGCGATGGTTGCCGTCCAATCGGCGCTGGCTGACCGCCCGGGTCTGCTGACCACGGCGCGCGGGCTCTCCCACTTCGGGGAGCACAGCATCGGCTGGGTCGCCGTGTCGCTACTCGGTGCACTCCTGATGCCGCGCCGCCGCGAGGACTGGCTGGTGGCCGGGGCCGGCGCGTTCGCCGCCCACGCGGCCGCTGTGCTGGTCAAGCGGGTGGTTCGGCGCAAACGGCCGCATCATCCGGCCGTCGCGGTGAACGTCGGCACACCCAGCCAGCTGAGCTTCCCGTCGGCGCATGCCACCTCCACCACGGCGGCGGCGATTTTGATGGGTCGCGTCACCGGGTTGCCGCTACCCGTGTTGCTCGTCCCGCCGATGGCACTTTCGCGGATACTGCTGGGGGTGCACTATCCCAGCGACGTGGCTTTCGGTATCGGTCTTGGCGCCGCCGTCGCGGGGATCGCCGTCCGAATGCGGGAGATGTGGCGTAGATGAGTGAAGACGGTCAAGCCGTCGTGATCGAACCCCCGGCGAATCTGATCACCGGCGTGGTCAAGGCGATCCGCCCGCGGCAATGGGTGAAAAACGTGCTGGTTTTGGCCGCGCCGTTGAGCGCGGCGGGCCACGGCCACCGCTACGACTACGGTCAACTGGGAATCCAGGTGACGGTGGCCTTCGTGGTGTTCAGCCTGGCGGCCTCCGCGGTTTACCTGGTCAACGACGTCCGCGACGTCGAGGCCGACCGCGAACACCCCACCAAGCGGTTTCGCCCGATCGCCGCCGGCGTGGTGCCCGAATGGCTGGCCTACACCCTGGCCGTCGTGCTCGCAGCGGCTTCGCTCGGGCTGGCCCGGTGGCTGACGCCAAACCTGGCGGTGGTGATGGCGGTCTATATCGCCGTGCAGTTGGGCTATTGCTTCGGCCTCAAACACCAAGCGGTGGTGGACATCTGCGTGGTGTCGTCGGGTTTTTTGCTCCGGGCCATTGCCGGGGGCGCTGCCACCGACACCCGGCTATCACAGTGGTTTTTACTGATCATGGCGTTCGGGTCGCTGTTCATGGCGGCCGGCAAGCGCTACGCCGAGCTGCAATTGGCCGAGCGCACCGGCGCAGCGATCCGTAAGGCGCTGGAAAGCTACACCGGCACCTATCTGCGGTTCGTCTGGACGTTGTCGGCCACCGCAGTGGTGATGTGCTACGGGCTGTGGGCCTTCGAGCGTGACCACGGCTCGGCGGGCTGGTTCTCGGTGTCAATGGTTCCGTTCACCGTCGCGATCCTGCGCTACGCGGTGGATGTCGACGGCGGGCTCGCGGGGGAGCCCGAAGAGATCGCGTTGCGTGACCGGGTATTGCAGCTGCTGTTCGTGGTATGGATCGGAACACTTGGTGCCGCTGTTGCCTTCGGCTAGTCCCAGGCTCGCGACGGCGTTGGCTTCCCGCCGCGCGACGCGGGTGACCCGGCCGGTGTTCCCGTACCAGCGTGTGGTCCGGATCAGCCTGTGGCTGAGCGTGTTGGTGGTCGTCGTGCTGTTCGGTTGGGGCAGCTGGCAACGGCGCTGGATCGCCGACGACGGGCTGATCGTGCTGCGGACCGTGCGAAATCTGTTGGCCGGCAACGGGCCGGTGTTCAACCAGGGCGAGCGGGTCGAGGCGAACACCTCGACGGCGTGGACCTATCTGATGTACGCGGGAAGCTGGGTCGGCGGACCGCTGCGCATGGAGTACGTGGCGTTAGCCCTGGCGCTGGTGCTTTCCCTGCTGGGCGTGGCGCTGCTCATGCTGGGTACGGGCCGGTTGTATGCACCCAGCCTGCGGGGCCGCAGGGCGATCATGCTGCCCGCCGGGGCGCTGGTCTACATCGCGCTGCCACCTTCGCGTGACTTCGCCACGTCCGGTCTGGAGAGCGGGTTGACACTGGCTTATCTGGGTTTGCTGTGGTGGATGATGGTGTGCTGGTCGCAGCCGCTGCGGAACCGTTCGGACAGCCAGGCTTTCACCGGTGCGCTTGCCTTCGTCGCGGGGTTTTCCGTGTTGGTCCGGCCCGAGCTGGCGCTGATGGGCGGGCTGGCCCTGATCATGATGCTCGTCGCGGCCCGGACCTGGCGCAATCGTGTGCTCATTGTGGTGGCTGGGGGATTTCTGCCGGTCGCTTACGAGATCTTTCGGATGGGCTACTACGGCCTGCTGGTGCCCGGTACCGCGCTGGCCAAGGATGCGGCCGGAGACAAGTGGTCACAGGGCATGGTCTATCTGGCGAATTTCACCCAGCCCTACGCGCTCTGGCTGCCGGTGCTGTTGCTGGTACCGCTGGGCGTGTTGTTGGTGGTGATTCGTCGGCGGCCGTCGTTCGTGCGCCCGATGGAGTCCCCCAACTACGGCCGGCTGGCCCGCGCGGTGCAAAGCCCGCCGGCCGCGGTGGCCTTTGTGCTGGTCAGCGGACTCCTGCAGGCGTTGTACTGGATCCGGCAAGGCGGCGACTTCATGCACGCCCGGGTGTTGCTGGCGCCGCTCTTTTGTTTGCTGGCTCCGGTGGCCGTGATACCGGTTCCGATCCCGGACCGGACTGACCATTCGCGCTATTCGCGGGAGGCGGGCTATTGGCTGGCCGGTGCCGCCGGCCTGCTCTGGCTGGGCGTCGCGGGCTGGTCGTTGTGGGCGGCGAACTCACCCGGCATGGGTGATGACGCCACCCGCGTCACCTACTCCGGGATCGTCGACGAGCGCCGCTTCTATGCGCAGGCCACCGGGCACGCACATCCGCTGACCGCCGCCGACTACCTGGACTACCCGAGGATGGCTGCCATCCTGACCGCGCTCGACAACACTCCCGACGGAGCCTTGCTGTTGCCGTCCGGCAACTACACCCAGTGGGACCTGGTGCCTATGATTTCGCCGCTCCCGCCGAAACCGGGAGCTGCCCCGGCTGACCAAAAGCCGCAGCATGCGGTGTTTTTCACCAACCTCGGCATGGTGGGCATGAACGTCGGGCTGGACGTCAGGGTGATCGACCAGATCGGGCTGGCAAACCCGATTGCCCAGCACACGGAACGCCTGAAGCACGGCCGGATCGGGCATGACAAAAACCTCTTCCCGGACTGGGTCATCGCCGACGGCCCTTGGGTGAAGCGGTATCCGGGCATTCCCGGCTACCTGGATCAGACCTGGGTCGCCCAGGCGGTGGCGGCCCTGCAATGCCCCGAGACAAAGGCGGTGCTGAGTTCGGTGCGTGCTCCGATGACCACGCATCGATTCGTGTCCAACTTCGTGAATTCGTTTCAGTTCACCGGCTACCGGATCGACCGCGTTCCGCTTTACGAACTCGCCCGGTGTGGGCTCCCGGTGCCCGACGTACCCCCCGCGCCTCCCCGCGATTGAACTGACGGCTTTTTGGGGTGGAGTGGGACGGGTGCCGAAAAAATCACAGTCGCGATCGGATGCGCTCGGCCCGCGAATACTGACAGCAAAGTCACAATCGAGCGCTCACCAGCGGGCGACCCCGCCCAGGCACATGCGGAAACAGCTGTTTTGCTCGCCGCGGCCGGCCCGAAAAGCGCTGTGAATTACCGCCAAAGCAACGCGCTCGATGCGAGCGCGCGGGCGAAGTTGTGATTGACTACACGGGCACTGCCGCGCCTGACGTGTGCAGTCGGAAACCCAATTAAGCCCAGAAGACGCGCCCATGCGGGGGATGCGGCCGAAAGGATGAGGAAGCAAAGCATGAAACTTGTTAACAGGTTTCGCGGTGCCGTAGCGGCAGGAATATTCAAGCCGCGCCGGCTCGTGGTGGGTGCCGTGGGAGCGGCCCTGCTGTCGGGTCTGATCGGCATCGTGGGGGGCCCGACAACCGCCGGGGCATTCTCTCGCCCGGGCCTGCCGGTGGAATACCTGCAGGTGCCCTCCGCGGGCATGGGCCGCGATATCAAGGTGCAGTTCCAGAGCGGCGGTGCCAACTCGCCCGCGCTGTACCTGCTCGACGGTATGCGCGCGCAGGACGACTTCAACGGTTGGGACATCAACACCCCGGCGTTCGAGTGGTACTACCAGTCGGGCATTTCGGTCGTCATGCCGGTCGGCGGGCAGTCCAGCTTCTACTCGGACTGGTACAAGCCAGCCTGCGGCAAGGCAGGCTGCACCACCTACAAGTGGGAGACCTTCCTGACCAGTGAGCTGCCGCAGTACCTGTCGTCGCAGAAGCAGGTCAAGCCGACCGGCAGCGCCGCGGTCGGCCTGTCGATGGCTGGGTCGTCGGCACTGATCCTGGCGGCCTACCACCCCGACCAGTTCGTCTACGCCGGTTCGCTGTCGGCGCTGCTGGACCCGTCGCAGGGCATGGGACCGACGCTGATCGGCCTGGCCATGGGCGACGCGGGCGGCTACAAGACCTCGGACATGTGGGGCCCGAAGGAGGACCCCGCCTGGCAGCGCAACGACCCGTCGCTGCAGATCGGGAAGCTGGTCGCCAACAACACCCGCATCTGGGTGTACTGCGGCAACGGCAAGCCGTCCGACCTCGGTGGCGACAACCTGCCCGCGAAGTTCCTCGAGGGCTTCGTCCGGACCAGCAACCTGAAGTTCCAGGACGCGTACAACGCAGCCGGTGGTCACAACGCGGTGTTCAACTTCGACGCCAACGGCACGCACGACTGGCCGTACTGGGGCGCACAGGTCAACGCCATGAAGCCTGACCTGCAGCGTGTGCTGGGCGCCACGCCCAACACCGGCCCCACTAGCCCCGCCGGCGCCGGCACGGGTGCCAACCCCGCCGGCAACCAGGGCCAGTAAACACCTGGGCTGAAAAACAACCGACTGGCGGCGGCGACC
>NZ_JBKQQD010000059.1:0-3090 GCF_052144515.1 Mycobacterium sp. | reverse complement strand
AGGCGGAGGACGACTTCGGGACCGCGGCCTACTGGCAGCGGCACGTCCGGGGCGCGGTGCGGTTCGCCGACAGCGTCCGCTTCGTACATGCGGCCGGGACAACCCGGTTCTTGGAAGTCGGGCCGAGCAGCCTGACTGCGGCTATCGAAGAATCGCTGGCGTCAGAAGCGGCAACAACGATGTCCGCGCTGCGCAAAGACCGCCCGGAGCCGGCAACCCTGACGAATGCGATCGCGCAGGGGTTTGTCGCCGGGATGGACGTGGACTGGCGTGGCGTGCTCGGCAACGCCAATTTCGTGGAATTGCCCACGTATGCCTTTGAGCGGCGGCGGTTTTGGCTCTGTGGCGATGGAGCCGTCGCCGATGCTGCTGGTTTGGGACTGGTGGCCAGCGAGCACGCGTTGCTGGGCGCGGTGATGGAGCTGCCGGCATCGGGCGGGGTGGTGCTGACGGGTCGGTTGTCGCCCAGCGCGCAGGGCTGGTTGGCCGATCACGCCGATGGTGGCGGGGTGCTGTTCCCGGGCGCGGGGTTCGTGGAGTTGGCGATCCGCGCCGGTGACGAGGTGGGCTGCGGAATTGTCGACGAGCTGAATTTGGCGGCGCCGCTCGTGTTGCCGGCTGGGGCTTCTGGTCGATCGGTGGCGGTCCAGGTAGTGGTTGGCGGCCCGGACGACTCAGGTGTTCGTGCGGTGTCGGTGTTCTCGCGTGCCGAGACTGGTTCCGGCTGGTTGTTGCACGCCGAGGGCGTGCTGCGGCCAGGGTCGATGCAGCCGAGCGCGGATCTGTCCGTGTGGCCGCCGGTGGGTGCGGTCCCAGTGGACGTAGGCGACGGGTACGAACGGCTGGCCGAGCGTGGGTATGGGTACGGGCCCGCATTCCGAGGCTTGACCTCGATGTGGCGTCGCGGCGATGAAGTATTCGCCGAAGTGACGCTCCCCGCGGACGCCGGTGTATCCGTGGCCGGGTTCGGGGTCCACCCGGTGATGCTGGACGCGGCATTGCATGCGGTGATCTTGGCCTCCAATGGTGTCGAGGGCACGGGGGCTGACGAAGGTTCGATATTAGTGCCGTTCTCCTGGCAGCAGGTGTCGTTGCATGCCGCCGGTGCGGCGGCGGTACGGGCGCGGATCGTGCCGGTGGGCCCTCCCCCGCAAGCGGGCGGTACCCCCACGGCAGTGTCCATCGAATTGGCCGATGGGTTGGGGCTGCCGGTGCTCTCGGTGGCGTCGATGGTCGCCCGGCCCGTGACCGATCAGCAGTTGCTGGCCGCAGTGTCGAACTCGGGTCCGGACGGCCTCTTTGAGGTGGTCTGGTCTGCACAGCCGTCAGCCACGGTGCAGCCGGTATCGGTGTGCGCCTGGGGGGCAACGGAGTTGGACACCGCCGTGGCTGAGCCATCGGCGGTGGTGTTCGAGTCGGCGTCAGTGGTCGGTGACGTCTTGGGGCAGGTATACGAGGCTACGCGTGCGGTGCTGACAGTGCTGCAGTTGTGGTTGGCCCGCGACCGGGCCGGGGTGTTGGTGGTGGCGACCCGGGGCGCAATGGGGTTGGCGGGGGAAGATGTCACCGATTTGGCGGGCGCGGCGGTGTGGGGGTTGGTGCGGTCGGCGCAGACCGAGCATCCCGGTCGGATCGTGCTCGTGGATTCCGATTCACCCCTGGGTGATCCAGCCAATGATGCGGTAGCCGCTGTTTTGGCTGCCGGTGAGCCGCAAGTGTTGCTGCGCGGCGGAACGGTCTACACCGTGCGGGTGCATGGCAGTCGGGCGGTTAGCGGTGTCCTGGTACCGCCGGGTGATGGACCCTGGCGGTTGGGTATGAGCAGCTACGGCACCTTTGAGAATCTAAGGTTGGAGCGCATTCCCGACGCCGACGCGCCACTGGGGCCCGGGCAGGTTCGGGTCGCATTGTCGGCCATCGCCGCCAACTTCCGCGACGTCATGATCGCCTTGGGCCTCTACCCGGAGGATGCGGTCATGGGTATTGAGGGCTCCGGCGTCGTCGTCGACAACGCTTCGGAGGATGGCTGTTTCGCGGTGGGCGACCGGGTAATGGGCCTGTTCCCGGACGGCACCGGAACGGTCGCCGTCACCGACCAGCGACTGCTGGTGAAGGTGCCGGCGGGATGGTCGAGCACTGCCGCCGCCACCACCTCGGTGGTTTTCGCCACCGCCTTCTACGCGCTGGTGGACCTAGCCTCGGATTCGGCCGGGCTTAAACCGGGGCAGCGGGTGTTGGTGCATGCCGCCGCTGGTGGGGTGGGGATGGCTGCGGTGCAGTTGGCCCGGCACTTGGGGTTGGAGGTGTTCGCCACGGCCAGCCGCGGCAAGTGGGACACCTTGCGGGCTATGGGTTTTGATGAGGACCACATTTCTGATTCACGCAGCCTGGAGTTCGAGGACAAGTTCCGGGCGGTCACCGGTGGGCGTGGCGTGGATGTGGTGCTGGACTCGCTGGCCGGTGATTTCGTGGATGCATCGCTGCGGCTGGTTGCCCCCGGTGGGGTGTTTTTGGAGATGGGCAAGACCGACATCCGCGACCCCGGAGCCATCGCCCAGGAGTACCCGGGTGTGCGCTACCGCGCCTTCGACCTCTTCGAGCCCGGCCGTCCCCGGATGCACCAGTACATGCTCGACCTCGCCGAACTGTTTGACGCCGGAGTGCTGCGGCCGTTGCCGGTGACGAGGTTTGATGTGCGACGTGCGCCTGCGGCGTTGCGGTATCTGAGTCAGGCCCGCCATGTGGGCAAGGTCGTGATGACGATGCCGGATGCGTGGGCGGCGGGCACTGTGTTGATCACCGGTGCTACTGGGATGGCGGGTTCGGCGTTGGCTCGTCATGTGGTGGCCCGTCATGGGGCCCGTCGTTTGATGTTGGTGAGTCGGCGTGGTCCGGATGCGCCGGGGTCTGCGGAATTGGTCGCTGAGTTGGAGGCAGCCGGCGCCCAGGTGCAGGTGGTGGCGTGTGATGCGGCGGAGCGGGCGGCGTTGGCCAAAGTGATTGCCGATATTCCGGTGCAACATCCGTTGTCGGGGGTGATCCATGCCGCCGGGGTGCTTGATGATGCGGTGGTGACGTCGCTGACGCCCG
>NZ_JBKQQD010000058.1:0-5545 GCF_052144515.1 Mycobacterium sp. | reverse complement strand
GCGCCATTCGACCATGTCGCGCAGCCCGCTGGCGCCGTGCGCACGTTCCACTGGCAGCTTGACGGTAACTGGTTCCGCGACTTCGAGGGGACCACGCGCCGCGGCAGGCAGGCCCACGTTCAGATCTGCGGCCGACAGCAGGCCGACGGCTCGACGCGGCGGTGGATCGCCGTGCATACCCGCCACCTGAACGCGCTGGACCCGACGGCGGCCCGCGAACTGGCAGCAGCGCTGACCGACGCCGCCGACGAGACCGAGCGGCTCAGCTGAACCCACTCAGGCCACCAACGCGATTGTGCTGAATCGGGCACAAGCGGTTTTCCGTACTTTTGTGCACAAGTCGAGTCATACCGCATCTCGCACCCCACGCCGACGACGAATCGCAAGCCATCCACCCGTGCACCTCGGTGATCAGTCCGCGCTGATCGGCCCGCTCAGTCGTGGTGCCGTGATTACCAACCAATCGTCCACGTTTCGCCTTGTTTGACGGACCATCTTCGTAACATGTTGCTTCGCAAGGAAGTTCAATTCTTAGTTTCGAACGCTCGCTCATAACGACGTGTTCCCGCTGCAGTCCAGCCACACCTGAAACGTCTTGCCGACGATGATGGTCTCGACCCAAGCCGGGCCGGTGCGGACCGTACAGGTGATCCAACGCGGGTCATTGGTCGCGAATGGTGCAGTCTCGAGGGGGCTTGGCGCGTCGAGATCGGTGGCCACTGGACCCAAAATCGGCTGCACCCCAAGCCGTCTCGCTCATCACGCACGGACAGCCGGTTTATCCAGTGGCTTGTCGGTGTGCAGGCAGGCGATCGCGTCAGCTAGCGTCGGCGCGATCGAGCACACCCGGATCAAGGTGCCTGCATTCTTGACCGCAACGGTGTCGGTGACGAGCACGCGGCGCAGTTCAAGCTCATGCAGGCGGCTGACGGCGGCGTGAACCAAAAGCCCATGCGTCGCGGCCACAACGATTTCCTGTGCGGCGCCGCGCACCCGCAGCAGTTCGACCGCGGCTTCAATGGTGGCCCCGGTGGTGATCATGTCATCAATGATCACCGCCGGGCGGCCGCGCACATCGCCAGCGATGTCCAATGCGGCGACCGCTGAGCCACTTTCACGTTGTTTGCGCACCACCGCAACCGAGCCGTGCAGCACCGCCGCATACCGTTCGGCCAGCTTGACCGCGCCCAGGTCGGGAGCGACAACCACCACACCGTCCGGTAGCTCGTCGACGAGCTCACGGGACAGGGCGGGGACGGCGGACAGTGTTTCCACCGGGATTCGGCACACGGCTTCCAGGGCGGGTGTGTGCGGGTCGACGACGACGAGCCGGTCGGCACCCGCGTTGGCGATCGCATCTGTGACAACGGCTGAGCCGAGAGCCTGACCTGGTGTGGTGCGTCGATCCTGGCGGGCGTAGCCGAAGTACGGCACCACCGCGGTCACCCGGGCTGCGCGGGCCCGGCGGCAGGCGTCGAGCAGCAACAGTAGTTCGACGATGTGCTCGTTGACCGGTGGCGATGTCGGTTGAATGATGTAAGTATCTGAGCCACAGACATCTTCGACGGTGGGACGAAGCTCCCCATCGGGGAATCGCTGTAGGGAGCAACCATCGGACTCGACTCCCAAATAGTTGGCGACGGCACTGGCCAGGCCCGGATTGGCGCTACCGGAGACGATTCGCAGAACGGTCATCGAGCATCCTTTCCGTCGCCGCCCAGAGTCCATCGTTGGCAATACGCACGACAACACATAGGGACCTGCCCGAAGGCGGTCCCCGTCTTACGGCGATGGGTCAAACCGGCCTACAGAGCCGCTGTGTCTAATCACTCCGGCACTTCGGGCCGATCACCCTCGACCATCGCACCGACTCGGCGTCGGGCCGAGGGCCGAAAGTCCTCTGTCAGCCGCAGAAAGTCACACCGAAGCCGAGACTTCCAGGCAACAGCCACGTCTCGGTTTGATCGGATACGGAGCGATTGGTAAGCGCGGCGGTCCGGCGCACATGTGCCGCCCCGGGTGTCAGGGGAACCGGCAGGTGCCACAAAGGTATTCGGCACGGCGACGTACGTCGGATCAATGTCGCTTCGCGCTGTCCAACATCGTCCGCCACGCCCACGCCTCTGCGGCCGACGTCACGGTCGAAGTCGACACCGACCTGCCGGTCCAACGTCTTCGGCTAAAAGGACGAATGGCCCTAGGCAGGCAATATCGCCATCTTTAGGGTTGGGCTGCCCAAGCATCGAATAATGCGGCACCATCGCGATTCAGGAGCACAATGAGCACGGCCCGCGACATCACGCACACCGGAGCAACGTGTGTGGGAGAGCACAAGACATTGACCGCAGCGGCCCTACACATGGGCGAGTTGGGCATGGGTGCGCTGCCGATTCCGCCGGCTACTCATCACCGACTGTCATCGCCTGGTCGGCATCGTAAGCGGAGCCGACATCGCTCGCCGTCTGACCGAACATGCCATCGCGCAGTTCGTCAAAGCGATCTGCGCCACCCGAGCCATCGCCAGCCACTGATCCCTCGACAACTTGGAGACTAAGTCATGAGCACCCACTATGAGGCCGGCCCTGCGGCAGGCGAATACAGCGTGGAAGACGACAATCAGCTTCAGCCAGAGGACACTCTCATCGACCGCGGCATCGACGACATGCTCGACGAGGGGTATTCGCCGCCCGAGCGACTGTATGGACGTGGCGCATTCGGCCCGTCTGAAAGCATGGACCAGATGCTCGCGGAGGAAGAGCTCGATCCGGCGTCGCAAATCAACGTCCCGCTCGATGAAGCCGAGCAGCAACGCTCCGACGAGTCCGAGCGCGAAACCGAATTTCCCCAGCGACGTGAGGTTGGCCGCGCGCGAGCAGGTCGACTTGTCGCGCCGGACCTGGGATTTGGCGAAGACACTGAGGCGGAATTGGTCGCTGAGGACGTCGGTATCAGCGGCGGCGCAGCATCTGCCGAGGAAGCCGCGGTTCACATCATCGAAGACGAAGAGTAACGAACGGGTAAGTCACCTGTTGGCCGGGTGGGGCTAGGTGCCGACACTCTGCACCAGGCCGTTCGTCGCGGTGGGGACTCCCTGGTTTATGAGGCTGTTCGGGCGCGACAGGGGTGAAACGACCGCCCACGGAGTGCCCCAAGAGTGGCGACTTGTCACGTCATAACCAGCCGATAACTGCACCGGTCTTCACGGCGGACCGGTCGCGGCGACAAATGACCCACGCGGAGGGGACTTCGGTCTCTACCGGATGCCGGCGCAGATCGAAACCGTAAGTCCCACAACAATAAATCAACAACCGAAGGAGGATCATGACTGATCGCCCTTTGCGTCACCGACCTCGCTCGTGGCTGCCGGCCTGGTCCGATTTCCGGTCGGATCTGTGGACCGGCTTTCCGTCATGGACAGGTCTTCGGCCGCTGATCGACACCCATCTGATCCGGCTTGAGGACGAGCTGGCTGACGGCCACTACCTGCTGCGTGCCGAGATGCCCGGCATCGATCCGGCCAAGGACGTCGACATCACCGTGCGCGACGGCAAGTTGACCATGGATGCCGAACGCAGCGAGAAGAAGGAAACCAAGCGCCGCTCGGAGTTCTCCTACGGCTCATTTACCCGCTCGGTCACCCTGCCGGCAGGCGCCAACGAAGAGGACATCAAGGCCACCTGCGACAAGGGCATCCTGACCGTGGATGTGGCACTTCCCGAACATGCAGCGGCCGCGGCTGCGGCTGCGGAGAGACACATCACGGTGCAAGCCGCCAGTTAAACCCACATGTCCCGGTCGTCCCGGAGCCCAGCAAGGTTCCGGGATCGCCGTCTGGCCAGGCCCTAAGGATCCGTACATCTGAGCTGTCGCACGAGCCCGCTCACGTCCATGTCCTGCGTGGCACGTTGGAGAGTAAGGCGTGGTAACGGAAGACTCGCTGATAACGGCTTATAGTGGCTCGAAGCCGTCGCAAACAGGTCCATAATGCGTTTGGGAGGAAAGCGGCAGCAACGTGAGTGAAGGTTCTAACGAATACTACGTGCGGTATCAATTCCAGCTGGGCGACGGCCAGTGGGAGAGCGTCGCGTTTGGTCCAACGGACGAAGCTGACGCCCGACGGTTTTACAGGCGCCTCGCAAAGCACGAGAGCGTGAACATAAAGCAGCTGCGACTGCTCAAGCGTGTGTACATAGTGGTTGAAGCCGAATGACTGGGGCGCGCTGAACTCAGCAAACCAGGCCACTTCCATCCGCGCGGTAGAACGTCGATTGTCCAAACAGTCGCCACCGACGCTCCGGAAAAGTATTCCGACGTGACTATCATGTCCGCCAGGCTCTTGTTGAGGGCGTCGACTAACGGTTTCAGATCCTCAATGTAACGCTGCTACGGAGCGACAACCGCCTGCCGTCAACCGCAGACTTCGGGCCAGCTTTCATGCCAGACTCCTGGTATGACATTCGAAGTGAAACATCCGGACGGTCCCGCCGACGACTACGGCGACGAAGACACTTACGAATTCCTGAATGATGGCGTCCTCAAGGTTCGGGTGTCGTCTACCGGAAAGACGTACTACTTCCCGGCGGGTTCGTGGAAGACGCTGATCGCTGGAGACGGGCACGAACCCGGCCTGAGGCTCGCGCCATAGCAACCACACCGCTGATCTCACCTCACGCATACCGCATACCGCCGATGGGGTGTGTAGCGGAGATTGCGCCTGACCGGAATGCCAGGCGATATCCCGCAACCGCTGACTTTGGGTCCGCCTTCGCACCATTCGTTGCTTTCCGGTGAACACGACACCGACCGCGGTGATTGGGGACCAAATGCCCTCAGGCGGGGGCTTCCGACTCTGCCGACGCACGTCGGGGCTTTGTACCGTTGGCGCGCGCCAAAAGAAATGCGCAACGCGAACATGTTCGCGTCATGTCGTTTGGCTCGTGTCGGAATGCCTCGCAACGGGTCGAAGAAAAACAGTGAGGCCTAAATATGCAACCAGAACGCTTCGAATCACTGATGAGCGCGCGTGGTCCGTTCGTGTCGATCTACATCGACGACTCGCGTAATGCCGCGGACGCCGAGGCCCAGCTGGATGCGAAGTGGCGCGATGTTCGAAGACATCTCGCGGACCGAGGCGTAGACGAGAACATCATTGTCACGCTCGAGCGCGCCGTCCTGCACAGCGAACCGGCCGTGGGTCGACGGGGCCGCGGGGTGATCGCGGCCGGCGACCACGTGTTGGTCAACGAGCATCTCGTCGGCCCACCGTCGGCCACGATGCTTCGTGTGTCGGATTACCCGTACATTGTGCCCCTGGTGGAGCTCGGCATGTGGCGCCCGACGTACGTATTTGCTGCCGTCGACCATGCCGGTGCCGATATCACCCTGCACCAGGGCCACATGGTTGGGTCGGAGACCGTGGACGGCGGCGGCTATCCCGTGAACAAGCCAGCCACCGCCGGGTGGAAAGGCTGGGGCGACTTCCAGCACTCGACCGAAGAAGCCATCCGCATGAACGAGCGCGTGGTCGTCGACCGCCTCACCGAGC
>NZ_JBKQQD010000057.1:0-3558 GCF_052144515.1 Mycobacterium sp. | reverse complement strand
CCCGGAAGCAGCTATCCACTGGGCGCTACTTTCGACGGTGGCGGTACCAACTTCTCGCTGTTCTCCGAGATCGCCGAAGAAGTCGAGTTGTGCCTGATCGGCGACGACGGTCAGGAAGCTCGAATCGGCCTCGACGAGGTCGACGGATACGTGTGGCACGCCTACCTGCCGAACGTCGGCCCGGGACAGCGCTACGGGTTTCGGGTGCACGGCCCCTTCGACCCGGCGGCCGGTCACCGATGTGACCCCAGCAAGCTGTTGCTCGACCCGTACGGCAAGTCGTTCGACGGGGAGTTCACGTTCGGTCAGGCGCTGTTCTCCTACGACATGGCCGTCGCCGCGAAGGACCCTGCCGAAACCGGTACTCCGCCGCAGGTCGACTCGCTCGGGCACACCATGACCAGCGTGGTGATCAACCCGTTTTTCGACTGGGCGACCGATCGCGCGCCGCGCAGGCCGTATCACGAGACGGTGATCTACGAGGCGCACGTCAAGGGGATGACCGAGACCCATCCCACTGTCCCCGAGGCGCTGCGCGGCACCTACGCCGGGCTGGCTCACCCGGCGATCATCGACCACCTCAAATCGCTGAATGTCACCGCGATCGAACTGATGCCGGTGCATCAGTTCTTGCACGACAGCCGGCTGCTGGACCTGGGCTTGCGAAACTACTGGGGCTACAACACCTTCGGATTTTTCGCACCGCACAACCAGTACGCCGCCAACCCGCAGGCCGGGGGTGCGGTGCCTGAATTCAAGTCCATGGTCCGGGCGTTCCACGAGCAGGGCATCGAGGTCATCCTCGACGTGGTCTACAACCACACCGCCGAAGGCAACCACCTCGGACCCACGATCAACTTCCGCGGCATCGACAACGCCGCCTACTACCGGCTCCTCGACGAAGATCTGCGGCTCTATAAGGATTTCACCGGCACCGGCAACAGCCTCAACGCGCGCCACCCGCACGTCCTGCAGCTGATCATGGACTCGCTGCGCTACTGGGTGACCGAGATGCACGTCGACGGGTTCCGCTTCGACCTGGCCTCCACGCTGGCCCGCGAGTTCTACGACGTCGACCGACTGAGCGCGTTTTTCGATCTGGTGCAGCAAGATCCGGTGGTCAGCCAGGTCAAGCTGATCGCCGAGCCGTGGGATGTCGGCGAAGGCGGCTACCAGGTCGGCAACTTTCCGGGTTTGTGGACCGAATGGAACGGGAAGTATCGCGATACTGTGCGCGACTACTGGCGGGGCGAGCCCGCGACCCTGGGCGAGTTCGCGTCCCGGCTGACCGGGTCGTCGGACCTCTACGAAGCGACCGGCCGGCGCCCCGGCGCCAGCATCAATTTCGTCACCGCTCACGACGGGTTCACGCTGAACGATCTCGTTTCGTACAACGGGAAGCACAACGAAGCCAATGGCGAGGACAACCGCGACGGGGAGAGCCACAACCGCTCGTGGAATTGCGGCGTCGAAGGCCCTACCGATGACCCGGAAATCCTGGACCTGCGGCGCCGGCAGATGCGCAACATCATGGCGACGCTGATGCTGAGCCAGGGCACACCGATGATCGCGCACGGCGACGAGATCGGCCGCACCCAGCACGGCAACAACAACGTCTATTGCCAGGACTCCGAATTGTCCTGGATGGATTGGTCGCTGGTGGACAAGAACAGTGATCTGCTGGCCTTCACCCGCAAAGCCACCGCCCTGCGCAAAATGCATCCGGTGTTTCGGCGACGCCGTTTCTTCGAAGGGCGACCGATCCGCAGCGCCGACGAGGTCCGCGACATCGCTTGGCTGACGCCCGCCGGCGAGGAGATGACAGCGGAGGATTGGGACAGCCAATTCGACAAGAGCATCACGGTGTTCCTCAACGGTGAGGCGCTGCACGAACCCAACGCGCGTGGCGAGCGGGTGATCGACGACTCGTTTCTGTTGTGTTTCAACGCCCATGACCATGAGGTGGACTTCGTCATACCCCATGACGACTACGCCAAGGAGTGGACAGCCGAGCTGGACACCACCGATCCCACCGGAGAGGTGAAGCTGGTCGTGAACGACGGCGGCGAGATTTCGCTACCCGGCCGGGCGTTGCTGGTGTTTCGTAAGACGCGGTAGCACATGGCGTTTCCGGTACTGTCCACTTACCGGGTCCAACTGCGCGGTGCGTCGAGCGGTTTCGGGTTCACCTTCGCCGACGCTGAGCGGCAGCTGGACTATCTCGACGAGCTCGGGGTGTCGCATCTGTACCTGTCGCCGATCCTGACTCCGGTCAGCGGGTCGGCGCACGGTTACGACGTCACCGACCCGACGACGGTGTCGGCCAAACTCGGCGGCCCGGAGGGTCTGGCGCGGCTGTCGGCGGCGGCGCACGCTCGCGGCATGGGCTGTGCTTTTTCCTCCTCTGCGGAAAAGGCGGCCAGGAGCCAGAGCAGGTTCACGATGGCCGCCACGAACGATAATCTGCCAAGGAGGCCCTTCATATCCGACGTTCCTTTCAAGGGATCCACTTGTAATTCTACGTTTACAAACGATCTTCGAGCAGGAGCGTTATTGACACAGGTCATGCCGCGCGCTGCAAGCGTGCCGGGGCCTCCTGCCGTTTTTGCTCGGCCGCCAATCGGTCAACGAGGGCCTCGATGTACGCTTCGCAGATCGGCAGGGCCTCGTCGGCGGTGGCGCAGTCCATGTCGTCAACATGCCAGTAGGTAATGCGATCGGCCCAGGCGGGGAATTGCTCTGCCATCATTGCCTGGTGTTCGGCCTTCTTGACGGCCACGATCAAATCGGCTTCTTCAAGGTCCACTTCGGAAAGCTGAATGGGAAATCGTCGGCCGTCGAAGGGAACGTCCCGGGCGGTCAACCGGTACGCGGTGAATTCGGAAATGGGGCCTTCATCTGCCGCCACCCTCCAAGTCTTCAACCCGCGGGAGGTTGCCCGCCAATACAGGCCGCGCTTCTCGGCCAGGGCATTGAAGAGGTACTCTGAAAAACGAGAGCGATAGTAATTGCCGGTGCATATGAAAACAACGCTTTTGAAAGTCTTGGACATCTTCACTGATCCTGCGGTACGTGAATCGAGGGGTGGGATCATACGAAGATTCGACCAAACAGGACAGAGGAGTTCTTGCCGAGTACGAAACGCAGGTAGGCACATTTTGACTCGCGTCAATTTAGGAAACTTGGACAATTTAGTGAATGGCTATGGCTCCTACGCTCCAATCCTGATAAAATAAATCATCAAGACAGGTCCTCAGCAGGTGTCGAGACAAATGGCAAAGAAAACAGCAAAGAAGAAACCGGCCGCGAAGGTGTCGGCCAAGAAAAAGCCGAAAAAGCCGGCCCCGAAACCGGCCAAAGCGGCAGCGAAGAGACGGATCCGTGATCTGCGGGGAAAACGGATCCGTGATCTGCGGGGAAAAAAGCACCCGGACAACGCCCCCAAACCGGTGAAAGCGGCGCCAAAGCAACCGCCGGTCAAGGTGGCAAAACCGGCAGACGAGCCGCAGGCGCCGGTGCAGCCGGAAGTCACTTGGGTCGTATGGCAGGACGCAAGGG
>NZ_JBKQQD010000056.1:0-2577 GCF_052144515.1 Mycobacterium sp. | reverse complement strand
GGTCGAGGCTGAGCCAGTGAACAGATGAGTTGCAGTGTTCGAACGGTGGGTGGCCGAGGAAGTTCAGCACTACGAAAAGCTAGCTGGCGCAAGGGCTTTTGAGCGTCCTGTGCCGCCAATACGAATGATGCCCGGCTTGTGCTGGGTCCTACTCATCTCGCGCCTACTATCACTGGATGGCATGACCGCCGTCTGGGCGGCAACCTTGCGGGCTCATTTGCGTGGGCCCGATACCCCACCCTGGGCCGTCTCACCGATCGACAACAGCCCGTTGATGACAAACATTCGGAGAACTGGCCAGTCAGCACCGCCGCGGCTGTCCCGGCATGCGGCGTATCCCAGAACGCACATGGTTTCCGAATCGAAACCTGTCGCTCGCATTCAGATCTCGCTGTCGTCGAACGGAGAACCAGTCGCGGCCAGGGCGGAAATCGGCTACCTCCTCAAGTTGTTGTTCGACAGCTTTGATGCCGCGGCCGGTCGGCTACACGTCACCACGGCGGCGATCAGCCAGCGCATCAAAGCGCGAGAAAGCGATGAGGTACTGGCTAAGTCGGCAATTATGGCGCGAATTGTGCCCAGTTTGGCGAATCACGCGAAGCGCTAC
This sequence comes from Mycobacterium sp., assembly GCF_052144515.1. Lineage (GTDB taxonomy): Bacteria > Actinomycetota > Actinomycetes > Mycobacteriales > Mycobacteriaceae > Mycobacterium. Next base: position 1,970 of record NZ_JBKQQD010000056.1, on the reverse strand, counting down.
AGCCTGAAGGCCACGAGGATCAGCGCGATGGCACCCAGACCGGCGATGAAGCCGGCCATGATGCCCGCTATCGAGTACGGCATGGGTCCAACTTCTGCCCGTAGTGCTTTCATCTCCTGGTGATGCTGAATCCACGCTAGCGCTAAACCCGTAAGGCCCACCAGGATCATAATCATCCCGACGACCCAGGGACTAAGGATCGGTTCGCGACGCCTCTCATTCGTTGCGAGATACTCGAAAAACTTGAAGATTGTGAAACCAAAAGCGATCAAAGACGTACTCGTTCGGATCCAGGCCATCAGGGTTCGTTCCTGAGCCAGGCGTGTGCGTTGCGCCGCGAGACGAGTTGAGGCGTCGAGGGGTTGCTCTGCCACTCTCCAGCCTTTCCATTGAGGCGGCGGCTAGCGCCCATGTGCACCGCCCAGAACGCAACCGCCGTCACCGACGATGCCACCCCTTGGCCGAGATCGCTCCCGCTTTGGTTAAGGGACAGTACAACGTAGTTGAGGGTGCCATTCGGAAGCCTAACGGAGCCAGAGGGGTGTCCATTAGTGGTTGGAAAAGCACAGGTGCCGTCGATAACTACTTGACCTCTGGGAACACCGGGTGGCCTGAGCGATTGCCCGATCTAGACCGGACAGTTCGACTGAAGTGAGAGCCCCGGGGCGACTAGCGGTGCCGGTGCTGATTTAAGCGGACGCATCTGCCATTGGTGTCCACTCTCCTCGTGCCCGATGTGCCGAGCACGCGACCGACGCTACGCTGCTGAGCCGGACCGAAGCGGCTGCTCGCTGCTCGTACGAACTCAACCTCACCTTTCGTTAACGCTAGCGCGGCGTCGACAAGGTGTCTTCGTGACGGAGAGGGCAACCAAGCCAAATTTGATCGGGGCGGTCCCGTCGGCAGCAAGAGATAAACCACGACATGGGTCGGCGGTGGCATCAACGCGAAAGCGGCGTTATCCGTTCACAACTCGCACTCAGCGTGCGCATAGCAAGGCACCATAAGGACCTTGCACAGTCACGCTCACTCGAGGGCAGCACGCTGTTCGTCGATGTAGCCCGCGCGGAGCAAAATCAATGCGCTAACGACCAACACCCAGACGGGAAATGCCAATGTCAGCCACATAGAGACGTCGCCCGCGATGAGCAACCCGAGCGCCACGAGATAGCTGATGGCGACGAGCCACCGCGGCATCAGCCCGGTCTTGAGCCAAATGGTGGCCAGCGAAATCATGAACACCGCCGCCATCCGGATGGCGTAGGTTTTGGCGGCCGACACCACGACCATCTTGCCGAACGCGATCACCTTGACATGCGCCGCGGGATCGGTGACGCCCGCATTGGTAGCCACCAGCGCGGCGGCGACTGCGGTCGAGACGAACATCATCGCCAAAAACAGCAGACCGCTGCCTAAAAGCACCGATGCGAAGAACCGATCCTCGTAGCGTCCGAGGTTGTCCCGCACGACGCCGATGAACCACAGGAAGGTGATACCAGCGAACGGCATCAGCTTCGTCGCCGTTGAAATGCCGTCTCTTTGTGAGTCGAGCCATTCCGCCGAGTCACCCACTCCCTCTGGCATTTTCACGCGGATCAGGATCAGCGTGGCGCCGAAAAACAACGCGAACAGAACCCCGGCCACGGCCGCCGCTCGCGGCGTCGTCAACTGATGCAGGCTTGGCCCTGCTGCGTGGGCGGGACCGTTGGGTGTGGACACCTCGTCATCGTGTCAGACCCGCCGCGCCCGTGCGCGATTTCAGGTCCGGGTGCCAGGAAACCGGGCGGCAATTCAGGAATTCACTTTCGGCGTCAACGGGCTATCAGCTAGCGCCGATACGCTCGAGGTTGTCCCGAGTTCCGTGGAACTTCGGTGGCGGTCCGGTGAGCATCAGGCTGCGCTCACCTGGTCATTGTGCACGACAGGTTCGGCGGTTTCGCGTTCGAGTGCAGCGCGGACTGTGGGTAGGT
>NZ_JBKQQD010000055.1:0-8344 GCF_052144515.1 Mycobacterium sp. | reverse complement strand
CCTCGATTTTTCGTGCGGCGTGATTCAGCGGGGTTGAAGTCGGTGCTGGTCGCCTGTCGGGCTTGATTGTTGCAGGTGGGTGTGACAGGTCGGCCGGTGTCGCTGCGGTGGGCGGGCTTCCTTGGGGCCGGTGGGGTCTTTCGTCTCGTCGGGGCAAGGAGCGGCGGGTTTATCGGAACGCGGCGCGGATGCGACACCAGGCGGTGGCGATTGCTTGTGCCCAGCGCCAGGCGGCGTCGATACGCAGGCGTAGTTGGCGGGCTCCGCGGGTGATGCGGGCGGCCACGTGCAGCACCCGGTAGCGGAAGGTTTCGATCTCGCAGCGCGCCAGGTCGGGGTGGTCGGTGAAGCCGATGAGTTTGGCCCAGGCGATCAGATCGGTTGCTGCCATGATGATTTCGAGCCATGCACTGTTGGCGGCGAACGAGTGGAACGGCAGGTTGCGCAGGCCGGTGGCTTTGGCCTGACGGATGCGGTCCTCGACGCGGGCGTGTTGACGATGACGTAGTTCCAATCCGGCGAGCTGACCGGGTATGGCGCCGTTGGGCGTGTCGGTGAGAAACCCGGTGATGCGGTGCCCATCGGAGTCGGTGAAGCGCAGCTGCGCGCCGGGATGGGGCCGTTCCCTGCGCAGGATCAGCCGGGTACCCGGTGGCCATGCTGACAGGTCGACCAGGTCGGTGGCCTCGGCGACCCAGGCGCCCTCGCGGATGCCGCCGCCGGTCTCGATCGCCGGATACCAACTGTTGGTCGCGGTGAGGACCTCGGCGGCATCACGGCAGGCGGCGTTGATGACCGCGCCCAGCGAGAATCCCACGTGTGCGTCGCGGCAGGCGGCGGCGAACCCGTAGGTGGCCCCGGCTGAGTCCGACCGGATCAGCATCTGTGGGGCTGTTGGATTGTTCGGGCCCGGCCGGTAGGCCGCCGGCAGGGCGCGAAGCGCCTGGTCGAGCACGCTGATGTGATCGGCGGTGGTGTTGGACCCGGCATTGCCCGCCCGCAGCAGCCCGGCCAGGGCTTCTCCGGCGGCGATGTCGGGGCGGTCCAAAAACACCAGCAGCGGGTGGAACCCGAACGTTTTCTTCCAGGTCGCCGCAGCGTTTTCCTTGTTGTCGGAGTGATCGAGGCAGATGGTGGCGTCCACATCCAGATGCAGCCAGCCATCCTGAACCGGTGCCGCCCCCGCTGCCCAGGCGCGTTCCCGGGCATGGGCGCGGGCCGCTCGGATCGCCGGCAGGTGCGCGGTGTCGATGCGCTCATCAACCAGCCGCCACAGCGTGGTCGTGGAGGCCACCGCCCCGAATACCTGCTCGCGGTCGGCGAACAGTTCGCCGACCCCGTCCACGCAGTCCGCGCCGTCGGCGACCGCGGCGGCCAGATCGGCGAACACATCGCCGGGGGCATGGATCCACGGCCCCCTGTAGGTCTCGGCCAACGCTGCGGTGACCTGCGAAGATAGCCCGGTCAGGTCAGCTAAATTGCGCAATATCCCCACCCCGGCATGCGACACAACCCCTTGGCCGTCCGCCGATACTTTCACTCGTGAAACCGCTGCGCTACTGTTCACCTAGAAAGTGCCTCCGCTTCGGAATGACGGACCCTAGAGAAGTCTCATTATCCCTTGCCGGACAGGCACTTTCGCTAACTTAAGCACGTGTCACGTGGAGTTTCGCGTAGGGTCGAGAGCTGGCGCGGTGACGTGGATCGACGGTAGGTCTCGGAGCCGCTGGTGACCACAGGGTTTCCCCTGGTGTCCTTCATCTCCGTGGCCCTGGCCCGATCGTTGTTCCGTTTCCAGCTCCCGCCCGTCAAACCGTGCATGCGGTTCTCCCGCACACGGCTTACCGACGCCGTTCACCGCCGGCATTCGGCACCACCCGCCAGGCCCGGAAAGGCCTGGGTGCAACAACAGTTCCGTCAAGGCGGATCAGCCCGAGTTGATTGTCCGACGCGTAGGCAATAACCCAACGACCGAACGCCCGGGAGCGACGATGCTTCTTCGCAATGAAGCCCGCGATCCGCATCACCGCGTAATCCCTGATCTGGTTGAACCGCTGGGCCGAGTTCCCGTACCGGAAGTACCCGCCCCAGCCTCGCAGAAAGCGATTGACCTCTCCCACGATGTACTCCACACCCAGCAGCATCCGGCGACGATCCGTCAACTCCCGGATCCGGTCGCGCGCATGCTGCATCGCCTTGTCCGCCGGCCAGCGGGCGAGGAAGGCGACGCCCTTACCACCGGTGCGACCCTGAGCGCGCACCCACCGATGGTGGAAGCCGAGGAAATCCAGTCCCCCGGCCCCGTCGGTAAGGTGCACGATCCGAGTCTTGGCCGCCTTCGGTTCCAAACCGAGTTCGGCCAGCAGTGCCCGAAGCCGCGCAAGCGCGGCCTCCGCCTGCTGCCGGGAGCGGCACATCACCACGGCGTCGTCGGCATAACGCACCAGCACCCCGAACTCGCGAACGTCCCACGCCCGATCGATCCGGTGCAGATAGACATTCGCCAGCAGCGGCGAGACCACGCCGCCTTGCGGGGTGCCGGTCACCTCGCGCCGCACCACACCGTCCTGCATCACTCCCGCGCGCAGCATCGCGCGCAGAAGTTTGAGCACAGCCTGGTCGCAGACGCGTTCCTCAACTGCCTGCATCAACTTCTCATGCGGAATCGCCGAAAAACAGTTCGCGATGTCCGTCTCAACCACCCACCGGCGGCCCCGCCACGCTTCGTCCACCAGGACCTGGAGCCCATCGTGCGCCGCCCGCTTGGGCCGGAACCCGAACGAGCACGGCATAAAGTCGGCTTCAAAGATCGGCTCGAGCACGATCTTGCACGCCGTCTGCACGATCCGGTCCCGAACGGCGGGAATCGATAACGGGCGCATTTCGGTCGTGCCCGGCTTCGGGATGAACACCCGACGCGTCGGCAACGGCCGATACCGCCCTTCCCGCAGTTCGGCGGCCAACTCGTCCAGCAGCCGGGTCACCCCGTACTCCTCGACGTCGGCCAAGGTGGTCTTGTCGATGCCCGGTGCACCCTGGTTCCGGTACACCATCACCCACGCACGCCACAGGACGTCTCTGCGAAAGACCTTGTCCCATAACGCATGAAACCGTCGCCCGGGATCGGCCTTGGCCGCCCGGTACAGCGCATGCTGTAAGGCACGAACCGGATCCGCAGGCGCGGACCCCAAAGCGGCGGGACTAGCCGAAACGGCACTCACCGGGCACCTCCACTACACGCGATACGCATCGACGAAGCAGCGGTCCTTCCCTCACCGACGGTTGTGTTGTCCGCTCGGCTCAACCAGTACTACGACCGCCTCCGACGCCCACCCGACTGACAGCTCACTTCCCAGGTTCACTGGTTATAGAGCGCCGCGCTCCAACAACACATTTCGCAGGTTGCCGGGCCGGGGAGGGCCTCACCAGTTCCCGTCGCCACTATCTGAGCGTTCCGAGCCCCATACGCCGGGGAGTTCTTCAGCGCCTGCACATTCAGGTCTTCAGCGCCTTCCATGGCCTTCGCCCTGATTTCGGGGGCTCGGCACTCCCTGCACCCGTCCTAACGGACGGACCTCTAACGACGCCGCAGGCTTCGCGTCATGCTACGGACCGCTCAGTCGCTCCCCCTCAAGGGCTTTCGACACTGGGCTTCGACCTGATCCGTTTCCAGACCAAGCCGCCAGTCTGCTACCGGGCCTCCTGACAGCTACCCGGACCGGACTCACACCGGCAAGCGACGACGAGCTTTACGACCAAAGATCACCTACACAAGGCCACCTCCAGCCTGCTGGTCGCGCGAAAAATCGAGGCTAACGCCGCAATCACAAGCACGGTGGCATTCCGTCGCTTATCGAGGCTTTATCGACGGATCGCCAGGTGCTTGATAAAGCATCACGGTATAAACCCCAACCAACGCACCGTCTCCCATTTTGGCTTCCTGACATCCTCGGCGGCGGGGACTGAAGAGCTAAGCCCCGCGAGGACAATAGCTGGATAAAGGCCGCCGAGGAAGAGCGATATGAGAATCCGCGGAACGGGCCATAAAGGTCCCTGTGTTAACGCGACTACGAAGAAAGTTCCTAATATCGCCAAAAAGACAACGGTATATGTCGTCGCGTGAAGCCTTCCACGGTCGTACTTCATCCGGATGCGCTCTTCCGATTTTGCGTTCGCCGGTGGGATAGCTTCGTTGTAAGTGGGGGCGTCGTCCTTTCTGGGTGATACCAGTTCGATGATACCCATAACCAGGACATAGATCACTCGGACGATAATGTAGAGGACAACCACGTAGATGACTATATCGGGGTCGACCGGCCCCCAGTGTCGGTGTTCTACAGCTTCTGATGTCAGATAAACAGCCAGGAGTGCACCGAGCGCGACCAACATCAAGACGGCAAACTCCAGCGCGGCACGCATTGCTAATTTCTTACGCTGTGCGGATCTTAGATCTTGTGCGGATCTTAGATCTTTTGTGGCGGGTGGCCGCCCGGGGCTTACGCCCGCTCTTATGCCTTCGTTATCTGCGGCGACAGGTGGGCCACCGGCGACATAGTCGGCACACGATTTCTTGTTCGCACGCCTAGCGCTGCGTGTGCGATTAAAAACGACATACGATACACGGCCGATAAGATACAGGCCAAATAAATAAACGAAGAACAGGAGGTACCACTTGACGCCGAATATTTCGAAGTGCATATTCTGTTGGCCAATGGCCTGCAAGTAAAGTACACTTGTGACTATAAGTAGAGCGGTCGTCGCGGCTGTAGCTGCGGCTGAAAGCCATGCATTTAAACGGATGAAGAACCTGCGATTGTGCTCTACTGTCTCAATTGGATCATTTCTTTTGCAAAGCTCCACCGCGAGATTATCAGCGTAGCTTACGAGCGCCCAACCTAACCCGCAGACAAGGACAGAGCTACCGATGAAAAGCGAACCGGTTGCTAGGAGCCATTCACTCCACAACTGGTTGCAAAGGCTGTCACCGAGGCCTCTGGGTGTCTTATAGTCAATATCTTTTGGGTATTGCACTGCGCCGATTACGGTGAACAGATAGGTGGAAAGCGTCAGAACTGGCACGCCGGAACCGAACAACGCTATCGTGGGGGGAGCTGCACCCTGATACCACTGCACGAGCAGCGCCGCAGCGGCGGCGATCAGCAAGCCGGCGAGCAGACCGGTAAAAGTCGAATCTGCTGAGGCAGCACCGATGGTGCTCCACCACACCCTCGCGGCACACGGGTCCGTGTCCACGGATCACCCCTTTATCGATGACGACTGGCCAGCGAGAAGAAAGCCCGTTCCATTGCACGCCAAGGCGGTTTGGCCGGGCAAGAATCCGGTCCGCTCAGCGGACCGACCCGTCAACGGCTCCCTGTCGGGGTCACTCGCGATCTATGGGCGCGCCTTTGGCCGTGCTGTATTTCACGTACCGCTAGAGGTAACGATGACGGTGTTACTCCACAGCAGGCCCCCGTCACCATCGGGGTGGGGGCGGTGGTCGGTGACGGCGATGTGCCCGGTTTCGCTAACTGCGGTCTCCGGCAGCGGTGCGCTTAGGTACCCGTCGGCGTCGCTGACGTAGGTGAGGTAGTCCACGATGTCTTCACCGAAGTACGTGATGCGGATGGTGACCGAACGGTTGGGCAGGAATCCGCTGCCCGTAATCAAGACCTGGCCGCGGGAGGCGCTAATCATGGGGCCGGTCGGTCGGACCGGCCACGCAGGTGGCTGATTGCCGGGCACGTCGGTAGGCATGCGACTCCGATCGCCTCCTGGGCGTGCCGGTCGCGGTCCACTTTCTCCGCGAATCGCAACGATCAACGATCCCCAGGACACTCTTCCATTTGATACGCACACCTGGGGCGGCGGCAAGTGCCGGGTCCGGTGGGCGGACCGAACCACGCCGTGTCAGTGCACGGCGGCGCCAATCCCACTCGCCAGGGAGCATCGCGGCCTGATTGTCGTGGGCTGGTTACATCTCAGCCACGACGAGGGTATAGGTGTTGCTCCACAGGCGGCCGCACACACCGTCAGGATCGGGGCGGTGGTCGGTTGCGGCGATGTGGAAGGTGCCCGTGACGCTGTCGAGTAGCTCGCAATCGATGTCGCCGTCGCCGTCCGTCACGTAAGCGAGGTAGTCACTAATGTCCTCTCCAGCGCGGCTGATCTTGACGGTGACGTTGTGGTAAGGGAGAAAGCCTGAGCCGGTGACGAGGTGCCCCTGGGCGCTGATTGTCGGAGTGGCAGACGAGTGAGGTATCGACGGGTTATCCGATACCGGGGTGGGCATGGCCGCTCCTGCCGAGCTGTCGGGCCCGCGCTGTGGTCGATGCTGCGGGCGTCAGCGATCAGCGGCCCGAGAGTAAAGGTACTCCATCCGATACTACAGGTATGCGACGCACATGTATAACAAACCTCTGGTCTGCCTGGTGGTCTGCTGAATTAATCCGCGTGGCGGCGGTGGTTGTTTTGGGGTTTTCGGGATGATTGATGGGTGCAGGGTCGATCCGATGATCAGCGTGAATTGTTGGATGCGGAGTCGGTTGCCGGTCATCTTCTGAAGGGCAACAGCGTGTTTGCGTTCCTGGCTGCCCATCGCCGGGAGTTGTTCGCTGAGGAGATGTTCGCTGATCTGTTCCCGTCGCGGCGGGGCCGTCCGAGTGTGCCGGCGGAGGTGATGGCCTCGGTGATCACCTTGCAGGCCTTGCACGGGCTCTCCGATAACGAGACCGTCGATGCGGTCACGTTTGATCTGCGCTGGAAAGCCGCCTGCGGGCTGCCAGTCACCGCTGCGGCGTTTCATTCCACGACGCTGACCTATTGGCGGCGCCGTTTGGCGGTCTCGCAGGCACCGAATCGCATCTTTGATGCCGTCAAAGCCGTGGTCGCTGAGACCGGTGCCTTGTCGGGTAAGACACGCCGGGCGTTGGACTCCACGGTCCTCGATGATGCGGTGGCTACCCAGGACACCGTGACCCAGCTCGTTGGTGCGATCCGCCGCGTTGGGCGCGAGGTGCCTGGCGCACCTGAGGTTATCGCCGCCCACTGCAGCGCCCATGACTACGGCGACCCGGGTAAACCGACCATCAGCTGGGACGACGCCGCGGCTCGAGAGACGTTGGTGGATGCGCTGGTTACCGATGCTCATCGGCTGCTGGGGTATCTGCCCGACCAGCAACTCGGGCCGCGTGCTGCTGAGGCGGTCGCGCTGCTGGCGTTGGTCGCCGGCCAGGACGTCGAACCGGTCGAGGGCTCTGATGGCACCGACGGACGCTGGCGCATCGCCCGCCAGGTCGTCAGCGATCGGGTGGTCTTTACAGTCGATGAGCAGGCCCGCCACGTTCACAAGAGCGTGCACCGCCGCCAAGACGGCTACAAGGCCCACATCGCGGTGGAACCCGACACCGGAATCATCACCGACTGCGCTCTGCACCAGGCCAATGGTGCAGCCAACAGTGAGGCCACCGTCGGGCTGACCCTTCTCGATTCCGAAACCGCGCCGGTGACGGTGTTGGCCGATTCGGCCTACGGCTCTGGGGAGTTCCGTGCCGAACTGGCCGCACGCGGCCACTGTGATCGGGTCAAACCCGCTCCACTGCGACCCGCCGTCGAGGGCGGATTCACCATCGATGACTTCACTATCGACCACGCCAGCCGTCAGGTGAGCTGCCCCGCCGGGCTGACCCGCCGCCTCACCGCCCATGGTGCAGCCGTTTACGGGGTGGCCTGCCGGAACTGCAGTCTGCGGACCCGATCCACCACCGCCGTCAAAGGCAAGACCCTGAAGGTCTCACCACACCACGCCCTGCAGCGATCCGCCCGAGTGGAAGCACGAAAACCTCAGTGGCTCAACGAATACCGCCAACATCGGCCGATGGTCGAACGTGCTATCGCCTGGCTGACCCGCGGTAACCGCAAGTTGCGTTACCGAGGTACCGCCAGCAACGACCAGTGGCTGCATCACCGCGTCGCCGCCCTGAACCTGCGAAGAATGATCGCGATGGGATTGACCCGCACGGCCGACGCCTGGGCGCTGGCCTGACACCAACCGAAGTACTTGCCCGAACCGCTACAAGCTGCCAACCTGACCAATGGCGGGGTGACCTCTTCTGTCGACCTCCGGGTCTGACTTCAAATCAGCGCCACAGAGCGCCGCGAGGCACCCCGCCCCCAAGCACCCGTTATTCAGCAGACTCCTAGGACGCCGCTGATTTTGTGTGCCGGTTTCGGCGTGGCTGGGCGGGGTTGGCGCGGGTGTGCCTGGAGAATCGGTGTGTGGCTTTGGGACGTGAGAATCGGCAGGGTCGATTCGATGACGTGATGCTGTTGGTGGGTGATCAGC